>JBILXT010000709.1:0-3227 GCA_044378235.1 Planctomycetaceae bacterium
TTCTGAAGTGGACCCCGGTTTTCGGACCAGCGGGGGCGATCGCTAAGGTGGATCGGGCGTGGTCAGGAGCGGCTGTTATGGACTTCCCACGGAGTGCGGTAGTCCAGGGACTGATGAGGGCGTTCGTGGCAATAGAATTTGAAGTAATCAATCAGTCCTTTATGACAATCGGCTCCTGAGTCGTAACCCTTCAGATAAATGTCTTCGTATTTCAGAGATCTCCACAGCCGTTCGATGAAGACGTTGTCGAGGGCTCGGCCACGACCATCCATGCTGATCTCAATCCCGCGAGCAAACAGTCGTTCTGTGTACGCCCGGCTTGTGAACTGAACGCCCTGATCTGTGTTGAAGATCTCAGGGACGCCCTGTTCAAGAGCCTCATCCAAAGCCGCCAGACAGAACTCCACGTCCATGCTGTTGGACAGTCGCCAACTCAGAACGTGGCGGCTGTACCAGTCCATGACAGCCACCAGATACAGGAATCCGCGGCGCAGAGGAAGATACGTGATGTCGCTGCACCAAACCTGGTTGGGACGATCAACGACAATGTCTCGCAGCAGATAAGGATACACCTTGTGGCCTGGGTGGCGCTTGGTGGTGGATGGACCGGGAGCAATCCCTTCCAAGCCCATCAATCGCATTAAACGCTGGATTCTCTTGCGATTGACCGGGCGGCCAATTTGCTTCGATGTAAACACCAGCATATTTCGAGAACCCCAGAATGGAGTCTTCAGATGCTGCTCATCGATCATTCGCATCAGACGCAAATTCTCTTCTGTCTCCGGAACCGGCTCGTAGTACAACTGCGAACGATGAATCCCCAGCAGCTGACACTGACGACGAACACTCAGGGTGTCATGATTGAAGTCGATCCACTGCAGAGCGGTCTCACGAGTTCTCGGCAACTTTTTTTTTGAGCCACTCCAGCTCGACCTTCATGCGGCCAATCTGCTCATAGAGCTCGGCTGACTCAGGCTCATCGTCTGACTTCTTACCACTGGAAACGCCTCCGTCAAACACCCCTTCGGCTCCTTCGAGCAACTGCTTCTTCCAAAGCGTCACCTGATTCGGATGGACCTTGAACTGCTTGGCAATCTCACTGATGGCCTTCAACCCTCGAATTGCCTCCAAAGCAACTCGCGATTTAAACTTCGCATCAAATCTTCGACGAACTCGTGGCATAACAGCTCTCCAGGAACTGCCACGATACCCATTCTCCATGCCGCAATTCCAGTGATCCTCTATCCACCTTAACTGCTGGTCCGAAAACCGGGGTCCACTTCACGTCGATCAACGCGACGCCGAAGAGCATCAAAATCTCCACCATTGGTTATTCCTTTGTTGGGTTTATGTTGTGAGGCCAGTCTGTAAGACGGCTCAACTGTGACTGCCATCAGTTTGGTAACGTAAAAGTGCGAATCACTTCGTTGACGAGCCCTCGACGAGAAACAGAAAATAAAAGGGCCACAAAATGTCAAAGACGCTGCACATTACACCGTCGGTTGGCACTTTACCGAGGACATCGGCGTATTTCTTGCTGACCGACGTATCTCTGCTGGCGAGAATTTTTGGCAACTCTCCCCGATCGAGCCAAACACCGTGCTTCGCGCAGAGATCAATACTGACCCCTGAAATGTTCTCGACGGCCATGCGGGTTCCACAAATTGGACACGGCCTTTCTCCGCTGGGAGCGGTATCGCTGTTGTTTTCGGTGGCCTCAAGTTCCCCTCGCTGCAATTCCCACAGGAATACTTCCGCCTCATCCATTGCTGCATACCTCTTTTGTTTTTGTATAACGACCGACATTAACTTATGGGTTCAGCGTTTTGTTAGCTGGCTAGATCAACCGCCGATGCACGGATGTTCGTCACCGGGTTTGATTTCATCTGTACCCGAATGCGGCGTGGAGGGCAAGGGAGGGTCGCAAACGGGGATTTGCGTGAAAGGAGATGTGTCAGGATGTTTTGCGAAGCCGCGCCTCACGCAGTTCACAAATAGAGTTGGCAACAGGATCAGCCAAACCAAGTTTTCGCAAAACGGAAACGTCCATTTTTCCTCCGCCAACATGGAGTCAAGTGAGTTGAGCCAAAACGACAACACCCCGATGGCAAGCACAGCCCAAAGTACCCGTGCGTTTGTGGCAGAGGAGTTCGCCGACGAAGGAAGGATTCGCATGAATCGACGTGTAAGCCAGAGAAGTCCCAAAACCCCTGCAGTGACTGCCAGTACGACTAATATTGTGTCCATTATGTTTCCCGTTGAGAGTCTGTCATGCGGTCAGTCGGAGCAATGGTGCTGAACAGAGTTGCCAGCGAACGTCATCGTTCTAAGGACGCTTAGGATGAGCCACCTATCACACGAAGTGTCCCTTTTGCGTTGAACGTCCGAGGTAAGACGGGACGCGGCCAGGAGACTGGGAATGCAACAACCGCGTTGTTGGCCGCTCGGCTTGACCGACTTGTCGGGCGATTACTCAGTTGCGGTTCATTGAACATTTGGACGGCTAACTGCTTTCAATTCGCCGACTGACCGTCAGCCCACACTTGGTTCGTAGTTGTTCCATCATCGAATCGCCGAGCGGCGTACGACCGTGCGACAGACAATCAACCCGCCGGACTGCCATGCCGGCACAGAGCACATGAAATCATTCTTTCTTCGCCATGAATTTGCCTAAGAATTTGCCTAAGAATTTGCCGAGTTTAAACGCCCACGCGTGCCAGCGCGGCGACTCTGACATGGCCGGGTCGGCTTCCCGCACTCGCAGCCGCAGGCCGCCCGTCCGGTACATTACCGAATTGAAGACGGCCGCCAACACCGAGCCCGTTACCCATCCGATCACGACGCAGATGCCGACGCGCAGAAACATGTCTGTCGCGATGACAGAAACGTTCTGAGAAACGGAAGTCGTCCATATCTGCGGTAGGTTCTCCTGTTCCCGTAACTCGATGAAGTAGTTGATCGAGCTAAAAAGCCCGAAGGGGGCACAGCAAAGTGCAAAAACCGCGCTGAGCGATCCTGGGGACACCCACACGACGACTAGTTCCCGTTCCGCCCGCGAACTCTGGTTGCTTGCCGAGTCGCCTTCGGTGAGTGCTGACATGAACTATTTTCCTCTCCGCCCAAGGACTACGCTAAACCACGCGGTTTTGCTGCTGCAAACAAAGCGATACGAGACATGAAAGCCGCGACATAGTTTTTGGAGAGAATATCGACTGCAGAGAGAATTC
>JBILXT010000228.1:0-11482 GCA_044378235.1 Planctomycetaceae bacterium
GAATGTGACTCAGATGGATTCCGCCTTTGGCACCTTGATGGCTGCTCTGGATGAGCAGAAGTTGGGGGACGAAACCTTTGTCTTCTTCACGTCGGACAACGGTCCGGAAGGAGATGGCATCAAGTCTCCCGGACGTGGTTCCAGTGGCGGCCTGCGAGGTCGAAAACGCGATCTGCATGAGGGCGGGATTCGAGTCCCCGGGATTGTTCGCTGGCCCGGTCATCTTGAACCGGGCACGACGGTCAGTGTACCGATCATCGGCTCGGACATGTTCCCCACCATGCTGGACGTTGCCGGACAGGAAGTGCCTTCGGACAAAGTGCTGGATGGAGTCAACGTCCTGCCGGTTCTCAAAGGAGAAGCAGATCGCATCGAGCGACCACAGCCCTTGTTCTGGCGACTGCATATGGCGCCGAACAGGAAAATCGCTATGCGAGTGGACGACTGGAAGATTCTCGCGAATGCAGAGCTGACAGAGTTTGAGTTCTACAATCTGCAGCAGGATGAACTTGAGCAGACCGATCTGCAGCGACAGGAGGCCGCTCAGTTTCAGAAAATGCGCGAACAACTGATTCAGCACAATGCGGCTGTGAATGCCGAAGGACCGGACTGGTGGCGGACTTTGTCAGCGAATGGCGGACGAGAGCCGGCGGAGGAAAAGGCCGACAAGAAAAAGAAGGCAAAGAAAAAGGATGTTAAGCCATGAGCGAATTCTCTTTGGCAGTTCGTAGAGTGCACCTTGCATCCCTGTCGCTTGTGTTGATGGGGATGAGCTTCGTGGCCGTGGATTCTGCGAACGCTCAGTCTCCATCAACGACACACAACCAGCCTCTGATCGATGCCATGTCACCAGATATCTGGCGGCGTGAGCATCGAATTATTGACCTGCATCAGCATATTGAAACCTCCGCGGAACGCTATCATCGGGCCGTTGGCATTCTGGATCGATCCGGAGTCGGAATTGGCTGCGTGCTCGGTTCCGGTACAGTTACCGCAAAAGAAGGGCAGGCGTCCGATTTTCAGAAGTCACGAGAATTGTCAGAGTCACTTTACCCCGGGCGGTTTCTGCATCACATGATTCTGGATTACTCTGGCTGGGACGACCCCGACTGGAGCGATCGTGCGGTGAAACAAATCGAAGAAGGCCATCGACTGGGAGCTGCCGGGCTGAAAGAGTTCAAGCGGCTGGGGCTGTTTCTGAAAGATGGTTCCGGCAAACTGATTCGCATTGACGATCCCAAACTTGATCCGGTCTGGAAACGCTGCGGTGAACTCAGCATGCCGGTCTCAATTCATGTGGGTGATCCAAAGGCATTTTGGCTCCCGTATGACGACAAGAACGAACGCTGGACAGAGTTAAAGGACCATCGTAGCTGGTGGTTTGGCGATGCCAGTGTCCATCCTCCTCGGATGGAACTGCTGGATGCCCTCAACCGAGTGATCGAAAAACACGCGCAAACGACTTTTGTCTGCGTGCACTTTGCCAACAACCCGGAAGAACTGGACTGGGTGGAGCAGGCTCTGGATCGATACCCCAACATGCACGCCGACATGGCGGCTCGCATCCCGGAACTGGGGCGTCATGATCCGGCAAAGGTGCGAGACTTATTCGAGAAGCATCAGGATCGAATTCTGTTTGCTACCGACTTTATGGTCTACAACAAACTGATTCTGGGATCGGGGGGCGATGCTGAAAATCCGACGGACGATGACGCTGTTGAATTCTTTATGAAGTGCTGGCGATGGATGGAGACAGATGATCGCGACTGGGCTCATATGACTCCGATTCAGGGCAATTGGCTGATCAACAGCATTCAGTTGTCACCTGAGGTTTGTCGTAAAGTCTATTTCGACAATGCTCAACGCCTCTTCGCGCGATCAATGCCGTTGCCTGTCGTTAAAGCGGCACATATCACGCGAGACTTTGTGCCGGACGGTGTTCTTGACGACGTCGAATGGAGCAAGGCAAGTCCGATCCGCCTCGAGTACCAGTCGAATAATGCTCATGCGAAACCGAATCTGAGTACTCCGGTTCGTG
Source organism: Planctomycetaceae bacterium (assembly GCA_044378235.1). Classification (GTDB taxonomy): domain Bacteria; phylum Planctomycetota; class Planctomycetia; order Planctomycetales; family Planctomycetaceae; genus SXXK01. The sequence continues at coordinate 2,039 of JBILXT010000228.1, forward strand.
TTCTCTGGTCGGATAAATTCCTCTATCTGAGCTATGAGTGCCCGTATCGAGAACTGAGTGTCTGGTCGCCGCCTTCAAAGGAAGAACCTCTGGGCCTTTGGGATTACGATGTTGTCGAAGCCTTTATTGGTTCTGATCCCGAGCAGATGAATCGGTATACCGAGTTCGAGTGGTCCCCCAGTGGAGAAACTCTGGATCTGAAATTGAATCTTCCGGACAAAGACTTTGCCTGGACGGCGAACGCAGAATCGTCAGTAAAGATTGATGAGTCCGCAAAGGTGTGGCGATTGGAGGCTCGGATTCCGCTGTCTGCCCTATGTGATAAAATGCCAGCGGCGGGAACTCGCTGGAAGATTAATCTGTACCGTCATGATAAAGCCGATGGTGGGTTTCTGGCCGCATCACCGACACTTCGCGGCAGTTTTCATGCACCAGATCGCTTCGGCTGGCTGGAATTTGTTTCTCCGGCCACGAATTGATGTCAGATTGTTCTCTACCGGTCGAGTTGATCTCCATCGATTGTGATCCCTTGCTGAAATGAACCTCTATGTTTCTTCGCGTCGTTATCTGTCTCCTGATGTTGGCACCGATCACCTCGGCGCAGGAGGAGTCCGTAGCAGCCAGGTCGGAAGCCGACGGTATCGCGTGGTTTGAAACACACATTCGCCCGTTGCTGGTGCAGCGATGCTACTCGTGTCATTCGCTGAAGGCTGGAAAGCAGGAGGGCGGCCTGTTGCTCGATTCGCCCGACGCGTGGATGCGAGGTGGTGATCGAGGAACCGCGATTGTTGTTGGGGACCCGGCTGCAAGTCTGCTGATCAAAGCCGTGCATTACAACGATCCTGATCTGCTGATGCCACCAACAGAACGACTGAACGATGACGACATTGCCAGGCTGGAAGCGTGGATCAAAATGGGCGCGCCGGCTCCGGCCACAGCTCAGACGAATGTGATTGAGAATCCGTCTGATCCGATCGCTGGAAAAAGTCATTGGGCGTTTCATCCGTTGACTCGACCAGAGGTACCCTCGGTTCAGAATCAGGAGTGGGCTCGTTCGGACATCGATCGCTTTGTGCTTGCGAAGCAGGAAGCCGACGGACTACATCCCGTTGCCGATGCTGTACCGATTGATCTAATTCGACGCACCTGTTTTCAGCTGGTGGGATTGCCTCCAACGGAGGCTCAGATTCAGCAGTTTCAGGAGCTGCCGATTCCGCAGGCGATGGAACGTCTGGTTGATGAGCTGTTGGCGTCTCCGCAATTCGGTCAGCGGTGGGGACGGCATTGGCTCGATCTCGCGAGGTACGCGGATTCGAATGGGCTCGATGAAAACTTTCTCTTCCGCGAAGCCTGGCGATATCGAAACTGGGTGATTGATGCCGTCAATGCGGACATGCCGTTTGATCGATTCCTGCTGGAGCAGCTTGCGGGCGACTTGCTGCCTTACGAAACCTTAGAGCAAAGGGATCGACAAAGAATTGCGGCCGGGTTTCTTGTTGTCGGGCCGAAGGTGCTGCTGGGCGTCAATCCCGATCGTCAGCGCATGGACGTGGCGGATGAGCAGCTGGAATCCATCAGCCGAGCAGTCCTTGCCCAAACCGTTGGCTGCGCTCGATGTCATGATCACAAGTTCGATCCGATTCCGACGGCTGACTACTACGCCATGGCCGGGATCCTGACATCAACGAAAGTTATGGAACAGCGTTATATGCTTGGTGAACAGCGTGTCATGGAGCGACTCGCGGGGCTCGGCGAACAGGGAGAACAGCTCAACGCCGCTTACGAAACGTATTGGCGAGAACGCCCCGGCAAGAATGCTCAGATGGAGAAAGTAAAGGCTGTTCTGGAAACTCTGAAGCAGGCCGATGAGTCAGCGATCGCAGCCAAATTGGCCTCCGATCCCGATGGGTTTGCTGAGGCCGCAAAAGATGCTTCGCAGCCGAAGGAGCAGCGAGTCGCGGCACAGGAAGCGTTGTTAAAAGAGTTGCAGGATCTGCTCGCCAATCCTCCGCAGATTCCTCCGCGAGCCATGATGCCAGTGGAACTGGAGACACCAATCAACGAAGCGATTCGTATCGCCGGCAAACATGATGCGCCGGGGGAAACGGTCCCTCGAGGATTCCTGCGGGTGCTTTGTGATGACGCGGTCGCTCCACTGCCCGAGAAGCAGAGTGGCCGTATTGAGTTCAGTCAGTGGCTAACAGATCCATCGCGTCGATCGGGGCAACTGACAGCGCGAGTTCAGGTGAATCGGATCTGGCATCACCTGACGGGGCGAGGGCTTGTTCGCACGGTCGACAACTTTGGTCGAACAGGCGAAACGCCCAGTCATCCGGAGCTGTTGGATTATCTCGCCAGCGAACTGATTCAGGACGGCTGGTCGTTCAAGAAGCTGATTCGCAGGATTGTGCTGAGTCGCACATTTGGTTTGAGCAGCCAATATGAACCGACCCACGCAGACAAAGATCCAGAGAACATCTTGTTGTGGCGAGCGAATCGGCGGCGTCTGGATCCGGAATCATTACGTGATGCGATGCTGGCCGCGGCCGGTACTCTGGAATTGACGGCGATGGATTCGACGGTGTCGTATCTGGGCGATCAGGCGACTGCAGTCGGGAGCAATCCGGTTCGAAGGAAGACGGACTACAATTGTCGAAGTGTCTATCTGCCGGTGATTCGTAACGACTTGCCGGAGATCTTCGATGCGTTTGACTTTACTAATCCTCACACGACAACCGGGGCGAGGCCCAAAACCACGGTGCCGACTCAGGGTTTGTTTATGCTGAACGACGCGATGGTGATGGCCACCGCGGAAATCACAGCTCGACGAATTCTGTCCGAAACCGTTAGCCAGCCGCTGGAGGCTCGCATTCAGCGAATGTTTCAGTTGATCGTAAGTGATGTTGCAACCGACAATGAACAGCAGGCTATGCTTTCTTACCTGCAACAGACCGAATCACGTTTGCAGGCCACGGGCAATGCGGAAGCATCGTTGAAAGCATTGACGATGGCTTGCCATGCACTGTTTGCCTCGAGCCGATTTCAGTATGTGGAGTAGTTTTCCATGAGCACTCTCGATTCAACAGCGTTCGATCTCAACGACTTCGTGAAAAGAGCCGAGGCTTACTACGACCTCAATCTGCGCAAGCGACTTGAAGCAGAGCATTTGCACGAATTTGTTGCTATTGACCCGGAGACCGGAACGTTCTTTTTGGCAAAAACCCTTAATGAGGCTACTAAAGCTGCTCGGACGTCGCTGCCGGGAAAGAGAACTCATGCGATCCGGATTGGCCATGTCGGCGCTGTCCAGTTGGGGATGTGGCGATGATTACCGGGCGAGTCGATGAGTTTGGCCGTGCCATAGTGGCGGTATCCATCCTGGACAGTAGACACTCTCCGGTCACGGAAATCGATGCTTGGATCGATACCGGGTTTAATGGCGACCTGGTCCTTCCGCAAAGACTTGTGGATTCACTCTCGCTTGAGACTACCGGAACTCTTAAAGCGATATTGGCAGATGGCTCCGAAATCAATCTTGAACGTTATCTATGCGTTATTGATTGGCTGGGAGAGATGAGGGAACTTGAAGTAATAGCCAACGCAGGTGATGTTCCTTTGCTGGGCGTTGGGCTCTTATTGGGGACCGACCTGCATATAAGCTACAGAACCGGTGATATTCGAATCGAAGATTGATGCCCGTTTATGACGTCTAAAATTTTCGTGGCAACAAGTCTTTTTGTAAATCTGATGCTGAGGCTGAACGGAAACACCTGCAATGAACTGCTTCAACTTCTATAACTCCATCAATCGCCGTTCCATGCTGGCTCGCAGCGCGGCGGGGTTTGCGCAGGTGGGGCTTGCGGCGATGGCTGGACAGGCCGCGTTGCAGGCAGGTTCTTCGTCGATGAGCAGCCTGGATCGGCTTCCGCATTTTGCGGCGTCGGCGAAGCGAGTGATCTTCCTCTTTATGTGGGGCGGGCCGAGTCATGTGGATCTGTTCGACTACAAGCCTCGTCTGAACGACTTTGCGGGCAAGGCCGTGACTCCAGAGGCGTATGGCGGTAAGCAGCCACCGGGCGGGACCATTTTGGGTTCGCCGTTCAAGTATCAGCAGCATGGGCAAAGCGGAGTCTGGATCAGTGAGTTGTTCCCGCATGTTGCGAAGCATGCTGATCGTATGTGCGTTATTCGATCGATGCATACCGACGGATCTGCTCACGGCGAAGCGTTGTTGAATCTGCATACGGGCAAATCGAATCTCGTCCGTCCAAGCGTCGGGGCCTGGGTCAGCTATGGACTCGGTGGAGAAAGCGAGAACCTGCCGGGCTTCGTGACAATCTCTCCTCCGCGAGGACACGGCGGTGTGCAGAACTATGGCAGTGCGTTTCTTCCGGCCGTGCATCAGGGCACCGCGATTGGTTCGGCGGAAACGCCTATTGCCAATGCAAAGATGGCGAATATCTCCAATCCGAAAATCGACCGGTCTGCTCAACGCGAACAACTGGATCTGATCCAGGCGCTGAATCAGCAGCATCTCCAGAAAGCGGTCGCCGATCAGGGAATCGAAGGCTTAATTGCCAGCTATGAACTGGCCTATCGCATGCAGTCGACGGTTCCGCAGATTCTGAGCCTGGCCGATGAATCTCCGGAGACATTGAAGCTATATGGTGTGGATACTCAGCCGACCGACAACTTCGCTCGCCAATGTCTGCTCGCACGAAAGTTCGCTGAGAAAGGTGTTCGCTACATTCAGGTCTCTACGGATTACACATGGGACCATCACACGAAGAATAACGAGGGCCTGGTCAAAGAATGCTCACAGGTTGATAAGCCGATTGCGGGGTTGCTAACCGACTTGCAGCAACGAGGAATGCTGGAAGACACGTTGGTTGTCTGGGGCTCGGAATTTGGACGCACGCCAACTGTCGAGAATGGCGACGGTCGCAATCATCATCCCGCGGCATTCACAATGTGGATGGCTGGCGGAGGTGTCAAAGGGGGTCTCACCTATGGATCGACCGATGATTTCGGATTTCATCCCGTCGAGAATCCAATGCATATGCACGACTTCCATGCCACGCTGCTGTATGCACTGGGGCTTGACCATAAGCGATTGACGTTCCGTCATGCGGGTCGCGACTTCCGACTGACCGACATCTTCGGCAACGTTGCCACGGAGCTGTTTGAACGGACGGTGTGAGGCTGACGGCACATTTCACATTTCACATTTCACATTTCACATTTCAAATCTGAAATTTGAAATGTGAAATCCCGCGTCAGCGTAGATCGCAGCTTAGACCGCCAATCACTGACACAGAGTGCCAGCTACTCCGGCGTTTCGACTTCCACCAGTGGCTCCAGCGGGCCAGGCTTATTGGGAACTCTCGTGTAGACCGATTCATCCCAGGTGTGCAGCCCAAGAACGGCTCGGCTGTTCTTTCCGGCCACCAGACTGCGATAAATCAAAACCTGATGATCCCCGATACGAACTCGGTAACCGGCCGCTTCATCTTCATGGACGACTCGGCGTGATTCGGTCACGGTCAGGCGAGCCCAATCGGCCGGTGCATCGGCGCGGCGAGGATGCCAGTCCAGAGCCAGCGGCAGAGTGACTCCGCCACGCCCGATGCCGGAAAGTTCCAGCTGTCCATCATGTTCGCGGTAGCTGCCCAGCGTGTGCTGAATTCGATCGTCTTCCATCCAGACTGGAAACGTTCGCACGGAACGTGATCCCGCCAGAATGTTCACCTCGCGAGTCACGGAGTCGATCGCACAAATGCAGCCGTCGGTCAATGGCAGCGATGTCACCAGTTGGACTTTGCGATTCGGATCTTTGCAGGTCACGCTGTCGGTGAGAATGGCAAAGCGTTCATGAGGTGCAAGCAGGACCTGTCGAACACGTTTGATCGCCGCGGAATCTTCGCCTTCAATTTCTACAAAGACTGTTTCGGGATCCAGGAACCAGCAGCTGCACTTCCAGGTCGACGGAGCAGGAACGGCTTCGTCATCGATTCGCACGGACCAATTCCAGAACCCGGAAAAGATCGGAACTCCGGCCGCCGCCAGCATGATCTGCGCATCACTCGAATGCCATTCCAGCGTGGCGACGTCGGCGTCTGCTTCGAGGCTGCTGCGGAGTACGGCGAGACACGATGGATCGGATTCCCACGAGGCGGCCAGTTTTGGCTTCTCAGCTGGTGGTTTCGCACCTTTTGCAGGCTTCGATTCGGCAGCATCCGTCTTTGCAGGCTCGTCGTCTTCGGTTTTCTTCTTCTTGAACTTCTTTGGACGAGGAACATCCTCCGGCGGCAGCTCACGGCATCCCTTCAGAAGTCGTTCAATCCGCTTGCGCCATTCGGTGCCGGAGTTCAGCAGCAGGAGTTCCAGCACTTGGTTAAGCGTCGGAGCTGAGGGTTCCGGGACATCTTTTCCGGAGCTGTGTTCGGACACGGGAAGCACAAGCATCGCGGTGCGTTCAATCAATGCATCCATTCGCTGCTGGGATTTTTCAGTCCACAGCGGTTGTTCGAAGGCTTCGGCCCAAAACACCGAACGAGCCAGTGGCGTCAGCCATTCCGGAAGACGCTTCAGCAGCGACCCATGAATAACGCCGTCGGAATCCGTGCAATCCTTCAGGATTTTTTCGAGAGCCTCCGAGCCGGATTTCTGCAGTGGCAGAGCTGTCTGGAGTGGACTGAGCAGCAGCCCGCAAAGCCAGCGACTTTCGCCCGTGAGGATAATCTGTCGAATCGGATCATTGCTGGAGTTGTCTGATTCAGTGCCCTCAAAAAGCCCGCCGAGTGATTCTCGCAGCATTGCTTCAGCAAGAACTGTCAGTGTCTCGACGAAACGTTCTGCGGAGATGCGGTGGCCTTCGCGAAGCAGTATTTCCGCCAGGACGATCGTCTCCCACGGGCCGGGGACACCAGCGGATTCAGTGAGCCAGTTGGCCAGAATCTCTTCGTAAGGCGAATCTTCGCGAGCCTTCTTGTTCTTGCGTCGTCCACGCTGAGTAGAACTGTCAGCCATTTCATCAAGAGCCGCCGCAAGTTCACGTTCACGCCCGGCCAGCTCAATCGTGCTTTCGGACCCGAGCGCCAACAAAGGGCGATCGCCGAGTTGTTTGCGGATCCGCTTTAATGGTCTCGCAAGCACTTCCAGGAACGCCGCGTGGAAGGCGCCGACATCATCGGCAGTGATTGCTTTTCGCAGATCGGCCGGCATCTTGCGGCTGGTCGAGAAGGCTCGCAATGCTTTTCTGGACTTTGAAGTACCTGTCACCATGATCGAAACCCATTCGGCAAAACTGCCGCTGAAATTGTCGATCCTCCGTGATGATTAATGTCTGATTACTGCAGCGAAACTGCCGCAGCCGTCGCGGAAGACTCCAGAATCTTCTCCGCGAATATTGATCGTTGAACCGATGTTTAACTTCAGGATTACCAAGTCTACGCCACCGGGTTTACCCCGGTGGTTTACGGGCCTTTGCACTACTAATTGCCACGCCCACAATTGCAATAGAAGTAGTGCAAAAGCCTCTGCCCACCGGGATAAACCCGGTGGCGGAACTTCCTCAAAAGACTAAATCGTCGTCGAAGAAAATCCTCCATCCACAACAATATTCTGACCCGTCACAAACGACGACGCTTTGTGTGACGCAAGCCACACGACAGCGCCCGCCAGTTCATGGCTTTCCCCAAATCGAGCCATTGGAGTGTGTCCAATAATCTGACCACCGCGTTCGGTGTAGGATCCGTCTTCTTTGAACAGGAGTGCGCGGTTCTGATCGGCCGGGAAGAAGCCAGGGCTGATCGCGTTGACTCGAACACCCCGAGTCGCCCATTCACGAGCCAGAAACTTGGTCAGATTGATCACGGCCGCTTTGGCTGCGGAATAGGCCACAACGCGCGACAGTGGAATCATCCCAGCCATGGAGGCAATGTTAATGATGCTGCCCTTTTTCTGAGCCAGCATGGTCTCGCCGAAGACCTGCGATGGCAACAAGGCTCCGCCGACCAGATTCAAATCGAACACGCCGTTCCAGCCATCGCGAGACAGCTTGCAGAAGTCACTGCCAGGCGGCAAAGTTGCGTCCGGTCGATTCCCACCGGCGGCGGCGATCAGAATGGTGACCGAACCCAGCTTGCCGATGATTTCATCGCGGCAGTCTGCCAGAGATTTTGCATCAAGAGCGTCAGCCGAATGAAACGAGGCGACTCCGCCTGCCGCTTCGATTTCATGAACTCGCGCCTGTCCACGATCGGCATTTCGTCCGACGACCGCAACCTTGGCTCCAGCGGCGGCCAAGGCGGAAGCCATGCCGCCGCCCAGGACTCCGGTGCCGCCAAGAACAACCGCTGTTTCGCCTGTGAGATCAAAAAGTGTTGAGGTCATGAGGTGATGTTTCGAACAAGGATTTCAAGTTGTATCTGAGGGGCTTGCCTGGAAGCGGAACGGCGCAAGCCGTCTGGTGAGTGTCTGTTTTTTAATGACACTCACCGGGCAGTTGGCGCTGCTCCGCTACTTGTTGATAAGCATTCGCACCGCAGTTTAGCAGACTCAGCCGCTAGTTCGAGCCTTCTGGAGGGCCATCAATTGGGCCTTTAGCTGATCATCCGACGGCACAGTGCCTTCTTTTTGGCGATTCCGGAACTGCAGTTCCAGGTCGCTGATCAGCGGTTGCACCTTCGCCAGATATCCCGGAGCCAGCCGATCCGTGAACATGAGTCCTTCAATATGGTCGTATTCGTGCTGGACAACTCGAGCATCCAGGTCTTCCAGATCCATCTCAAACTGCTGGCCGGAAAGGTCAAATGCGTCGATGACGACGCGTGTGGCTCTTGTCACCGGAGCGTAGATTTCCGGAAGACTCAGGCAACCTTCCTGATCTTCTTCACTGCCGTTACGACGACTGATCTGAGGATTGATGAACACCATCTCATCCTCTTTATTGTCCTTGTCGCCAGATGGGTTAATCACAAACAGCCGATACGGCAAAGCCACCTGATTCGCCGCCAGGCCGATTCCGCGAGCCCCGTACATCAGCTCAAACATCTGCTGAACCATGTCTTCCAGCTCAGCGTCGATCTTCGTCAGCTCGCGCGACTTCCAGCGTAAGGCAGGGTGAGGGTAATGAACGATTTCCAGCTTGGCCATGACATCGGCTTCGGAGGGCTTAAGGGGCTTATGTTTCAGATGGACGCACAGTGCGTATCTTAGAGGAAAAAGAGGACGCTCCAACGCAGAGGGATTCGTGAGAATTCGGTGAGACTTCTGTACTTTCACGAATTCAGCTATGGAGACGCATGTCGCCTCTTTGTGAGTTCTTTTCTTCCCGGACGGAAAAGGCGGACGATATCAACAGAATGCAGAAACTCGACGCCCGGAATCTCCAGTTTCCTGACAATTGTCCCGCATATTTCGACTGGCGGACCGATATTAGCG
>JBILXT010000016.1:0-40001 GCA_044378235.1 Planctomycetaceae bacterium
CAATATTGGCAGTACGCGTTTCCCGGTTCGTCTGTCTCCCGTCCTCTTCTTCGTTGCATCCTCGCTGACTGCAGCATTCGGCGTCTTCCGATTATCCGCGTCATCCTCTTGCCGCGTCGGGAGCCGGAAGGCGATCTTCTCCAGCTCAGCTAAAGCCTCTGTGGCCGAAGCCGGGCGGTCTTCGCGATTCTTGCTGAGCAGCCTCAGGACAAACATCGTCAGATCCAGTGGAATACCACTGCTGTTTTCGGCCGGAATGTAAGGCACGGCTTCCGTGACATTCTTCAGAATGCTGAGATTGGATTCGCCGCCGAAGGCCTTTTCCCCGTAAAGCATTTCATAAAGAACGGCTCCGAAACTAAACAGGTCTGATCGGTGGTCAAGATTGGTCTCGCTGCGAGCCTGTTCAGGGGACATGTAAGCCGGAGTCCCCGCCAATCCACCCGACTGAGTGAGTCGAGTTTCGTCAGATTCAATTCGCACCAGCCCCAGATCCATCACCTTAACTCGGGGAAAGCGAGTTTTCTGTAGCGTGCCTGGCTCCGAATCAGGCTCGGCATTTTCCTCAGTTGAATATTCCAGCCAGATGTTGGCCGGCTTCAGATCACGATGAATAATTCGGCCCCGATGAATGTCTCGCAACGCTCTTAGAATCTGGATGCCAATATGGAGTGTTTCCGAGATTTGAATCGGGGCCTGAAGTCGGTCCCAGAGAGATTGTCCCTGCAGAAGCGGCATCACAATAAACGGGAGGGAGCCGAATGAAGCGGCATACTCCTGAACGGAGTAAATCGGCACGAGATTATCTGACTGAACTGCAGCCATCGTCCGCGCTTCGCGAAGAAACCTGGCGGAATGAGACTCGCTGAAGGCAAGTTCGGGATGCATGAACTTGATGGCGACCTCGCGATGAAGAGCCAGATCTTCCGCTCGAAAGACAACTCCCATTCCTCCGAGTCCAAGTTCATTGAGTATTCGATAGCCGGGGACTCGCCCCAGTTCTTCTGAGCTTAGCGAAGGCTGAAACATGCGCACCAGGCTACTGGCTGGTGATGACTTCGGGCTCGATTGACGAGTTGTTGCGGCCTGCTTCAATTCTTCGTCCGGTTGCAAAGCAGGCTGCTCCCGAAGTCGCTGAATCAGGCTTTGGGACAGTTCATCCGGAACGCATTGATGCCCCGAAAGAGCACGTAATGACGTCAGCAGGGGATCCGGAACCGAAAGGCTGTCGATCCGCGACTGGCATTGCAAACAGGCCGTGACATGTCCCGCAAGGACAGTCGCCTGATGGTCATCAAGAGTCCCGGAACTAAAATCGATCAACGTTGTCTCTGCCGGGCATGCAGTCGCTGTCATGATCGTACTTCACAAGAGGCCAGAGTCAGGAAAACCGAACCATGACATTGCGCGGTACGTTCGAATCTCCCCGCCTGCACACAATTCGGTCGAATCATGGCAGCGTGGGTGGAATCACCGTGGATTCACAACCTCACAATGTTTTCTGGTATTCGAAGTGAGTCACAAGGATCTAACAGAATCGCAAAAGAAATCCTTAGCTGGACAGCGCCATGTTCACTGGAACCTTTGAGAATACAAGCCCGACGCGCCAGCGAGTGAACAACCTGCGACTTATTCACTCGCTGGCGCGTCGGGCTTGTAACGGAGCCAAACATGGCGCTGTCCAGTTAGTCCGGCAGAAAGTCGCCAAACCTTGCACGCAGCAACGTCAATACTCTCTGTTTGGCGACGTAGACTGTTCCCGGGCTGATGGATAACTCCTCACCGATTTCCCGCGGAGAACGTCCCTGAATACAGTGTTCCCAGAACGCTTTCCATGTTGTTTCAGAGAACTCTGTTCGCACAATCTCCAGGATCTGATGGAGCAACTGCGTTCGAATTTCTTCCTGTTCCAGCGTCGGGAAATCGATGTGTTCAGGATCCTGCACTTCGTCCAGCGAGGCACCTTGATGTCTGTACTTTTGTCGCAGCAGATCCATCGAGCGGTCGTGGAGCATTTTTTGCAAAAGTCGCCGAAACGATTTGCTCTCGTCATATTGAAACCCGGGCAACATTCGCCACAGTTCGACGAGAATATTCTGGATGAGTTCTTCCGCGTCATTATCCCGAAGACGCACTGGCAGTTTTCTGGTCCACGCAGTCATGGCCGGGACAAGAATTGTTACAAACTCCGGCCATGCGGTTCGATCATGGTCCTGTGAGATTCGCAACAGCAATGATTTCGGAGTTCGTTGCATACAAGCACGTTACGGTTAGATCTTACCAACATCAATGACGCGTATCGACGACGCACCGTGGCACGCGGTATAGCTTAAACCCATGCCTGCGGCAAGAATCTCAGGCTTGAGCGAGTCCGCAGGGAAACTGGGCGGCGTTCATCCACGTTCCTGGATTCTCTGGCCCCGGGCTGATGCGAATGAGCCTGTCAGGCACCATCGCAACTGTGTCAACTTTGACTAACAACAACTCAGTTGACACACAGGTCTCAATGCACGAGTCATTTGGCTTTCAGGCGAGCAGATGTGCCTTCGAGATGTTCGAGTCCCCAGTTCTTGATAGCCTGCACGAGGGGGCCAAGGGTCTTGCCTTTTTTGGTGAGTCGATACGCGTCGCGTCCGGGTTGCTCCGGCGAGGGGAATTTTTCGACCAGTTCGGCTTCGACAAGTCGCGCAAGTCGATCGGTCAGAATGTTAGTTGCGATGCGTTCCGGGGATGCGGAGAACTCGCGAAAATGTGAACGCCCCAGCAGCAGGTCTCGAACGACCAGCAGAGTCCATTTGTCGCCAATCAAGTCCAGTGTGCAGGCCACCGGGCAGCAGGAACGAGGATGTTTCATGGGGCTTGGCTCTCTCACAGAGCGCTGAACGTTTTCGGGCTCGGTCCGAGTCCTTCGTTACGCTTGAGTCTGACGATTTCGTTCAAACCACCTTGACAATAGCTCGAATGCTTGCAAAATGCAAGTGTTTTAAATGCTTGCATTTTGCAAGTGCGTGGAGTGGCGATTTGCGGCAGGCTGTGGCTGTGAGCGGTTCGGCGCTAGCCGCCGGTGTTGGCCGTGCCATCGGAAAACAATCACCGGACAGATCGTGATGTTTCGCTAAAAGTGACAAACACCGGTGGCTATCGCCATTCCGCTCACAGTGTCAGCGTCTTTGACTTCTTTGGCTGATTTGAACGAGGAACATGCAGATGGGACGAATCGACGAGCACCCAACAGTGATTAAAGTCCGCTCAGCAGAGAAACATCGAGCGGCCTCAAGCATTTCGGCGGCTGCTCTGAAAGAGCTCTGCCTGGCTTGCGGTGCTGATGACGCGGGGTTGGTTTCGATTGACCGTCAGGAGCTCGACGATCAGCGAGCCGAAATTCTGAGCTTTGCGCCATGGACGAAAACACTGCTGGCGTTTGTGTGCAAAATGAATCGCGAACCGATTCGCAGCTCAGCGCGATCCGTGGCGAACCTGGAGTTTCACCACACGGGTGATCACGTCAATGACGTCGCACGGAACGTTGTGACGGAACTGGAGGCTCGAGGCATCAAGGCTGTGAATCCATCGATGGGCTTTCCTATGGAAATGGACAACTTCCCTGACAAGATCTGGATTGTGTCGCACAAGCCGGTCGCGGTTGCGGCGGGGTTGGGGCAAATGGGAATTCATCGCAACGTGATTCATCCGAAGTTTGGCAACTTCATTCTGCTGGGGACAATTTTGATCGGTGAGACTGTCGCCGAGGAATCACACCCCATCGACTACAATCCTTGTCTGGAATGTCGTCTTTGCGTGGCGGCCTGTCCTGTGGGAGCGATCGCGACCAATGGCGACTTCAATTTCAGCGCCTGCTACACCCATAACTATCGAGAGTTTATGGGCGGCTTCCTGGATCTGACGGAGCAGATTGCGGCCAGCGGGAGTCGCAATGAACTGCGAGCGAAAGTCTCAGACTCCGAATCCGCATCGATGTGGCAGAGCTTATCTTTCGGGGCAAATTACAAGGCCGCGTACTGTCTGGCCGTTTGTCCGGCCGGTGAAGACGTCATCGCTCCATGGCTGGAGAATCGCAAGCAGTTTACCGAGGAAACGCTGAGACCTCTGCAGAACAAGGAAGAAATCATCTACGCTGTCCCGGGATCGGATGCGGCCGAACATGTTCAACGGCGATTTCCTCACAAGACGCTGCGACCTGTGCGAGGAAACCTCAATGTGCGAACGATTGATAGTTTTCTGAAATACATGTCCCTGACGTTTCAGCCCGGTCAATCCAAAGGGCTTGATGCCGTTTATCACTTCACTTTCACAGGATCTGAACAGCGGATGGCCACAGTGACCATTCGAGACCAGAAGCTACTGGTCGAAGACGGTCACTGCGGCAAAGCCAATCTGCGGATCACAGCCGACGGAAAAACCTGGCTGAAGTTTCTGTCCCGCGAGGTAAACCTTGCGTGGGCTTTGGTCACGCTGCGAATTCGCCTGCTGGGTTCACCGCTGTGGCTTGTGAAATTCGGGAAGTGTTTTCCGTCGTGAGTGTGCTTCGTTCAAACTGGCCAGACACAGAATGGCTCTTCGCAGCGGGAATTCCTTTCAGGCCTTTAAAACCGGCGTCAGTAATGATCGAAGAACGCTCTCTGTTCTCGATCAGCCAAAGTAAAACACATAGTAGTTCGGGAATGGTGGTACTATCAGTTCGTCCAGCCATGGGTCTTCAATAACCATGGGGGGAAGCGCGACCGGCGGTAGAATCTGGGGCGGATAATCTGTCCAGATCGGCGGAGTCGGAATGGGAGGAATCACGATTGTCGGATCGATTGGATTCGGTCCCTGATCATCGCTGATGCCATCGGCACGGAGACGAAAATTGACACGGCCCGCCGTGGCTCCTCCGCGCGTTCTCGCCACCGCTCGCAGGACATAATCACCCTGAGCCAACCAGACGTACTCCGTTGTTGTTAAGCCGGCACCAACAGAGATCGTGAACACGGCGTCTCGCGTTCGTGCATCAAAGAATGTCAACTGCACCCCTTCATTTGAGGTCGTCGCCGTTGCGGAAAGATCGAAACGAAACAGCTGCGACTTACTTGTCTGCAGTCTTGAATAATCGCTTTCGCTTCCGACCACGTCGCCTTGAAACAAATCCTTCATGCTCGCGGCTTCGGTTGAAAGATCGACCGTAAGAGCATAGTTACCCGACGTTACCGTCGAGTTCGCGGCATGAAACACAGCGACAATATAGTCGGCATTCTTTACTGGATTGATGATCTGCACAGTGAAACCCTGCCCGGCTTTTTCAATCACTCGAGCGGCGACTCGATCTCCATTGTTGTTCATGACAACGATCTTCGAAGAAATCGGCGTCGAACCCAGTGGATTCAGGTCAATGTTTAACACCCCGCTGGCTGTCGCGGATGTGCGGAATCGGTAAAAATCTCGATCCGTCTGCTGATTCAATGACGCGACGACTTCGTAACGTGTGCCCGCGAGGAATCCGGGAGTCGTTTCGAGTGTTGAGGCTGTCGTCAGGGTCTCGTTTGTGTTGAATTCACGACTTACAAGCCCGGTGGAAAACAATCGATCGACAGACACATAGTCGACAACGATATCGTCCTGATCTGAGGCATCGGCATCATGCTCTGGCGGCACAATGGAGGGCTGTAGCGATGGATCGCGGTAATCCAGTTCCAGTCGGTAGTCTCCAACCGCGAAAACATCACTGGAGTTCCTGGCGACTCGAACAAAATAATCACGCCCCGGTGGTAACGATGACAACGTGATCTGAAGGTTGTTATCAAAAATGCTGTCCGCTTTGACGTTCGAGATTTTGTTCCCGAGGCTATCGTAAACTTCGAGGGTCGCTTTCAGCAGACTGATACCGGCAGCCTGAAGCCGGAAGGTCACCTGATCACGTCCGGCGACAGGTCGAAAACGATAGAAGTCAACATCCACCAGAGAATTCAGGCTGCCGCGAACCGCGTGCGGCGTAGCTCCTGTGAAGCCCGGTTGATAGACAATCGGAGTTGCAGTGGATCGAGTGCCGTTCGAAGTCCTTTCGTAAATGTCCTGTCGGACTCCGTAAATCGCGCGAAGGGCGTTGATGTCAGTTGTGGTCAGACGACCTCGGGGGCCCTGATAATCCGTATACATCACTGTTCCGCGCAGAGAATTGTCTGCGATTCCAAGCGAGTTCCCGGCTTCATGCAGCAGAACCGAAAACAGTTCGACAGCAGGCCCTTTTGCATTGGCATCAGGAACCGTAATTTGCCCGCCGGAACTCCAGTCACCCAGAAACCAATTCGTCTGAGTATTGAGGAAGACGTCTCCCGACCATGTTCCCGCCGT
This sequence comes from Planctomycetaceae bacterium, assembly GCA_044378235.1. Taxonomy (GTDB): domain Bacteria; phylum Planctomycetota; class Planctomycetia; order Planctomycetales; family Planctomycetaceae; genus SXXK01. Next base: position 6,349 of record JBILXT010000016.1, read on the forward strand.
CTGTTGATACGGTAACGCACTGGCCAGAACACCCGGCTGAGGGAACGCACCGATTCGAATTTCCCCGAATCGCGGGTCGTTCACTGACAATCCGACTGTCCCGAACGTATCTCCACGATCAGGAGTCAATCCGATATTGATATTAGCCTGAACAGCCCAGGTCTGAAACGCACGCAGGACCGTCTCCTGCCACACCTTTCGATCAGCGACCTGATCCAGCACTTCTCTTAACGAGTTACCATAAGCTCCGATGGACGCATCATCGGTTGGAAAGCTGACTGACAGGTTTCGAGCATCCGGCCAGGCCACGCCAAAGGTGGCAGGCATCGCACGCTGCTCAAGAACTTCAGCAGCGATTCGAGCTGAACTCCTCGGCCGAATGGCCCGGCGACGATTCTTCTGTGATGAGAACATGGTGGATTATTTCCTGTAAGCTGTGGTAAGTTCAAAGTGTTTGACAATGACATCAAATGCTGGATGTGTTCTCAGTAATTCGAGGTCGGGATCAGTCAGCAGCTCCTGGCCTCCGTAGCCTTTTTCGACCGCCTCGGCCAGATAACGCAGCGCCTGGTTTTTCAATTGCGAGTCAGCTTCTGAACATAATGCGGACGCACAGGCCATCTGATAAAGCGATTCGGCTGTCGGTGGCATTGGCAGCGCCGTGAGGCGTTGCAGATCTCGCCGCACCTCGTCGACTTTTCCGGCTCTGGCCAGAAGGACAACACGACCACCCAGGGCTTTTTGAAAGTCCGGTGATTTCTCAAGGAGGCGGTCCAAAGCCACGATCGCCTCTTCGGGCCGATGCAGATGCTCAGACAAAACATGGGCCATCGATTGCAGAACAGTCGAGTTCACGCCGAACATTGTTTCGGCGGTCTGCAGATCCTTCAGAGATTGCTCCGGATCATCGTGCAGCTTTGCCAATGCAACAGAGACCCAGTCATCCGCGGACTTTGGTCGCTGTTTCATGGCCGCCTGAAAATCAGTCTGCGCAGCCTTCAGTCGTCCAAGCTGCCGAAGGACTCGAGAACGAATGAGACGAAGACGGGGTGAATCCGGAGACAGCTGAATCGCACGATCCAGATCCAGCAGTGCAGCTTCATGATTCCCAACAGCCAGCCATGCAGCATGACGATTCACATAGGCGGCGACCAATGAAGGGTCGCGTTGAACCGCTTCGGAAAAATCATCGATCGCCTCTTTGAATGCCGCAGAACGCAGTTGGGCGAGGCCACGATTGAGGTACACAATCGCAGCTGTTTCCGTGTCTTGAAGAGCCATTGAAAAGGAATTGATCGCCTGCCGAGAATCATTCAGTTCCAGATGGGCTCGAGCCTTGGTGATCCAGTAGATCAAACTCAGTGATTCGGGAGGTTTCGTTCTTTCCAGAAGGTCCACGGCAAGGTCCGGGCGTGACTGCAAAAGCTGTCCCAGAGCCTGGAGTGTTCGATCGGCGGCATCGTTTGGAGACGCTGGACCCTCTATCTCATGAGTATGGGGCCGATCAGCTGGCACGATCTGTCTGAGGCCATCAGATCCAACAATCGCCAGGCTGGCCTTCGCGGACAATGACTGACAGATGTCAGAATCCAGACTGCTCAGGATCGTCTGCACCAGGGTATCTCTATCGAATGCAGCCTCCGATCCGTTACGAGTCCTGTCCGTAATGCGTGGGTCGTGCGTCAGGACGAAGGCTAGTGCAAGCAGTCTCTCATCAATCCATCTGGTCTCTTCTGCGGTCAGCAACGTCCGAAGTCTCTTCCAGCGCAGCGACTCCGTTTCGGAGTGTGTCGCCGCGTCGACAACACCAAGGCTCTGCAGAGACTGCCGAATCGGCTGCAGACGATCTTCGCCTGCGTTGTCACTTCCCCACGCTTCAGCCATCAGAAAACGCGAGAAGACTTGATCGGATACCTTGCCGAATGACTGCAGGGTTTGAATCGCCGAGAGCCGTTCTGCTCCTTTGCGATAGCTGACCATGGCAACAAAGAGCGCGGCCATCATCACGAAGGAAAGGACTCCCACAGAGCCCGCGGAGAAAACACGAGGGTATCGGCGGAAGAGTTTGGGAAGACGACTCCCGAGCCACGATTCCTTTGCATGTTTCAATGGTAACGCGGCCGCCTCAAGATCAAGATCCTCAAGCAATTCCGTGCCGGACATGTAACGTTCTTCGGGGCGTGCGGCGAGACAGCGTTCGACAATTCGACGGAGGCCTTCATCAACCGCCTGAGTTTGCTGGAACACCAGCGGCCCTGTGCGATTCTGAGATGCGGTCAGCAGATCGGCTTCGGCAGAACTGAATGGCCCGGCGAAAGGCAGTCTCCCTTCTATAATCTCGAACATCATCAGACCAAGAGCATAAATGTCTGCCTGTGGCAAAGCCGGGCCCGGTTTATGATTGGCCAGAGCGGTCAGTTGCTCGGGGGCCATATAAGCCAGTGTTCCGCCAGACCATCGACGCGGACCATCATCGATCATTTGCGAAAGATTGAAGTCGATCAGTGCCGGCTCACCATCATTTCGAATCAGAATATTGGCTGGCTTCAAATCGCCATGAACAATCCCTCGCTGATGCGCATGAGCTAATGCACTGGCCAGACGACGAAAAATCCACGTCACAAATTGTCGCGAGTTCAGACTCGTCAATTGCTGCAAGGGTTCAGAAGCTGCATCATGCCACCTTCGCAGGTTTTCGAGATCGCCGTCATGTTGAGATTGCTCGCCGCGATGTTTCTGGTGGAGTACTCCATCAGGGTGATTCGAGTTGGCTGTCGACGAGCCAGGACTGCTCCTCATCGTCACTCGGTCCTGCGCATTTTGAAGAGTCTCGATGAGGCTCCTGCCCGATCGCGAAGATGGCGAGGAATTCTGCTTCAGCCAGTCTGCCAGAGTTGCCGGGCCGCTGTATGGCATACACAACAGCCATCGCCCATCGACATAATGACAGGAATAGAGAGGCACAATGCCTGTATGCTGCAGACGAGCAAGATGAGACGGTTCACGCAAAGCGCGATTCACAACCTTCAGTGCGACATATCGGCAGCCCAGAGACGTCTGACGCGCGAGATAAACTCGACTGAACGAACCGCTGCCAAGCAGAGCGACCAGTTCGAAGTCGCCCATGCGCAGAAAGTTGCTGCCTTCTGTTTCCGCAGCTCCCGGGGAGACGGACTTCAGAGATTGACTTTTATCCTGTCGAAATTCTGCGGAGCTGGACCAGTCTCCAGAATCAATCGAAGTCACCAGAAGTTCCCGATACCACGCCTGAGCCGCCACGGCGGGCCTTCCGGACCAACGGTTGGGCGGACATGGCAGCCCGCGACTTTTCCGAGCACGAAAGTCCTCATAGCAGACCAGTGCTGTTCTTTCCTCGTCAGAAAATACGTCCGGAAATCGTTGCACGTAAGACTCAAGGCTGACCGGAACCCCGGCCCCGTAACGACGCCCGATGTCTGCTCTGATAAGTTCCAGAAGGAGTTCCGGAGTTGCCTCTGTGTTGGCGGCTGTTGCGACAGATTCAATAAATCGGTCTGAACTCACAGACCAGTTTTGTTCAAACTTGTCGAGAGCTTCATCAATCGCAATGTCGTGTTCGGACGAGTGCTTCATAGGACCACCACAGAGGACAGAAGAATTCTCCGAGAGAGAATATCCTCCGGTTCGAGGCCCAAAACCGCGTATCGTCCGCCATGATTTTCTGCGACCACGAGATTTTCGTCAAAAAAGCCTCGAAGCGATTGTGCCGAATCAATCCTCAGAGGTTTCTCCCAGTTCAGCCGCCAGTTTTTCTCGAATTCTCTGCAGAGTTCTCTCCACTGTTCGACAACTGTTTTGCAGATGGTCGGCGATGTCCGGGACACTAAACCCCTGAACTCTGAGCTCAACAATCTTCTGTTCGTTGGGGCGAAGTCCCTCGATTGATTCACGAAGCGAGGATTCAAACTGTTCGATCGAAACTTCCGCTTCGAACTGATCGTGATCCGACAGATGTTCGGACGAGTCATTCAGTGATATCGCTTTGACACTCTTGTTGCGAGTCGCCTTTCGCCGAACTTTGTGAATCGCGATAACCGCCAACAGACTCCACAAAGATTGTCCTTCCGGAGCCGTATACGTTCCGGAATTGACTCCACGGAACAGGCTGCGAAACGCACTCTGAACAATATCGTCGGCCTCGTGAGTTCTTCGGATGGCGGATGACATCTGACGGTCGGCCAAAACTCTCAATCTCGCCGCATAACGATGGTAAAGATCCGCTGCGGCCGAATCATCGCCATTCTGGATTCTCTCGATGAGCATTTCGTCCGGGACATCTTCTGAACCAGACGGCTTCACGGCTTGGTCATCCACGCAAATCATTTCTACTTTTCTGCGAGAGCTGAGTTAAGGACCATTCGCATGACAAAACTCAGACATGGAAATCCGATTGTCTGACATTCAGGGCATACGGCTGAATCAACAAGCCACAAGAAGGATCACTTCTTCCTGGCGCTGACGAATCTTCTATGTCTCGTCTGCCGGGATTTCAAGATGTTCGATCTGCGGAATTCACGAAAGTTTGCTGTTGCAGTGTGATTACGCTCGACGCTCCCAAAATATCTGACTTTTCCTGGCGGTTTCTTTTTGCCACATGGCCTTCACTGAACAGGGAACCGGATGACACAACTTGCACCATGATTCACAGCAGTCACGGAATCTGTGTCTCCGGTTCCCTCAAATTGTGGGTCTTCAGGAATGATTATACGTACAGGAACAGGCAGGATTCGTTTATGAAAAAGCTCATTGGATTTGGTCTTCGTGCGGTGATTGGAATTGCAGCCACAGGTTTCTGCTGTGGCAGCGCATACGCGAACAATGTTGGCGCTACAGTTGAGGGAGCTCTTTTGGTTGTGGCGGGCGACAACGTTGCGAATCAAGTGACGATCGCTCGTTCAGCAACTGGCGACGTTACTGTGTCCGGACAAAATGGAACCCTGATCAACGGGCGAGCCAGCGTAAGATTTGCAAGACTGCAGCTGAACGCCACTGAGATTCGTATGGGAGGAGGCAACGATGTGGTGACACTGCGTGGGCTGCAGATCGCGAATGATCTCTATGTCGATCTTGGAGAAGGTGCTGATCGTCTGACGGCTCCTGCCGCGAGCCCCGTGATTGTTGGAGGTAATGTCGCGATTGAAGGTGGTGCGGGAAACGACACGGTGCGAACCGAGAGCATGATGGTTGGTCTCGATTACTGTGTTGACGGTGGACTTGGGGTTCTCAACGCCACTGCGATACAAACGGTTATTGGCTTCAATGTCACAGTCATGGGAGATGAAGCGAACGACCTTGTCACACTGACGAGTGTCGCTGCAGGCGGAGACGTTCTGATTGAGACGAAAGGTGGATCCGACCGAGTCACGTTGACCACTGTCAGTGCTTTGTTGTTGGGTGTCAACACCGATGCCAATGCCATCGCAGGGGCAGATCGCGTTAGCCTGGACGGTATCGTGACCGTGGAAGACGTTGGGATCTTTACTGGTCCCGGCAACGATGTCGTCCAAATGCTGAACGTGCAGTCTGGCAAGAATCTGACCGTCAGTGCTGACAGCGGAAATGATAGAGTCTCCGGTGCCGGCGTAGAAGTCGCGCTGGATGCTGTGTTTGAAGGCGGTGCTGGAACTGACACCTTCGAAGACTTTGGTATCACCGGCGGAGTGAAGAAGGATGTGAAAGAGTTTGAGGTATTCCTTCCGTAGTGAATGGAGTTCTCTACGTCGGTCGTGATTGCAGCCTGCTCTGTCGAGCAGGCTGTTTTATTTCCGTGGAAGCCCTCGTCGGGAGACCGCTGCTCTCCTTTTTAATCTTAGCCGCAAGTCGGTAACGAAAGGCATTTTTATGAATCATGCTCTGGAGAATCCTCACTCAAATGCAACTCAGGGGGTGATTGCGGGCGAGGCGATGCAGGTCCTGATTAATGACATTCGAGCTTCGGAGCGTCGAATCGCATTCAACGACGGCAAGCGATGGGCGCGCGAGGAGGAGATTCAGCGGATTTCCAACAAACTGCGGTCTGAAGCCACAAGGCATCGCACCGAGGGGCGAGAAGACGTTGCGCTGGTGCTTGAGGAATTGCGGAGGTGGATTAAGGCCAAAGGAGAGTAATTGACTGCTCGCACGGTATTGCAAACACCGTGAATTCTGCCAGTACTTTCCCAAAGATTGTCCAGTTGAGTTGTTGAGTTAACCGCAGCAGGAATCCGGGCTCAACATTCGGCCGATCGTTGCCGTCCGTTTGCATGTCAGTTACTGTCCGCGTATTGGCTGATTCGGCGAAGGAGTCCGATTAAGCATCCACTCGCGAAAATACGCAGAAAACGCAAAGACAGGTTTGTGACATGACTGAGAAGGTCACCATCATCGGTTCTGGTCCTGCTGGCTGGACAGCCGCCATTTACGCGGCTCGTGCGGAGCTGAATCCGGTCGTTTACGAAGGCGCCTTCAACGAAGAGAATCGCCAGAAGGGAACGCTGCCGCTGGGGCAGTTGTCGCTGACGACGGAAGTCGAAAACTTCCCCGGTTTTCCGGCCGGTGATATGACGACGTACCTCGACACATCCATTCAGGACGACAAACGCCGTTACATGGCTCCTCATGGCAAGCATGGCGTCAGCGGTCCGGAACTGATGGAGTTGATGCGACAGCAGGCGACCAACTTCGGGACTCGAATTGTCACCGACGACATCGTTGACATCGACATGTCGCAGCGACCGTTCAAGTTGAAAACTCTGAGCGGTGAAGAGTTCACTTCGCACTCCATTATCATCGCCACGGGGGCTCGAGCCAACTATCTGGGGCTGCCATCCGAAGACAAGTTCAAGAACATGGGCGTCTCGGCCTGTGCCGTTTGCGACGGCGCGTTGCCTCGCTTTCGCAACAAACCAGTCGTTGTTGTCGGCGGCGGTGATAGTGCAATGGAGGAAGCCACTTTTCTGACGAAGTTTGCGTCGGTCGTTTACATCATTCATCGACGTGATTCGTTTCGAGCCAGCCGGATCATGGCTGAGCGTGCATTAAACAATCACAAGATTCAGGTGAAGTGGAATTCGAACATTGACGAAGTTCTGGGTGATGAAAAGAGCGGCGTCACTGGAGTTCGCATTCGCAGCACAACGGATCCTTCAAAGACAGAAGAACTGGATGCTGTCGGTTACTTCTGCGCGATTGGTCATACGCCCAATACAGACTTCCTGAAGGGCCAGTTGAAGACCAACGAAAAGGGTTACGTGGTCTGGACGACTCCTCAGCGAACTTACACCAGCGTCGACGGCATCTTCGCAGCTGGTGATGTGGCGGACGATTATTTCCGCCAGGCGATCACGGCGGCGGGAACTGGTTGCATGGCGGCTTTGGATGCTGAGCGATGGCTGGCGGCGCAGGGGATTGAATAGGTCGCGTCTTCTTCTTCTCGACAATCCTGGACTTGGAGTAAAACTTGCGATGAAATCGGGATCGTGTCCCAAATGCGGGGGGACCAGTATCCTTGCCAATATTGGGCTGATGGATCACGTGCAGCATGGGACTTCGCTGGATACAAAAGCCGCCGTATCGACAACACCAAACGCGATGTTTTTTCCGACAATTGTTACGAGCAAGATTCGAGCCTGGGTTTGTGAATCGTGCGGCTACGCGGAGTTCTATGTGGCAGAACCTGCAAAACTTGGAAAGGCGATCGATCGTGCGATTGCTGCTTCCAAGGCCTCGCATAATCCGAGTCGTGATCCGCATCGACTGTCATGAAAACGGGTTGCAGTGCAGAAGTTGGCGCTTGGACACGGAGGGCTGACGCCCTGCCGCTCGCCTTTGAGGATAGGAATTGGTACGGACTATGTTGACGATTGAGGGTTGTCGAGAGCGTCGGAAGAGACTTTGGGAACGGCTGCCGGAGGAGATCTCCTGGGTGCTGATCGGCGATCAGCGGCATGTGCAGTACTTCACCAATTTTCGTATCAATCCGATATCGTTTTCGGCTGACCAGAAGGCTCTGGTGTTGATGACTCGCGATGGCAAAGCCATTCTGCTGGCCGACAACTTTGGCAAACGATCGGCTACCGTTCCCTACTTCGTTGATCAGGAAGTGATCACGACCTGGTACACGCATAAGAAGTCTGTCACCAATCGTGACGATGCCCTTTGTCTGGCACTCAGTGAAGTGGAAAAGATCTGGCGGGATGACACCGGATTGATCGAACCAGAAGGCCTGTCCGAAATGACGGCCGCGATGGTGTCCGAAAACGCTGCGTGGCAGTTTGCCGAAGACGACTCAGAGATACCAACGACTCTGGGAACAATCATTCGATCTCTGCGTCGCTCAAAGCATGCGGACGAAGTGGAGTTGCTGAAGTCCTGTATGCGAGCCTGTGAGGCCGGGCACCGTCGATCGTTCGATTTCATTCGTCCGGGGATTTCTGAGTTCGAAATCTATCTTGAGGTACAGCGAGCTGCACAGGAAGCGGCTGGTGTTCCCTGTGTTGTGTACGGGGATTTTCGAGCCACCAATGCGACTCTGCATAAGGCTGGCGGGCATCCGACTCATTACCGCCTGCAGAGCGGCGATCTCTTCATTCTGGACTACAGCGTCATTATTCATGGATACCGCAGCGACTTTACAAATACGATTTCGGTGGGGACTCCTTCCGACAAAATCGTTGCGCAGTTTGAAGCCTGTCGAGGTGCCCTGGGGGCCGCGGCGGCAATTCTGAAGCCGGGGGCTGCCGGTCGAGAAGTCTGGAAAGCGGCTTCGGGAGTTCTGGAATCCCGAGGTTTTGGGCCCCTGGCTCATCATGCGGGACATGGTTTAGGGCTGGAACATCCGGAACCACCGGTACTGGTTTCGGAAAGCGAAGACGTTCTGGTCGAAGGAGACGTGATCACTCTGGAGCCCGGCTGCTACATTGAAGGTCAGGGCGGAATGCGTTTCGAACACAATTATTTGATCACCAGGGCTGGCTGCGAGCAACTCAGTCAGCACCGGATCGGCCTGACGCTTTGATGGACCAGAAGTCCGGAAAAGCGCAACGCGTTTTGACCCCGCTGACCGAAGAATAAAGTTGAGCAGCCGGCAAGAGGGGCGATCGATTGTCAGACCAGAATCTGTTTCATCCGCCAGGTTCCGAGGAGCCGGTTGCTCAACGATCGTCGATGCGACGCTATGTCTATCGATTGCTGGGCGCTGAGATTTCTGCGACGGCCAGATTTTGCGATCGGTTTATCCAGGTCGCTCCGCTTGATCATGAAGACGGGCTTTTGCTGGAGTCGGTTCAGTGCCATGACAAGTCTGTTGCCAGAACAATCGACGAACTGACGCTGCCTGCAGACGCGGCCGATCGCACGGGCCTGCTGTTGAACGGAAACTTCAATTCCTCCAATGATATTCAGGAGATGTTGCAGCAGGTTCGAGCGAAAATGTCGGGGGGCAGTCGACTGTTTGCGGTGTTGTATACGCCGTATGCTCATGGTCTCTTTCGACTGGCAAACTGGCTGGGAATTCGCAAAGGTGTTCTGCCATCGACATTCGTGACGGAAACAGAACTCAACTCGATGCTGAAACTTTCCGGGCTCGAAGCCGTGCGGATTCGCCCCGCAGTTTTTTTACCGTTCTGGATTCCATTGATCAGTTGGATTCTGAATGCCGTGCTGCCTGCCGTTCCGCTGATCAATCGATTTGCCATGGCCTGGCTGGTCGTTGTCAGAGCTGTGAAGCTTCCGGAGACGGCGCCTTCGCTCTCAATTGTAATTCCGGCTCGTAACGAGCGAGGTAATCTGGAGGCTGCGTTGCAACGAATGCCAGCGTTTGCCACATCGAATGTGGAGATTATCTTTGTCGAAGGGAACTCGACGGACGGCACCTGGGAAGAAATTCAGCGACTCGTTAAAGTCTACGGACACCGCTGGAAGCTCTCTGCCTATCAGCAGACTGGACGAGGAAAGAACGATGCGGTCCGAGTTGGTTTTGCGAAAGCCACCGGCGATTTGCTGACGATTCTGGACGCGGACCTGACAATGCCTCCGGAGCTGTTGCCGCGATTTTACGATGCGTGGCGACAGGGGCATGGCGGCTTTATCAACGGAAATCGGCTCGTCTATCCCATGGAAGATGCGGCCATGCGACATCTGAATTTGCTGGGCAACAAGTTCTTTGCGAAAGCATTGAGTTACGTCCTTGGAATTCGAGTCGGCGACAGTCTGTGTGGAACCAAATTGCTGGCTCGTCGAGATTATGAACGGCTGGTGCAGTGGCGAGCCATCTTCGGGGAGTTTGATCCGTTTGGAGATTTTGAACTTCTGTTTGCGGCTTCTGAACTGGCGTTAGGAATTGTGGACTTACCGATTCGATATCGTGAGCGAACCTATGGCACCACGAACATCTCCCGATTTCGTGACGGCTGGCTGTTGCTGAAAATGACGGTCTATGGATTCTGCCGACTTCGTTTGGGACGCGGGTAATGAACGGTCCTGATGATCATGGTCTCGATGATCCCGGCCGCGGCCCGGAACTGGCTCGCATTATTCGCCAAAAGAAGGGACTCAATCTTTGGTATCGTGAGATCTATGAGCACTACAAGTCGGTGCTTTCACGTTGCCCTGACGAAGGGCTGGCCGTTGAACTGGGATCTGGAGGCGGGTTTGCTCAGGAAGTGATCCCGGAGCTGATGACTGCCGACGTACTTCCGTATGAGACCGTCGATCTGGTCTTTGATGCCTGTGAGATGCCGTTTGGGGATCAATCCGTTCGGTTTCTTGGAATGCTGAACGTCTTTCACCACATCCCCGATGTCGAAAGATTTCTGGCAGACTGTCAGCGATGTCTTAAGCCCGGCGGACGAGTGCTGATCGTTGATCAGTATCCGGGCTGGCTAAGTCATTGGATCCTGAAGTACGCACATCATGAGCCGTATCAGCCCGATGCATCCACATGGAGCTTTCCATCAAGCGGACCGCTGTCGGGGGCTAACGGAGCACTGGCATGGATAGTGTTTCTGCGTGACCGCGAATTCTTTCAGCAGAAGTTTCCGGGGCTTCAGGTTGAGTCTCTGCGACCTCATACTCCGTTGCGATACTGGCTCAGTGGCGGGCTGAAGTCGTGGACACTGCTCCCGGCATGGCTTTGGAAACCAGCCACCATTTTTGATCATACACTGGCCCGCTTGTTTCCGGGATCGGGAAGCTTTATGAATATCGAATTGGTGCGGCGTGCTGATCAGTAAGGCAACAAGTGATTTGTCAGGGCTGGAAAGTTGGGTTCGCGTTGTCAGCCGCAACGCGTTGGCAGGTTGTTGATTGAGTCGTTTACCGCCCAGCCGGAGGCGTCGGCCAGCACAACAGCCGGCGCCTCCGGCTGGGCGGTAAACAGAAGACTGAAGACTGCGGCTAAATTAACAGTCTGCCAGCTGCTGATCCTGGCTGAAGCCAGCACCACGAGGTGCTCAGTATTCCAGTACATGACTTGTGATCATCAGAAACCAGGACTCGCTCGTGAGCAATCGGCAAACACTGAAAACGCACTACGATGTCGTGATTATCGGCAGCGGGCACAACGGTCTGGTTGCTGCTGCTTATCTTGCCGGTGCTGGGAAGTCCGTGCTGGTTCTGGAACGCAATGATTATCCAGGCGGTGCCACCACGTCTCATCGCGTTTTTCCCGACTATGACGCACAGTTGTCACGATATGCGTATCTGATTTCGCTGTTGCCCGAACAGATTCTTCGAGAACTGGATTTGTCGTTCGAGACACGACGACGACGAACAGCCTCCTTTACGCCGTACACCGATCAGCACGGGATTTCACGCGGACTCGTCTTGTCGAATGTGGACGAGCAGCGTTCCCGTTCGTCGATGCTGGAACTCACCGGCAGTGAGCAAGCCTGGAATAACTATCAACGATTGTTGTCACTCGAAACCACGATGGCCAAACTCGCCTGGCCAACGATGCTGCAGCCGCTGAAATCTCGCAAGGACTTTGAACGGAGTCTGGTCACGCCAGAACAGAAAGAAGCGTGGCAGTCGTTTATTGAGCGACCTCTGGGCGAAGTGATTGAACGATACGCCGAGCACGATGTTTTGCGCGGCCTGCTGATGACCGATGGCAAGATCGGTGTGTTTACTGATCCGCATGATGAATCACTGCTGCAGAATCGTTGCTTTTTGTATCACGTGATTGGCAATGAAACAGGAGAGTGGCGAGTTCCCGTCGGAGGAATGAAGTCGCTGGTCGGGGCATTGGTTGCTCGTTGCGTTGCCCGTGGCGTTCAGATTGCCACTTCGGCACCAGCTCAACGAATCTCCACTGGATCCAATCGGCACACTGTTGAGTATCTGCAGGATGACAGAGTCAGCCATGTGGATGCAGACGTGGTGCTGGTGAATGCTGGTCCCAAAACCTTTGCGAAATTGCTGGGTGAGTCGTGGACTCCGTCCGCTGCTGACGAAGGCTCTGTGATCAAGATGAATATGCTGCTTCGTCGACTGCCGAAAGTGAAAGCACAAGGAGTAAGTTCCGAAGAAGCTTTCGCTGGCTCATTTCATATTGATGAAGGCTACCAGCAAATGCGTGAGGCCCACCGAACTGCAGCAGCGGCTGAACTGCCAGATCCAGCGCCTGGCGAGATGTATTGTCATACGCTGACAGACGATTCAATCCTGTCGCCGGAGTTACGTCGGCAGGGATATCACACATTGACCCTGTTTGGCCTCGACATGCCCTATCGCCTGTTTGCTTCTGATCACGATGCGCGGCGCGAGCAGGTGAAGCAACTGTATCTGGCTGGTCTGAATCGCATTTGTGCGGAACCGTTCGAAGACTGTCTGGCTCGGGACAAGGATGGAAACCTCTGCATCGAAATTAAGACGCCGCAGGATCTTGAACGCGACGTGGATCTGGATCTTGGTAACATTTTCCATAATGCTCTGTCCTGGTTTTTTGCGGATGATCCTGAGCAAGTCGGAAAATGGGGTGTCGAAACCCATCGTCCAAAGATTTATCGAGCAGGCTCGTCGGCACTTCGTGGTGGCGCGGTGAGCGGAATCCCGGGACGCAATGCCGCGATGTGTGTCCTTGAGCAGGATCGATAGCAAATCAATAGGCTGATCACAGTTAAAGCGGCAGGGCGCGCGCCCTCCGGTGAGTGTCTTGAAGTCCCAACAAATCCGGCGGCCTCGAGCCGTGCCGCTACATAATCCAAAGGTGACGCAATGCGTGGAAATCTGATTCGTGTTTTTGCCGCCTCTATCGTAGTCGTCCTGCTTGCACCCACTGCCGAATGCGACGACTTTCGGTCCGGAGCCGCGATGCGAATCATCACCCCGGATCCACTGCTGCCCGTCTCCGGCGGAGTAGGTCAACCACAAGCGACGACAGAAAAGCGCGGTGAACTCACGGCTCGGGCCATGGTGTTCAGTGACGGAACGACGACTATCGCCGTCGTTGGAATCGATGTGCTTGGGTTCCCCTCGGTGCTGGGTGATCGAGTGCGTAAGCTGGTTCCGCGATTGCCCGCCGAGAATATTCTGATCGGCGCGACGCATACTCATAGTGCGCCGGATTGTTATGGGTTTCCGTTGCCGTCCGGAAAGTTTACGGGCGATCTGAAGTTTATGCAGAGCGTCTGCGAGAAAGCCGCGGAGGCGATAAATGAGGCGATCGACAAGCTGCAGCCCGCAATATTGAAGACTGCGGTGGATAAGGCCGCTGAAGGGATTGCTTATAACTACTACGCGCCGCAGTTGTATGATCGTCGCATGGGGGTTATGCAGACTGTGGGCACCGACGGTAAGGTGATTGGCACACTGGTCAACTATGCAATTCATCCTGAAGTTCTGGGGAGCGATGTGGGAATTGTCAGTCCGGACTGCATCGGGCCGATGTACGATCAGATCGAGCAGAAGCTTGGCGGTGTTGCCGTCTTCATGAACAGCGCGCAAGGCGGAATGGTGACCGCTGACAATCGGGATCTGTCACAGCCTGGTGATATTCGAAATGCCGTCTGGCCGGATCAGCGAACATGGACCGAGTGTCTGCGAATTGGCCATCTGATGGCTGACGAGGCGGAGCGAATCATCGGTAAAGCGGATGTTCAGAAAACCCCGGAAGTGATCAACGTTGCAAGGCGGATTGAGTTTCCCGTGGAGTCAGCCATGATGCGAGCGATCGTCGCTGCATCGCCGTTGAAGTATCCACATACAGATGATTTCCGAATTTCTGTGCAGGTCAATCTGCTGACAATCGGGACTGCTCAGGTACTGACAATCCCGGGCGAAGCACTGCCGAACATCGGTTTCTATTTGAAACGGAAAATGAAGGGAGAGCAAAACTTCCTGTTCGGTCTGACCAACGACGCATTTGGTTACATTCTGACCAAAGTCGACTACGAGAGTTTCGATCGATACTCCTACGTTTCACGAACGAGTCTGGGTGAAATGACGGGGGAGATTCTGATTGAGAATGCCCTGCAAATGATTGAACAGCGTTAAAGCAGATTCTGCGGGGCAAGAGGCTTTCGGAACGGAAAAGTTTTTGAGACCACTAATGAACGCTAATTGACGCTAATGGTTTTGTGGTCCGGTCACTGCTGGCTTCAAAGCCCCGGTCGAACATAGACGGCATTAAAATTGACTACGGATGAGAGCATTGCTTCGCATCATGTCTCTAACTTTCTGCATTGATCAGCGTTCATTAGCGTTAATCAGCGGTTCAAACTCATGCCCTCACGCCGCTCGCACTTGGCCGGACGGTTCAGTCCGCTCGCAGAATCCCATCGCAGGGTCATTTCTTGCGTTCTTGGGAGGCGAACTTAATTTCGCATCAAACCCTGGACTATCACGGTCTCTGCTTCAGGCAGCAAGGCCGCGTGAACCGTGGAACTGCGGGTTTTGATGGACTTCGCTTGTTCCAGAAGTGCATCCTCTGCCGTGTCTCTCGGCAATTCGTTCATTTTTTGTGGCGGTGCCGTCTTGTTGTACGGACGCTCTTGCACATCCTGCGTTAGAGTCTTACTTTGTAGGTCCTTTCTTTGCCGGTGTTTTGTCGGATCATGACAAGATCAGTCAGTGCGGCGGATCTTTCTTCTGAAATCTGTAGCGATTTCTCCTGAGTTTTCCGGGAAGGCTGCTGGCGGATTTCGATGATCTGAAAAGTTCCCATTCCCGTCTCTTGAGTATTCAGCGATGTCGGAACAGCCTGATTCCAATGTAGATGTCGCCGACGACGAGGAGATTGATCCGTCGTTGCTGGAGGCATTTCAGGCGAGTCAGAAGAAGGCTCAGAAGCGGAAGTCGGTCCTCAATGAGGTTCAGCAGCGGACGGCACAGAAAACGCGTCGTCGGAAACCTCCGACATGGGCGATGAAAATCGCAGCGACGTTTCAGGCCAGCAAACTCTTTATTCGTGTCACTCTGCCTCAGTGGCTCAAGTCGCATCGAGAAGAGATCAGGACTGCCGCAATCAGCACGGCGGTCCATGGGCTGGTGCTGCTTGTGATGGCCTCATTCTTGTTGCCAGGTCCTTCAGAAAATGTTGAGCTGCAATTGATCGTCCAGAATGACGGAGACGAACTGGCTGAGCAGCCTGTTGAGTTAGCCGAAATTGTCCAGCCCAAAGACATTGTGGATCTGAACGTCAACAGCACGATGCAGCAGATGCTGGCTGAGCTTGATAAGGGGCAGCATCGTCTGCAGGTCGATTCGAATGAGCAGAAGGAACTCACGCTGCCGTTTGAAGAGTTCGTTGACATCTCAGACGTCCCTTTTATCAAGGGGCATTTTGGTGGACGATCAGATGCCGGACGGCGTGCGGCAGTCTCGTTGTATGGCGGTAATGCAGAAAGCGAGCAGGCCGTTAGTCTGGGGCTGAAGTGGCTGGCTTCGATTCAGCGTGTTGATGGTTCATGGAACTTTGCTGAGATCGGTGACGCAGGACAGCCCGGCGACCTGACGACAACGGATATGGGCGCGACGTCCATGGCGTTATTGTGTTTTCTCGGTGCCGGTCATACTCATATGAAGGCTGGCCCTTTCAAAGACAACGTACTAAAGGGTCTGACTTACCTTCACCAGAATGCTGAGCGAGGAGCAATGGGCGCCGATTTGCGAGCTCGCAGTCAGGCGAATTCCGGGATGTACGTCCAGGGAATCGCAACGATCTGCCTTTGCGAGGCGTCCGCCATGGAGAAGGAGGATAAGGAACTTCGAAAGCTCGCGGGAGACGCGATTAAGTTCATCGAGAAGGCGCAGAATCGAGTTGATGGCGGCTGGAGATATCAACCTGGGCAGGAAGGCGACACTTCTGTCGTTGGCTGGCAGGTCATGGCTTTGCAAAGTGCCAAAGCGGGCCGCATCAAGGTTCAGAGTGACACTGTTCGTGATGTGAAGGAGTTCCTGAACTCGGCGCAAGTTGCCGGGGGTGCTCAGTATGCATACATGCCTGGCCAGGGTGCCAAAGATTCAATGACTGCTGTTGGGTTGCTGTGCAGAATGTATCTTGGCTGGAAGCGTGATAATCCGGCCCTGAAGGCAGGGGTTGAACATCTTTCCAAAGTGGGTCCGCAACCGGGGCGCATCTATTACAACTACTATGCGACTCAGGTCCTGCATCATTGGGGTGGTGATCTCTGGAACCAATGGAACCTGAAGATGCGTGATGAACTGGTGTCGACTCAGGTAAAATCAGGTCCGGGCGCAGGGAGTTGGGATGTTCGGGACGATCATGGTTATCAGGGTGGTCGACTGTATCAGACAACTCTCAGTCTGCTGACGCTGGAAGTCTATTATCGTCATCTGCCGATCTATCAGCGGTTTGACGAAAACGAGGCGGCGGACGCAGCAGTCCCGGAGAAAGCCAAAGGGAAATGAGTCTCCGCTAAGTTGAACCCGAATCAAATCAGGGTGTTGAGGCATCTAAGAACATGTTTTTCACGCGAAGGCGCGAAGCCGCGAGGAGGACATGATTCGCGATAGCTTTGGGGCTTGGAAAATGTGAGCGTTTCTCAAACGGCCACGGCAGAAATCATGGTGATCGCTGACAGATGAGGCTTCACAGGGTATGTTGCGGAGGTCCCAGCATCGCCTCAACATACAGGACCTCATTGATCATGGCTGATTCCGCTTCCTCGCCGACAACTCCACATGGATCTGGTGGTCACGTCAAAATTGTGATCGGCCTCGTCATTGGGCTGATTCTCGGTATCGCGGGTAACTGCCTGCAGAAGCCCGATCTGGGTGGTGGATGGGTTCAGAAAGCAGTGGGCGATATTGTTGTTCTTGTTGACCGCTGGCTGCTGAAGTCAGAAGTCAACGAGCCCGAAGGTGCGGCCAGAGGTCGTGCGGTTGCGTTTGTGGTTTCAGTCGCGGAGCCGATCGGTAAGCTGTTTCTTCGTCTGATGCAGATGATGGTTTTGCCGCTGGTGTTTTCGGCCTTGTACCTTGCTGTGGTCGATGTTGGAGATCTTCGCAAACTGGGTCGCATCGGATTGGTCACGTTGTTTTACACCGGCATACTGTCGATCTCGGCGGTGCTGATCGGAGTGACTCTCGTCAACGTTGTGCAGCCGGGAAAGACGATCTCGGATGAAGTCCGCACGACCCTGACGGAGAAATATGCCGCCAAGGCCACTGAAGGCGTGGCCAAGGCGGATGCGGCCAAGACGCTCGGGCAGACGCTGGTGGATTTGCTGCCGGAGAATCCTGTCCAGGAAATGGTCGGAGCGGTCGACGGGTCATCCAAAGGGAACGGCATGCTGGCCGTGATGTTCTTTGCTCTGCTCTGTGGTATCGCGGCGACAACCAAACTGTCCGAGACGGCCACGCTAACGTCCGTCATGCGGGGTATGTATGAAATCTCCATGACGATCATTGGCTGGGCCCTGAAGCTGGCTCCTTTGGGGGCAGGCTGTCTTGTGTTTGTGGTCTCCACGCAAATGGGAACGGATGTGCTGTGGGCTCTGGCGGCTTTTGTCGGAGTTGTGATCGGGGGCCTGGCGATTCATTTGTTGATTGTTTACTCCACAGTTCTGCGTCTTTTCGGTCGTCGATCTCCCGTGGAATTCTTTCGCAGCATTTCCGACGCGATGTTTGTGGCGTTCAGCACATCCTCATCGAGTGCCACACTGTCCACATCTTTGAAGGTTGCTCAGGAAGAGCTCAAGTTGCGTGCCGAAACGTCGAATTTCGTGTTGACCGTGGGAGCAACAGGAAACCAAAACGGCACGGCCTTGTTTGAAGGCGTGGTGGTGCTGTTTCTGGCACAGGTTTTTGGAGTCAACCTGACGCTGGGACAACAGATCACGGTCGTGTTGATGTCGGTGCTGGCCGGAGTCGGCACGGCCGGCGTTCCTGGCGGCTCGATCCCGTTGATCATTGTGGTCTTGAAATCTGTCGGAGTTCCCGCGGACGGAATTGCGATCATTCTGGGGGTCGACCGTTTGCTGGATATGTCACGCACGCTGGTTAACGTGGTGGGAGATCTCGTCGTGGCGACCTGTGTTGATGCATCTACACCGAAGCAATGATGTTGAGGCCCGATGTCCGCACGTTGAGGAGTTCGTCTGAAACCACATTATTGACGAACAAATGATTTGCCGAAAAAAGGATCATTTTTGAACCGCGAATAGACGCGAATGAACGCGAATAAGCTCAGTAGGGCAGAGGGGCGTCTGATGAAGATCCTGCTTGCGAAGCCTTCGGTTCTTCAAAAGGACTTCCAGAATTTCGGTGTTCTGTTTTCGTTCACGTCTATTCACGTCAATTCGCGGTTAAACTCTTTCGTGTATCACCGTTTTCGAAAGTCCAGACGATGAAACTGCGATTGATGAAACTCTTCATGTTCCTCAGTCTGTTATTGTCGGCCACGGCATTACTGGGTCAGACACCGGAACCTGTTGTTGTTTCGGTGCCTTCAGGGCCGGTCGTTGCGGACATCGCCTCGTTGATTGAGAAGTCGAGAGCGGAGTGGAATGTTCCTGGCTTGTCCGTGGCGATCGTGAAAGACGGACAGGTATTTTTGTCGAGCGGTTTTGGTGTGCGTGAGTTTGGCAAAGCAGAAGCAGTCGATGGAGACACGTTGTTTGCGATCGCGTCCAACTCAAAAGCCTTCACAGCCGCGGCCCTCGCAATGCTTGATGAAGAGGGAAAGCTGAAGTGGTCTGATCGAGTTCAGCAGCATCTGCCGTGGCTGGAGTTATACGATCGATATGTTTCGACGGAACTGCGGATTGATGATCTGTTGTGTCATCGCAGCGGACTGGGAACGTTCAGCGGTGATCTGCTTTGGTGGGGCACTCCGTATTCGCCGGAAGATGTTTTGCGGCGAGCAAGGCATTTGTCAGCGAAGGGGCCGTTTCGTGCTTCTTACGGCTATTCGAATCTGATGTACCTCGCGGCCGGTGAGGTGATTCAGAAAGCCAGCGGCCAGACATGGCAGAATTTTATCGAACAGAGAATTCTGCAGCCCGTTGGCATGGACCGTTCCGTCACTTCAATCAAATCGCTGGATGCCAAAGGAAACTTCGCAACTCCTCATAAGTCGCTGGTGGACGGCGTACGAACGATTCCGTGGTACAACTGGGACACGATGGCCGCGGCCGGCGGGATTATTTCCAGCTCGAACGACATGGCGAAGTGGGTGCGAGTGCAGTTGGATCGAGGTCGCATCGATGATTCACGCCGCTTGTTTTCGGAATCCTCCTCATTTCGCATGTGGTCGCCTCACACGATTATTACCCTGAGCGCTGCGGCCCAGAAACGTTCTCTCACCAATCATTTTCGTGCCTATGGACTCGGCTGGAATCTTGCGGACTACAAAGGTCGGCTATTGGTGTCTCATGGTGGCGGTTACGACGGAATGTATTCGCAGGTGATGCTGGTTCCGGAAGAACAACTGGGTATCGTCGTGCTGACGAACAGCATGACCGGACTTCCGTCCGCGCTGGCCAGCACGATTGTTGACGAGTTCCTGGGTGGCGAAAAGCGTGCGTTGCTTTCGGAGGGACTGGAACGAGATCGAAGCGATCGAGAAGCTTTTTACAAACGGGTGAACGACGCAACGACACAGAAAGTCGCGGGGACTCAACCCAGTCGCAGTATAGATGCCTTTGTCGGAACCTATCGTTGTCCGCTGTATGGGGACATCACGGTTACGAAGGAATGTGATCGCCTTATCTTTAGTCTGCTGCCCAATCCGGAACTGGTCGCCGATCTGACTCATCTGCAGTATGACACGTGGAAAATCACGTGGCGAAAGGAGTTTGCCTGGTTCGCCGAAGGGACGATTCAGTTTGTGCCTGATGCAAACGGCGATTTTCAGGAGCTGCGTTTGAACGTGCCGAACGATGATCTGTGGTTCGATGAATTGAAGCCTATGCGAGTACAATAGGCCATGGACACGAATCCCTATGAAGTCACACCCGGCGAACTTGAGATCCGACTGACAACTCGCCAGCAGCTTGTCGCCGTAACTGTTGGCGGTATCGTCACCATGGCCTCCGCCGTCACCATGGCCGCATTTCTGTTCGGGCTGTTGGTCGCGTTCGGAGGCAAATCGATGCCCACCCCGATCAGCCTCGCGGACGTCTGGGCTGGCAGCATGGGGCGAGTTTTTGGATTGATTGCTTTCGCAATTGCACCGATTGCTATCGCCCTCGGCATTTACATCACAGTTCGATTACTGCGAATGCAGAGGGCGATGCTGGAAACAAAAATCCGCCGTATGGACCTGTTACGCCAGGTCGATGAGATTCGGCAGTCGCTGGAGAAATAGCTCTACACCAGAGCTTCACGATTGATGCAGCCCATGATCCAGTGGTCGATCATGCGAGCCTCGTTGCTGGTTGGGTCGACAGGGAGTTCAGTGACTTCCACATCGACACTGGCTCCGGCGGATCGCAGCAATCGAACTGATTCGACGCTGCGTCCCATACATTCGTGAGAACAGCTGCGTGAGACAGACATCATCATCGGCTTGCCACGCAGTCCTGTCAGTCGATCAGACTTCAGGCTGTCAGACTTGCAGGCTGGGTCGAGCAGAATTGCACCCGCAAACCATTCGGGGCGTTGAATCATTGTCTGCAGAGCAACGTCAGCTCCGTGGCCAGCTCCGGCCACAAAAATACGCTCGCTGTGAATATGGAACGCTCGACGCAGGCGACACGTTGTTACATAAAGCAGATCCTGCAGTGGCACGGATCCGAACAGCAGGGACGATGGATCCCAGCAGTAACCTCCAGCGGATTTGTGCTCAGTGTTGCCACGCAGGGCCAGTCCGATGTAGTTCTGTGAGCTGACAGCTCCCATAAACTGTTCGAGCTGGTCCTCATCATTGGCGTCACTGTGAAACCAGATCACCAGAGGATACGCGTATCGTTCTTCGTAACGTTCAGGAACGTAGATCGAAACCGGCCAGTCTGATTCAGCAACGCTGTTGGAATACTTTGCCAGGGAATCCGGCGACTGACTCCACGACTGATACAGTTCGCGAAGTTCCGTCGGCAGCATTTCCACGTCCATATCCGGGATCAGAGAGTCCAGCTCACCGGATGAGAACGACAGGCTTCGAACACGATTAAACATTGAGATAACTTCCATGAAGAACATTGTGTGTTGAGGAGAACGCCAAAATCACGGTCGAGAGCAGTCCTTGCCTCAACGTCTTCTTATTGCACTTGCTTAAGATCTCAAATTTCAGATCTCAAATTTCAAATCAATGATCTGCAAAGTTCTGAAACTCAGGGAACCACTGCTCTGACATCTTGCAGAGGAAAGTGTTTCCCGGGACAAGCCGTGGCCTTCACCGAAGCATGTCCAATAATCTTTTCCCGAACGATCTGATGCCGACCTGCCAGAGTTTTGACCAGCTCTTTCACCGCAGTCAGCTGAGCTTTCGACGGTGCAGTTTTCTCGAAATTCCCGATCAGGCAAATACCAATTCCACGAGCATTAAACAGGGCATCTCCGGAATGAGCTCCGTGGAGCTGTTCTTCCCAGCGAAAAGTGGGCTCCACAGCCCCGTCTTTCATTCCCTGTCCATTTCCGATCACAAAGTGGTAACCAATTCCCAGCCAGGCGTTTCCCATCGCATCTTTACGACGACGATGTTCCTCATGAATCGATTGAACACTGCCCGATTCACTGGCAGAATGATGCAGTACCACATACTCCCAGTCCGATTCTGCAACACCAGCCATCCAGCGATTCTGACCCGGTATCGCCGAGGCTTCCGGTCGGACGGTTTGATTCCGATCCTTCGAAAGTCCCAGGACAACTCTTCCCGGCACCATCCAGCTCCGACGATCATCTGCCTGAAGACCCCGAAAGCCTGTCAGCAGGAGAAACGCCAGGAACGGAACCAGAAACACTGAACACGCCCCAAAGCAGACTGAAATGGTCAAAGTCTTCCAGACGCAGGACCGCGAACGGTCACTGGCATGAGTACTTCTGGCCAACTGTCAGACCCGCCGTTGAGGAAAAAATTCCGGGCTGCAAAAAACGAACTCGCACGACTCTACAAGGGGCTCCGGAGGGTGTCAACGTCCTCTAGTTTTGCGGCCCCTGATGGCGGTTTCTACACGGTTTTCGGGCTTTAGGAGAGACAGTCTGCGCAGAATTTGAGGCTTCAAAATCGGGCCTACAAATAGCCCTGCTTACCCTGACCTTCCTAACCGTCATAATCTCGGCGATTTCGGGGATTTCGGAGCCGTGATTTTCAGTTTGGCTTCAGTTCTTTCACTGAAGGGAAGTTCTGAAACATTTGGCTTCGTGAGGACAATTGCTCAACCCATTCCCGCTTTGTCTGTCAGGGTGCCCCGTTAGTCTCAATCTACGCATTTTAACGCCAGAAAAACCGTGAGCCTGAGACGCTAGCCGAATTGCCCCCAATTTAGGAACGGCAGTAGATCGGCTAGCGCCTCAGGCTCATGGAAGGTTTGAAAACGTCCTGACTTCGTCGGCATGTTAGACAGATCACGATTCACTCGGTTGACGCCGCCCCCCGTGACTCACATTTCGGACCGATCGTCGCTAGACTTCGCCGCGGAACGAGAATCATAGACTGCTAACCGGAGTGGATTTCTCTGTGACTGTGACAAATTCCAACCAGCTTGCTCAGCGAGTGCATGAGCTGCGTCAGCGAACATTGCAGGCTGTTGAACAGGTCGTTGTCGGGATGAATCATGTCACAGATCAGTTGCTGATGGCGCTGATTGCCGGCGGACATGTGCTGCTGGAAGGAGTTCCCGGGACGGCGAAGACGACGCTCTGTCGTACGTTTTCGACAGTGCTGGGGATCCACTATGAACGAGTCCAGTTTACTCCGGACCTGCTGCCATCCGACGTCACTGGAACGCAGGTTCTGGATCGTCAGACAAGTAACTTTGTGCTTCGCAAAGGTCCGGTCTTCTGCCAGTTACTTTTGGCCGACGAATTGAATCGCGCGCCTGCGAGAACTCAATCATCACTGCTCGAAGCGATGCAGGAACGTCAGGTCACGATTGAAGGGAAGACACTGCCGCTGCCGGAACCGTTTATGGTGCTCGCAACGCAGAACCCGATCGAACAGGAAGGCGTTTACCGACTGCCGGAAGCTCAGCTGGACCGTTTTCTGTTTCGCATTCATGTGGGCTATCCCGAACGCAATCAGGAAGTCGACATGCTGGAGCTGCATAGTCGCACAATTGCCAAACCTGGCCCCGTGACCAACGCAGAAGAGATCGTCGCCATCCAGCGACAGCTTGATACCGTTTATGGATCACGCGAGCTGCAGGAATACATCGTCGATCTGGTTCGACAGAGTCGTCAGCATCCGGATCTGGTGCTGGGCGGTAGTCCGCGAGCCGCCATTAATCTGATGAAAGCCGGACGTTCGCACGCTCTGTTGTCCGGCCGAAATTATCTGACTCACGAAGACATCCAGGCTGTTTGCAATCCGGTGCTTTGTCATCGACTCATCATGCGGCCTGAAGCGGAAATGGATGGTCGTACGATCGAATCGGTGGTTCAGCAGTTGATTCGCACTGTTCCCGTAATTCAGGAACGTCGTCGATGACCGTGTTCGCGCGATGGCTGGCTTTGCCTTCGATCGCCGGGCTGTTCCTTGGCATTCTGCGAGGTCAGACCGGTCTCGCGTTGCTGTCGCTTTCGATCCTGCTCTGGCTGCTGGTCGAATGGCTGATCTTTACATGGCGAGTCTGGATTGAGCTTCCACAGTTGCAGTTTACTCGTCGTGTGAATGGACGTGATGAACCCACAGGCCTGTTGTGGGCCGGACGCCTCGTAACAGTCTCTGTCGAAGTCAAATCTTCGCGAGGAACCATCGGCCCCGCACTCATGATTCGTGACGTCGTGCCTGAGAACATGGACGTTGCGGACACTGGCAATGAAGTCAACGTGAAGGCTCGGTTTGACGCGTTTGAGTTCTCTTACACTGCTCGCGTGCGTGGGGCCGGCCGTTTGCGATTGCCCGGTTTTCGGATCGTGCTGCAGGATGCGCAGGGCTTCTTTCGGCTCGAACGCTTCATCCCGCTGGTTCAGGTTTTTCGAGTGCTCCCGGCCTATGCCGATGTGGGTGAGACACAGCCACTGGTGAAGCGGATCAATTCGCTGCCACAGCACGGGATTCATCGCCTGCAACGATCGGGGATGGGATCGGAATTGCTGGAACTGCGAGAATACGTCGACGGAGATCCTCCCAAGTCCATCGCATGGAAAGTGTCGGCTCGTCGAGATAAGCTGATGACTCGACAATATGAGTCAGAAGTTCCCGTGCGGTTACAGTTGTTTCTCGATGGATCAATTGGAACTCGAGTCGGCGGGTTTGGAATGCGGTTGCTCGATCAACTGACCTATGTTGGCGCGAGTGTCGCTCGGACGGCGATTTCTGTTGGGGATCCGGTCGGAGCGGTACTGTTCGATGAACGAGGCCCCAAGCGAGTTCCTCCGCAGGCTGGTGAGCGTGGTTTTCATCGTCTGCTGGAAGCGATGTCGGATTTCTGCGTAAACCCCGCACCGATGCCTGATCGACTTTCGCCGACGTTGGTGACGTTTGCACTGAGCGTGGCGACGGAGCAGTTTCCGGAGTTGCTCGATCTGAAAGTCAATCAGGTGCCGTTCACGTTGTTTCCGATTCTGCCATGGAACGCGCGGCGGCATCGCGATCGTTCGCTGCTGGCCGGCGTTTTGGCTGAGCTTTATAAGATGTCACCGCTGAAGCATGTGCAGTTGTTGCACGATGATGCTCTGATGGCCACCTTTACGCAACACTTTCTGAGCCAGACCGGCTTGTCGTGGATGACGCCTGTTGTGGCGATTCGTGGTCGTGGATTTCATGACGGCATTGCACGAATGGACCTGCTGAGCCGAGCGTTAACGACGGCGGCCCTGCAGGCCAAAGACAACGAAGTGTTCGTCGTTCTGGCTGATCTGCTGGAATGTGCACCGAGTATTTCGCACTTGTTGCCGGCTGTTAAAATGGTGCTCGCAAGACATCATCGGATTGCTTTTGTCTGTCCGACGCCGACGTTTAAACGGCCCACGCCAGCGTCAGTTGAAATCAAATCGGGCGACGCTGAAGATCTGCTGTTAGCCGCCGAACAAACTCGCAGTCGCGACCTTTCAACTCGGTTGCAGCGCGAGTTGCGTCGAATTGGAGCGACCGTTGCCTTTGCCGGAGAGCAGAACGCGATCCAGTTGGTGCTGTCAGAAATGGAGATTGCTCGCACAGGACGAGTCGGTGCGGCGGGAGGTCGACGATGAGCCGTCCGTTTTCCGACATGACTTCGGATCTGCGTGAACCAAAAGTGTCGCCCGCGGATCTTGTTTACGAGCGACCTGGTGAGTCGCTGCATTTGGGACTCGTGCTGCAGATTTCTGTTTTCGTGGTCGTCGCTGCGTTGTTGATGTTGTTGGCACCGGAAGCACCGTGGTCGATTCGGTTGCTGATTATCGCGCTGGTCATGCTGACACTAAAGCGCTGGGGCGGAGTTCTGGTGTTGATGTTGGTTCAGGGCGATCTTGTGTTGCGGGAAGGCCGCGACATGGCCATCCTGAACGGATCCGGCGGCGTGCTGTTTGTGCTTGTCGTCATGGGCGTGCTGATGTTTGTGGCTCGGCAAAGAGAGTTGCTCCAGCAGATTGCGCGCAGTTCCCTGCTGCAGGTTGCTCGAGAATTCCTTAACTCCGGCGAAGCCCCTGTGGAATCTCCGAAAGAGTTCAGCGTTCCTGCAATGCGCATTTTTTCATCGGCCTTGCGTGGCATCACGTTGCTGTTTGGCTGCGTCGTGGTTGCTCGCGTCGCGTTGGGAATGTTGCCGACCAATCGTGAAGTGACAGCCGGGCTGAGAGATTACATCGACGTCGATCCGAGCCTCACGGCCGGTGCGATGTTGATCGTCAGCTTGTTCGCAATCTGGATTGCGGTATCGGAAATTTCCTGGCGACAAATGACAGCCGGCCAGGCTCGCATGTATCTGCGATCCGCATTTCTGAAGTCGCATTATGCCGACCTGCGTATGATTGTGCGTAAGCGATTGAAAGTGCGACAGCAACGTCTGACAGCCGCAAAAGCCAAAGCACGCAAAGAGGGAAATTGAAATGACACCGACAGTCCGCAATGCAGGAGCCGTCTGATGTTTTGGATCCGAGAAGTCATGGGATGGGCTCTGGTTGCGATCTCACTGATCGTTCTGCGCGTTGGAATGAACTTCGCGATGAACACGACGGAGCCGAAGATTGTCGAAGCCTCTGTGGTTCTGTTCGCCGCCATGGGAGTGCTTCGCGCCGGCATCCTGCTGATTCGCATCTCCACTGCGGCCCGCATCTGCCGCATCGATCGTGAAGGCGAGTCAAAGGGCTGAAGATCATTTCGCTGAGTTGTGCCTCACCCGCGAAGCCTCATGCCCTCCGTTGCCTGGGAGTCCAAGTCATCCTGTAGTGCTGGCTTCAGCCGGCATTCCTGAGGCCCGGAGAGGTTGTGAAAGAATGTAGGACGCCCTTTTCAGGGCGTACAAATCGCACGCGTTTTAGTGGCAACGACGGCCTGAAAAGGCCGTCCTACGAATAAATTCACAGCCTCGGAGGGCCGACACAAGGGCGGATGTGTCGGCCCTTCAGGCGCCCTTCAGGCCTGAGTCGCAGTGTCTTTTGTCGTCCGGTGGCTCACGCCACCGGCAGAGGATGTGCCGGGCTTCCAGCCCTAACCAAAATGCATAACTTCAAAACGAGTAAACGAAGGATCGGTGCCTTGCAGAAAAATCCCTCACTGACGTTTCGGGTTGTGATTTGTCGCTTCAGTAAAACAGGATGTTATTTCGGGACTGCTCCTTAGAGAATCGGGGCTCCAGTGTCGACTGAAGTCGATGCTACAAATCACATCAACAACCCGACAAGTGCGACTCTGCTGCCGAAATTGCCCAAGAAAAACGGGCATTCGTAGTGTCGCTGAGAAACCAGGGGGAGTTTCAGAAAACCGGGCTGCACTCAAACACGCAGTTTTACTATCCTCGCGCGGCTGATTCAGAATTTTGTGCCCGTATGAGACCGAATCCCCATGGAAATCAAGTTCTACAACACGCTCACGAATGCCACCGAAACCTTCCAGCCGGCTGATACCGACTGCGTGCGAATGTATAGCTGCGGGCCGACGGTCTACGACTTTGCTCACATCGGAAATTTTCGTTCGTTCCTGTTCGCGGACGTCATTCGAAGAACTCTGGAATTCTTCGGCCACAAAGTTCATCACGTGATGAACATCACTGACGTCGGTCATATGACAGACGATTCGAACGCCGACGGTGGCGGTCAGGACAAAATGCAGGCGGCCGCTGCGCGAGTCAAAGAAGACAAAAAGTCCGGCAAGGTTCCAGAAGGCGCTGTTCAGAATCCGGATGATCCTTACCAGATCGCCGAATATTACATGAACGCATTTCTGGATGACGCGAAACTGCTCGGCGTCAAAGTCGCTTCAGAACCCGACAACATCCTGCGCGCGACCGAGAACATCGATGTCATGCAGGAGATGATTACTCAACTCTTGAAGAACGGACATGCGTATGTTGGTCCGGATCGAGTTGTCTATTACAGCGTCGAAAGTTTCCCGGCCTACGGCAAGCTGAGCGGGAATACTCTGGATCGTCTTCTTACCGGAGCTGGTGGTCGCATCAGCGATGAGAACCAGTCGAACAAAAAGCATCCCGCCGACTTCATGTTGTGGAAGCCTGATCATTCTCACATCATGAAATGGAAATCACCTTGGGGCATGGGTTATCCAGGCTGGCATATCGAATGCTCGTGCATGGCTCGGAAACGTCTGGGCCGTGATGTGATTGATATTCATACGGGCGGCGAAGACCTGATCTTCCCGCATCATGAATGCGAGATTGCTCAGACCTGCGGAGCCACCGGTAAAGACAAGTTCGCCAACATCTGGATGCATGCTCGCTTCCTGATGGTCGAAGGCGAAAAGATGTCCAAGAGCAAAGGCAACTTCTGGACAGTCCGCGATGTGCTCGAAGGCCGCGCGACAGGAACTCAGGTGCATCCGGCTGTGTTGCGACTGGAACTGATCAAGTCGCACTATCGAGCCAACATGAACTTCACGAAAAAGGGTCTGCTGGATTCCGCGGGTGCTGTGAAGCGTCTGACGGAT
This sequence comes from Planctomycetaceae bacterium, assembly GCA_044378235.1. Lineage (GTDB taxonomy): Bacteria > Planctomycetota > Planctomycetia > Planctomycetales > Planctomycetaceae > SXXK01. The sequence continues at coordinate 35,012 of JBILXT010000016.1, forward strand.
TTCCGAGCCAAGCTGGAAGCCGCTTGCGGAGGCAAAGCAGAGCCAGTCGATTTGAGCTATCCGATTTTGAAGGAGTTCGCAGAAGCGATCGCCGACGACCTGAACATCGCCGGCGCACTGGGAGCCATTTTGCCATGGGCCTCGTCGACTCCTGACGATGCCGGCGCTGCTCTGGGAGCTCTCAATCGCATCAACGATGTGCTGGCCGTTGCACCGCTGGGAGCTAGTGACGCGGGTTCTGGCGGAGCGTCGGGCGAACAGGCCGAGATTGAAAGTCTGTGTCGGCAGATCGATGACGCTCGACAACGTAAAGACTGGCCGACGGCCGATGGTCTTCGAAAGGATATCGAAAGCCGAGGATATAACGTCAAGAATTCACCGAACGGTACGATTGCGGAGAAGCGGTTGGCGTAGTGGTGGAATGATTGTTCAGGAAGTCTGCGGTGTCCCAGAGTCGCTTTGAAGGTGAAGTGTCTGTGCGAAGTGAGGCCAGACACTCACCGGACGGCTCGCGCCGTTCCGCTTCAGGAGTCCGGATTATCGTCGATTGACGTATTGAAACACTGACATTTGCTCCGAACAGTGGCCCGACCGGAAACGGCGGTTGCTCATGCGGAAAATTTGGGTAAAGTGAGGATCCCTCCACGGTTCTTCCTGCCTCAAAACCGCCGCATTTTTGCTGTCTGGTGCAAAGCCATGAATCGACTGAAGTCTGTTTTGGTTGTGACGGTACTCGCACTGGCGATGCCGCTCACTTCTGTTCGCGCGGATGATTCGGCCGCTAAGCCTCAGTTTGAAAAGCATATTCGCCCCATCCTGAAGGCGCATTGCTGGCACTGTCATGGCGAAGAGCCGGAACTGAAAGGCGGCATTGATTCGCGGTTGGCTCGCTTCCTGTTGAAGGGAGGTGAATCAGGTCCGGGGCTTGTTCCTGGCGATCACAAAGCCAGCCTGCTCTATCAACGAGTCGCCTCTGGAGAGATGCCGCCGGGCAAGAAGAAGCTGTCTCCCGAAGAACTGCAGTTACTGGCTCAGTGGATTGATAACGGTGCGACGACTGAACGCCCGGAACCGGAAACACTGGCGGCCGGTGACACCTTCACCGAAGAAGAGCGTCAGCATTGGTCCTTCCGTCCCATTGTGAAGCCGGAAGTTCCCGCCGTCACCGCGCAGGCGATGGTGAGTACTCCTGTGGATGCGTTTTTGCTGTCGAAGCTGGAATCGAAAGGTCTCAGCTTCAGTATGGAAGCGGATCGTGAGACATTGATTCGTCGGGTTACCTTCGACCTGACAGGACTGCCCCCAACACCAGAAGCCATTGATAAGTTTGTGGCCGATACAGCGCCGGACGCGTGGGCTAAACTAGTCGATGAACTTCTGGCATCTCCATCGTATGGTGAACGCTGGGGACGACACTGGCTGGACGTCGCCGGATACGCGGACAGCGATGGCTACAATGAGACTGACGTCGAACGTCCGTGGGCGTGGAAGTATCGCGACTATGTGATTCGATCGTTCAACAATGACAAACCATGGAATCAATTTCTGGTTGAACAATTGGCCGGCGATGAGTTGTTGACTCCGCCTTATCAGGATCTGACTCCGGAGCAGGCCGATCAACTCATCGCCACGGGTTTTCTGCGAATGTGTCCCGACGGAACAGCGGCTGGTGGTCCGGATGTTGTGACGGCTCGCAATGATGTCATCGCCGAAACGATCAAGGTCGCCTCGACGGCTGTGCTGGGTCTCTCTGTTGGCTGCGCGCAGTGTCATGAACATCGGTATGACCCGATTACGCAGGCTGACTATTATCGTCTGCGAGCACTCTTTGAACCGGCTTATGATCCGAACAACTGGCGAGTTCCTGGTGGCCGACTGGTTTCGCTGTGGTCAACGGAAACTCAGAAGGCCGCGGCGGCTGTCGATGCAGAACTGGCTGACATTTCGAACAAACGCACCGCGGAGCTGGATGGAATTGTTCAAGATACGTTCGAACGCGAACTTAAGAAGCTGCCGGCCGAACAGCAGCCACTGGCTCGTGCCGCGCGAGAAACAGCGGCTGATAAACGAACTCCCGAGCAGCAGCAACTGATCAAGGAGTTTCCTTTCCTGAACGTCGATCGAGGATCGGTTTATCTGTATCTGCCCGATCGGCTGACTGGGTTCAACAAGAAATGGGACGACCTGACCGCCGAGACGAAAAAGAAGCGACCGGCTGACGACTACGTGATGTGCTTGAATGAGGTCCCCGGACAGATTCCAGTGACGAAGTTGTTCTCTCGAGGCGACCACCAGCAGCCTCGTCAGGAAATCGCGCCGGGCGAGTTGTCTGTTTTGAATTCCGGATCTTTGGCAATCCCGGCTGACGATCCTGCCGTGCCAACATCAGGTCGTAGGCTGGCGTATGCAAAACATCTGACGAACGGACAGCATCCGCTGGTCGCGAGAGTTCTTGTGAATCGATTCTGGCTGCACCATTTTGGTCAGGGGCTTGTGTCGACCGTTGCGGACTTTGGTGTGAAGGGTGAACTGCCTTCGCATCCGGAACTTCTGGACTGGCTGGCTCGCGACTTTATGGACGAAGGCTGGACGCTCAAACGGTTCCATCGCCAGATTCTGAATTCGACAGCTTACCGGCAGGTGTCTGTTCATCGTCCGGAACTGGATGCTGTGGACGTCGAAAATCGTCTACTTGGCCGCATGAACGTTCGACGACTGGAAGCAGAAACGGTTCGAGATTCCATCCTGCAGATCAGTGGTAAACTGGCAGCAAAGCAATTCGGCAAGCCGATTCCGGTCAGTCCCGATGAGGTCGGCCAGTTTGTTGTCGCCGTTGATACTCGCGATTCTGCCGGACGGCCATCGGGTAAAGTTGAGGCTCTGGGTGAAGACGAATTCCGACGCAGCATTTACGTGCAGGTGCGTCGATCGATGCCGCTGAGCGTGATTGAGCCTTTCGATCTTCCGCGAATGGCGCCGAACTGTGAGCGTCGGCCGGTTTCTACGGCGGCACCACAAGCTCTGCTGATGTTGAACAACCCGTTTATGGTGCAGCAGGCCGGCTTGATTGCTGACCGAGTTCGTGCAACCAGCAGTGACTTGCCAACGCAGATTACTCTGACATGGCGGCTGATTTATGGCCGCACTCCGAATGCTTCAGAAATCACTTCGGGGGTTGAGTTTCTGACTCCGCCGCCGGATGCTCCACCAGAAATTGCAGCGGCGAATCTGAATCTGCTATGCCAGACACTGCTGTGTTCGAACGGTTTCTTGTACGTCGAATAGTTCAACCCAGAGAATAAAATGTTCGTGGCAGGCTTAAGAATTGGCATCACCTTCGGCCTGTTGTTCTCAATTGGCTTCTCGACAACTCGCGCGGATGAAACGCCGTTCTTTCGCGAATCTGTTGAACCACTGCTGAAGCGGCGTTGTTATGAGTGTCATTCGCACTCGGCGTCCGAGATCAGCGGTGGTCTCGTTCTTGACTGGAAAAGCGGATGGCAAAACGGCGGAGATCGCGGCCCCGCGATTATTCCCGGAGATCCGGAGAACAGTCTGCTGATCAAGGCAGTACGGCACTCGGATGCGGATCTGAAGATGCCGGAAGAAAAACTAAGCGATGAAGAAATCGCCGTCCTTGTTGAATGGGTGAAGCAAGGAGCGGTTGATCCGCGGGATGTTGAACCACAGAAGCCAGATCTCAAGGACGCGGCTGACTGGTGGTCACTGAAGCCACTGACGCGACCGGAAATCCCGCCGTCTGCGGACGCCACAGACTCGCAGCATCCCATTGATCGATTCATCCGCGAAGAACTTCGAGCGAATGGGCTGACACCATCGGCTCAGGCCGATCGTCGCACGCTGATCAGACGACTCTCGATCGATCTGCACGGGCTGCATCCTTCCGTCGAAGACGTTGAGGCCTTCGTGAACGATCCGGCTTCTGATGCTTATGAACGCCTGGTCGACCGCATGCTGGAGTCACCTCGATACGGCGAACGCTGGGCACGGCATTGGATGGACACCATCCACTACGCGGATACTCATGGATACGAACACGATGTCCTGCGAAAGAATGCGTGGCGTTATCGAGATTATTTGATCCAAAGCCTGAACGAGGACAAACCGTGGGATCGCTTTATCCGCGAGCAACTGGCGGCCGACGCTTTGTATCCCGAGGAAACTCATCTGATGCCGGCTCTTGGTTTCATCGGAGCAGGCACTTATGACCATAGCGCGGCGGCTACGGCGGTCAATGCGTTTGAGAATCTTGATCGCGACGACATGGTGACTCAAACGATGTCCGCGTTTGTCAGCACCACCGCCAACTGTGCGCGATGTCATCAGCACAAGTTTGATCCAATTTCTCAGGAAGATTACTACTCCCTGCAGGCTGTGTTCGCCGGACTCGGCAAGGGCGAAATTACGTTTGATGCAGATGCCTCTGTCGGCAGGACACGACGCCATTGGCAAACACTGAAAGATGCTGCGGATCGCAAAGACGCGTCTGTTCTTCTGCAGCCGGAACATCTGGCTCTGGTTGCCCAATGGACGAATCAGCGAGGCCCCGAGGCGAACTGGCAGCCGCTGGACATCGAAGCGTTTGTATCGGTCGATGCGGCCATGTTGGTTCGTCAGCCAGACGGTTCGATTCTTTCGACGGGGCCACGGCCCGACAAAGAAACAACCACCGTCACCTGTTCGACGACGTTGAAATCCGTCACCGCACTGCGACTGGATGTGCTCGCGGATCCATCGCTGCCCATGAATGGTCCCGGGCGGATGGATAATGGGAATTTGCATCTGACCGAGTTCGTTGTGCAGGCATTTTCACCGAATTCTCCAGAGCCGAAGCGATTGGCGTTTCGTCGAGCCACCGCGGATTTTGATCAGTCGGGATGGACTGCCAGTCACGCGATTGACGGCAATCTGACGACAGCCTGGGGCATTCATCCACAGGTCGGGCAGACTCACCTGATCGTCTTCGAAC
>JBILXT010000229.1:0-11462 GCA_044378235.1 Planctomycetaceae bacterium
CTACAGGACGATATCGTTCCTGTCCCATGCCACAGAAATCCAGAATCTCGTGTCCGCGGCGTAACGCTTCAGTTTCAGAGAACCCGGATAACCGAGCGGCCACCTGAATGGATTCAATCCCCGAAAGGCCATGCACATAGCAATCATCTTCCGGCATGTAACCAATTTGAGTTCGGACCTGTGCAACCGACTGGCCCAGCGGAAACCCCAGCACATAACCTTGCCCGGACGTTGTCTTGACCAATCCCAGAAGGACCTTGATCAGGGTACTCTTCCCGGCGCCGTTGGGCCCCAGCAGTCCTGTAATGCCCTCATCAATCCGCAGGCTGACATCCGAGAGTGCTCGGAATGAGCCATAGTCCTTCGAGAGATCGTTCAGCTCAATCAGAGCAGACATGAGTGAGGCGCCCGAGAAAGTAGCGAATGTTTGACCGCAACATCCTGTGTCTTTATCAGATATGTTCGGTTACGGTTTTTCGCCTGAAGATTCCGCCAATTTCAAAAGTTCCGCCAGAAGTTTTTCCGAAGCCGTCGGCTCAAGTCGATTTGTGCCAATCCACGTTTCATATCCGCCCAACTGCATATGGCGAGGCGTAGGCAGATAACCAAAATAGCCATGAGCCAGTTCGACCATAAACGCATGCTTTGCGGGACACTTCTCACGAAACTCCAGCCCGATTTCACAAAAGACTTCACACGGCATTGTGCCGATGCAAACATCTCCTATTCGCAGGATCTGCACGGGGATTGTTGTGTTTTCAGGATATCCCGCCAACTTTGTCGCGCGTTGAGCATAGATGAAAGACAAGTCGGAATCGCTCTTCGCTCCCGCTGCAATCGTTTCCTGAGCCCATTTAGCCTGTTCTGGCGTTGGCTTCCGCCAGGTGATGACAGGCTCGCTGTAACGTGCATCCAGGGCGATGGTGTCGTTGTACTCAAGCGTCTTTGTTGCCGCGAGGACTTTCACGGCACAGTCTTCAGCCACATAACGTATCTGTTCATACGGCTTTCGGGCAGATCGTGGATTTTGAAAGTTGATGTTATTGATGTCACCACTCGTGGCATTGGCCATCATCGCGACGAACGGCGGCACATCTTCGGATTGAGGCACTGATGTTTCTGCCTCAATCAGCTTTCGCATGTGCTCGCAGTAATGGCCGAAATAGTCTGATGAAATATGCCCCGAACCCACGCCCCCGACATAATGCAGTGAGTACGCCGAGAAGATGGAGATTGGGCGATCCTGTAAATCCCTCACGGCAATGATTGAGATGACCGGATCAATCGGACCGGCCGGCTCTGTCAGATTGGGACTCCCTGCGGGCGGATTCATCTTCACGATGTCAGTCTGACCAAATGGGTTCGGCGGAACTGTGCCCGGTCGCATATACCATCGACGATTGAAGAGATGCTCCGGGACATCCACGGTGCCAAAAGCCAGCTTCGCAGGACGAAGATTGTTGATGGCTCGCGTCACTCCGTCGACGATTCGCCGAATCACGAACGCCTGGTACTCGTTCGGCTTCTGCTCCGGCTCCAGGCGATCATCTCCCAGCGCACTGGGAGCGGAATGCGTATGCGTGCCACTGATCATCACATTGGCCACAGGGATTCCATGACGCTCCTGAATCAGGCGGCGAGCTTCCTCACTGACGATCCGATGAATGCCTAACAAGTCGCAGACAATCAGAGCAATCTTCTTCGAACCGTCATCCAGAACCAGACATCGGACATTGAGTTCATCGTGAATCTGCGTCGACGGAAACGGCACAAATCCACCAATCACCGGTGCACCAATGTCCGGGGTGATATTGCTGATTGCGGCTCCAGCCTTTAGAGACTCTGCAAGAACCAAAGGGCCGGAGCCCATTACGAGCACCAACACAACCAGTGATAACAGAGTCTTCATAGAGCCTCCTCGCAGTAATACTACAGGATAAGATTGATCTCGTATGCAGATACGAGAACCGGAGAAAAGTGTTACATCTCCGTGGAGTCAACGAACGTTAGCCATCGATCACAACTGTCTTCCCATTCTGTCCAGCAGAGATCCCGAACACGATATACTCAGCAGCTTCATCAAGACAATTGACCATGCGATGGGGCTCTCGTGGCGAAACAATAACCGTATCACCAGCGTGCATCAGTGTCGTCGTTTTCCCAACATGCATCTCTACCTCTCCCTTCAGCAGCACGAAGACTTCCTGCATGTCTTCATGGTAATGCAGTTGAAAAGAGGACTTACCTGGTAATCGAGCCCAGTTCAGCATCTGCACGTGTCCGGCCTGAAAGTCGTCTTTCGTGGCAATAACACGCTTGAGTACGCCGGGATTACGCGGATCCTCATGAGAAGCCGCCACGAAGGCAGATGCGTTCGAAAGAATTGACTTCATTCCAGTTGACTCCGAAGATTCGACACGATTGAAATAGGGAGGCGAGTCGATCGGGCATCTGAGGTCAGCATGCCGATAGTCTCTATTGTTTCAGATAGCAGGAGTTTTGACGAATGGCAGGACCGAATCGTCCGGACGAGAGCCCAAAAGATTTTTCATTCCTGAATGCGGACTCCGTATCGGGAACGCCATCGTTTCCGACATTGGATGAGACTCCCGGGGCTTCTCTGCCTGAAATAAACTTCGACTCTTCTCCTGAGACCGTTCCGGACTTGTCTGGTCTCGTCGCAGAGACCGTTTCGTTTCCATCAGCGCCTCCACATGCTGCAGCGGATGATCAGATCGCGGCGAGCCCTGTGGAAGCAGATCAGACAGTGATGATGTCTGCTCCAGAGACTGATGAACCGGCTGAACAGCCGGAGACGCAGGTGGCCAACGCTCCTGAAGTAATCGCCTATGATTCGACATCGGCAGAACCGGAATCTATCGCCGCGCCAGAGGCAACTCTGACACCGGATCCAGAGCCAACAACGGTGGCTCAATCCGAAACAAAGCCCCCTCAGCCACCGACAAAGCCCACCACTGCTGAGTCGAACGTGCCAGAGAAACCTGTCGCAGAGAAGAAGGCCGTCGCTCCTTCCGAAAAGAAGTCCTCATCGGCGATTCAGGGCTATGCCATTGCAATCACACTGCTGATGATCTTCTGCCTGATGACCGGTCGACTAAAGCTGTTTGGCAACGCGGCCCTGGAGAGCTTGCCGGACATCCGTCCCCTCGACTCAAACGAATTCAAACGAGTGCCCGATGGAACTCCAGTCCCCGAAGGCCATGTATTGAAACTTGGAGAATCTCGTCGCTTCGGCGACGTTGTGTTGACGCCAGTAAAGGTGACTCGCGAACCACTAATGTTCGAACAGTTCCAGACGAAGGCTCCCGCGACAACTCTCACAACCGATCCTGTCCTGAAACTTTGGTTGCGGTTTGAGAATCGATCAGGGTGGTATGCATTTCCACCGTTCGACGCAGGATTGATGTCGCATCGCACGCCACGATTCTCTACGGACGAATCAACAATCGTCAATTCCATGCTGAATGTCAGTTCGCCGGGAACATCATCGCCCGTGCGAGTTCTGAATTTTCTTCAGACAATGGACAATGCCTTTGTGATTGTTGGGCAACAATCAGGAAAGGTGATCCTCCCCGAAGAAACCTTCGAAACATTCATCGCCTGCAGCGAAGACATTCAGTACATCACGGCAACACCGGAGACGGGCTATACGTGGCGAGTTCAGTTCCGAAAAGGCGTCCATGGATCATCCGGCCATGGAGTCACCACACTGGTGGATGTGCTGTTCTCAGAAACCGACATTACTGACGCTGCACCGCCAACAACTCCAGCGGCAGGATGAATTCGCAACAACACGACCGGATCACGTCAGGGCCGGGTGTTTCGATCCACCTAACCACAAGCCTCGCCAAGCGCAGTCGCCTGATGGCTTATCTCCAAAGGACAAGCGGGCACCATGCAACAGCGAGCAACACTAAGACAATTTGACCGAAAAACTGACTGACCGAAAAATTAATCACTAAACACAAATCTCTGGCCAAAATCTTTCGGTCACAAAATTTTTCGGTCCAGCGAGCACTTTGATCCGCCACAGTAAAGGCGGATCTCACAATAACCGACCTGGCACATCGCGAGGCACTGCTTGAAGACGGCAAGCAGCTACGCCTTCAACCGGCTCAGAACTTCATCCACAATTCGATCCACAGGAATACGCTCCTGCACCAGTGAATCACGGTCACGAATAGTCACGCACTTGTCGGTCGCAGTATCGCCATCAACGGTAATGCAGAATGGCGTCCCGATCTCGTCCTGCCGACGATAACGACGACCAATCGCAGCCTGCTGATCATACTGAACACTCAAGCCAGCAGCCTTCAGCTCGCCGTAGATCTCGGCTGCTTTCTCGGGCATGCCTTCTTTCTTGATCAGAGGAAACACGGCCGCCTTCACAGGAGCCAGCCGCGGATGAAATTTCATCACAACGCGTTCCTGCATCTCACCCTTTTCATCCGGCTGATGATCTTCGTGATAGGCTTCACACAAGAACGCCAGCGTGCCACGGTCTGCCCCGGCGGATGGTTCGATCACATGCGGGATAAACCGTTCGCGAGTCTGATCATCGAAGTACGACAGATCCTTACCGCTACCACGATGCTTCGGAGTACCATCGGCCAGCTTTTCAACTTCAAGCTCGCCCGCCGCATTCTTGGCCAGCTTACCTTCCATATGCGATCGCAGGTCAAAGTCGCCGCGATGAGCAATCCCTTCCAGCTCTCCATATTCACCGGCATCAAGGAACGGAAAGGCGTATTCGATATCTGCAGTTCCCACGGAATAATGAGCCAGCTCGTCCTGATGATGATCACGCAGGATAATTCGATCCTTCGCAATGCCGAGGTTCAGATACCAGTTATACCGACGATCGCGCCAATAGGTGTACCATTCACGTGACTGTGACGGATGACAGAAGAACTCGATCTCCATCTGCTCGAACTCACGCGAGCGGAACGTAAAGTTTCGCGGGGTGATTTCGTTTCGAAAACTCTTGCCAACCTGACAAATTCCGAACGGCAATTTGACGCGGCTGCTGTCACACACGTTTTTGAAGTTGACGAAAATCCCCTGAGCCGTCTCCGGCCGCAGAAACGCGGCGTCCTCTTCCGTTCCCAGCGCGCCGAGAATGGTCTTCATCATCAGATTGAACTCGCGAGGATCCGTGAGGGTGCCAGCTCGTGATGCGTCCGGTGCAAAGATCTTGCCTCGGTCAGCCGCACTGATCGCTGCCAGTCCGAGAACCTGCTCTTCAATCTGCAAGCGATCGGCGTCTTTGGCTCGAAGCTCGAAAAGCTTCAGAGCCTTCTCTTTGACATGTTCAATGGCGTTGGCTTCTGTCGTCGTTACAAAAACACGATCGGCCTCTTCGGGAGCATGAGCATCCGGTGCTGAACTGGCCTTGGTCAGCTTTACGGTCTTGCCATTGCACTTCACCCAGTGCCCCTTCACATGATCCAGGCGATAGCGTTTTCGAGTCTCGGTGCAGTCAACCATCATGTCGTGGAACAGATCATAGTGCCCGGAGCACTTCCAGACCTGCGGATGCATGATCAGAGCTGACTCGAGCCCAACCATTTGAAACGTAGCTGGAGCACCGGCAGGCTGCAGGAGTTCATTGTGAGCAGACACCATGTCGTGATACCACACGTCACGAACATTGCGTTTCAGTTCAGTACCAAGTGGGCCGTAATCCCAGAAACCGTTCTGCCCACCGTAGATTTCAGAGTTCTGAAAAATGAATCCTCGGCGTTTGCAAAGGGCGACAATCTTGTCCATCGAACGGGTCATGAGACGAACACTTCTTTCAAGAGTACTAACAGACGGAGACAAATCACGCGGAAAGTGACAGTCACATAGCGGCGGATTGTAGAAGCATCACTGCACTGCGCAAAGGAGAGCCAGTGAACGCTGATAAAGTTCGGAATGCACTGTGTTTTTCGGCAATCACGGTGCATTCTCCCCAAACAACGATTGTGACAAACGGAATCAGGCCAACGGAGGCAAAACCCAGATTTCATTGAAATCGATGGGCTGTTCACAACGGTAGCCTTCGTGGCGAATCAATTCCAGAATGGCCAGGAAGACACCCACGATCCGCGACTGGACCTTCTCACCTTCAAAGAATGAGCTGAAGGCAACACGGCCTTCCAGAGCAATTCGTTCGCGAATCTTCTCCTGAAACACCGACATCGGGGTTTCGTCCATCCGAATGGCGATTTCCTTTTCCAGGTTGGGAATCCGCACGATCCGCGACAGCGCGCTGACGAGGTCCCACAGTTCCACTTCGCGGATTCGATCGTCAGAGCGATCGCGATTCGCCGCCGGGCGATCGCTGCTGAGTCGTGGAAAACGCTCCATCCATTCCGAGGCGCGATCTTCAAGAAGCTTTGAAGCTTCTTTGTAGCGTCGATACTCCATCAATCGCGCAATGAGATCGCTGCCAGTTTCTTCTTCCGGTGCATCTTCTGTGACGACAGCAACCGTCGGCAGAACTTCGCGACTCTTGATTTCCAGCAATGTGCTGGCGACAACAACGAAGTCACCGATCAGATCGAAGTCCAGAAACTCCAGGACGTCAATGTAGTCCAGAAAGTCCGTCGTAATCTTGGCCAGCGAAACCGAACAGATGTCTACTTCCTGTTTCCGAACGAGATACAGCAGCAGATCCAGGGGACCAGCAAATAGTCCGGCATCAATGCGGTAGTCGGTCAGAATCATGAAAGTGACTGTCTGAGAAAACGTGGGGCATTGTGGTCGAACCGGCAAAAACTGCCGAGACTTGTACCGATCCGTACGACCTCTGGGTCAGCATCGTCGTTGCGACTGTTACATCTGGAATGTTTTGTTCTGTTCCACCCCCCAAACTCTGAGCTTTTGCTGAATTTCTGCCGGAATACGGCAAGTCCCTGTCTGAAGTTTGAGAACACTGTCATCAACGCGATTCATTTCGCACAATAGGCAGGCTTATTCCGCGCGCGGCCATCGTTGACGCTATCCTCTGGATTGAGGCAATCCTCAATAAGTTGTCCCGCGAACGCTCGGCCATAATTCATACCGTGCGGAGAATTGAACTCAGGTACCATGCGACGGGATGTGAGATTTCAACATGGCGATAGAATTCGACTGTCCTTATTGCACGGCAACGATCCGAGTTCCGGATGCCTACGGTGGGAAGCAGGGACGCTGCCCAAAGTGTGACACACGACTCCTGGTCCCTCTTGTAGTTCGCCCGGGAAGCACAACGGTCCCTGACGCCTCTTCGTCACCAATCACTGCGAATCAGTCGCCTGTGATTCCCGGAGGATTACCTCAAACCGAAATCTTCGCCGCACCTGTGCCGCCGACATCGCCGGTGCGAAATCGACGTCCTGCTCGAAAACGTCCCAGCCGCGCCCTGGTGGTGGGGATGCCGGTACTGTGTTTCCTCGTTCTGTTGGCTGTGATTTTTTTCAGCGTCACAGGCAGCCTGCCGGAACTCAGTGGTGAATTGGAAGCCCGTCGACTCGAAGAAAAGAATCTTCCCGGGATCACAATTCCGTGGGCTGATACCGGTCTCTCACCTGACGATCAGGCAACACTTCGCGACTTCCTCGCGATGACTCCGGAGACGTTGCAGAGTGAGATTATGACGTGTCGCCTCATCGGAACAGCCGACGGTATTGAAGTGCGACTGACAGCCGGTACCGGGAACGAATGGTTCGCCGTGGACACATCAGCCAATAAGGCTCTTGCACTCTGGCTGAAGAAGGAGCGTGCCCCAATCAACACGAAGCGGATCGCGTTACTCCATGAGAATCTGGCTGCCTATTGCCGTGATAAGCTGGCTCAAATCGGCGGCGAAAAGCTGCAGATCGATGGCCTGAGAGTTCGCGACAACGTCGGCATCAATGCCTCAGGAAATGCCTTGAGCTTTGTCGTGATGGCTGAAGCAGCGAATCGCCAGATCCCATGTTCCTATGAAGACGACAAAAGCACATTGTATTTCTGCCTGCCGCGTGAGACGCAGTCGTTTCCAATCAGCGGACGGACACTCTCGGACAAATCGAAGCCATTCGCCGGTGAGTTCACGGCTGTCGTTTCGGGAATCAGTCGTCCTCCGGTGGACACTCCGGAATCTGAAAGCAGCGAGAAGAAGAAGGATGCTGACTCGACTGAAATGACGCCAGACGGAGAAATGTCTTCAGAGTCCTCCGAAGAAAAGATGTCGACGGAAGAACCTTCTGATTCGAAGATGGAGTCTGGCGATGGTGAAATGGACGAGCCCGGAATGGGGACGCCCAAGAAAAAGGCGATGATGGATGGCGACGAAATGGACGACTCAGAAATGAATGACGAGAAGATGGGTTCCAAAGAAATGGATTCTATGGAGATGGAGAGTCCTCTGATGATGGCTCCGGGAATGGAGAAATCGAAAAAGAAACCTGGACCAAAATTTGACGAATAGTGCTCGCCGTGAACGGCAGGGCAGGGCGTATGATGTTGTCCTAAACTTCAGCAGATGCACAGGGAACCGCCCGGGCAATTGAAATCACCCGACTTTCCCCATTTTTGTCCCTGAGACGCCGCCCGACAAAGTGTGTCGCTTTTCAAAAAAACCGTGCGGACATTTGGGATTCGGTTTCTGACCTGTACAATCGAGAGAACTCCTGACCGGATGTCGGTGCGTGCCGATGTCCGGTTTCTTTTTGAAACCACCTGTTTTCTTTGCGAGCGTTCTTGTGCCGGCAACATCTGTGATTGGTTTGCAGTGGGGTGACGAAGCCAAGGGAAAAATCGTCGACATCCTGACGGAGCGTCATGACATCGTGGTCCGCTATCAGGGCGGCAACAATGCTGGACACACGGTGAAGTTTGACGGCCGAACTTACAAACTCAGCCTGCTCCCAACCGGCATTCTGCAAAGCCATGTAAAGTCCGTCATCGCGCCTGGCGTGGTGGTCAATCCGCTGGCTCTGCTGAAAGAACTGGATGGACTCATCGCTGGCAGTCATGATTGCTCATCGCGTCTGATGGTCAGCGACCGTGCTCATGTGATCTGCCCCTGGCATCTTCTCGAAGAAGCCGCCCTGGAGAAATCCCGCGGCAGCTCCGCCATCGGAACCACTATGCGTGGGATCGGCACGTGCTACCGTGATAAGGTCGGTCGGTCACACGCCGTGCGCGTTGGCGATCTGATTAGCCGCGACACGTTTGCTGCCAAGGTCAAAGAGATTGTGCCGTTCAAGCAGAAAATCCTGAACGCACTCGATCCGGATGGACCTCAGATGAATTGCGACGAAATCATCGCTGAGTACTCAACGGCGGCTGATCGAGTTCGCCCGATGGTGGCTGACACGACGACCTACCTGCTGGATGCACTCGATGCCGGCAAGTGGCTGCTTTTCGAAGGTGCTCAGGGAAGCCTGCTGGACGTTGACCACGGCACGTTCCCTTATGTGACTTCATCGAACAGCTCTGGCTGCGGAATTCACAACGGCAGTGGAGTTCCCGAACGAGCGATCGTCAAGATGATTGGTGTCGCGAAGGCGTACACAACTCGCGTCGGTGGCGGGCCGTTCCCTTCAGAACTGGACAACGAAATCGGTCAGAGGATTCGAATCGCGGGCAATGAGTTCGGAACTGTCACCGGACGTCCTCGTCGCTGCGGCTGGTTCGATGCCGTCGCCACTCGTTATAGCGCTCGAATCAGCGGAGTCGATTCGATCACGATTGCTCTGCTGGATGTGCTGAGCGGTTTCGATGAATTGTTCGTATGCGAAGCGTACAACATTCGCGGTCAGGTGACTCGCACATTGCCAAGTCGCTGCGAAGATCTCGCCGCTGCCAAGCCAGTTTTACGACGAGTTCCCGGCTGGCAAGAAGACATCACCGGGATCACTGAATTCTCAAAGCTGCCCGAGTCTGCTCAGCAGTATTGCCGAGCGATCGAAGAGATCGTTCAGAAGCCGATCGAGTTTGTCTCCGTAGGTCCCGATCGATCCCAGACAATTCGGATGTCGTAGCAGACGGCGGAGATTCATCCAGAAACTTCATGCAGAGCGTCGAAAAAATCGACATCTGCGATTCGTCGTTTCGAACGCATCGAATCGCAGGTTTGAACCACGAAATACACTAAAGACACGAAAAATCGCAGAGCACCAATCAGGCTGTTCAAATCTGTTCACGCTTTCGCGATTCAATTGACCGAGCCATTTTTGCGATTCCTTTCGTATGTTTCGTGGTTAAAAAAGCACCTCCACCAACTCTGCTACGGAATCCATTCCGGCTTCGGTGCGTCGTGAACGATTCGCGGTGTTGCCACCTGAAGAGCCGTGACTTCGTCAAGAATAGCACGCACGCGTGATCGTTCTGTCGCGACTTCGAATCGCAGGCGGAAGGTCACGGATTCTCCGGCTCCCAATGAGATGACTCGACCGCCTTTGCGTTCGGTTCCGCGAGGATTCGGGAAGCTGCTGCCAGGTTCCAGGCCCGTGACGTAGCCATCTTCAGTGGCCTGAGTATTCTTCCAGAGAATGAACCACGGCAGCGTCGACGTATCAAAACGCACAACGAAAGCTCGTTCAGAATCGGCGTCGCACAGAACAGCCACGCCTTCCCCCGAAGCATCGGTGGCAGCTTTTGTGTAGTAGACCTGTTCCGCATAACCCTTCGTCGGCCCCTGATACAGATTCCACATGCTCAAACCCTCCGCCGCTCGCTCATTGCGTGGCGCGACTTCGCTGGACGCGGTGTGACACATCGAACCTTCTCCGAGGAATGGTTCGCCAATGTTGCAGTGGTACAACATCTCCACTTCCGCAGGTTGAGCCCCAAGGTTTGTGACGACATCGATCAATTCAAACTCGGCCGAATCAACCTTCGTTGTCAGAGTCGCCTCAAGCCGAAGTCGTCCGCCAAACAAGCAGCCTTCATCAACAACACCGGTCACGGAAAGTTGATCGGTGTCGACGCTGGCCGTGACTCGATGAGCAGGAATGTTGGCGACGCGACCATGCAGAGGCAGGAATTGCTCCGAGACAACTTTCCCGCTCTCATCAACAATTGTGTCTGTTCCCGGAGCACCGTGCCATGCGAGTCCGCAGCGACAAATGAGTTCATTGAATCCATCGAGCCAGCCGATGCCTCCGCGGCGCATCTGGTCGACGAAGGCTGGATTGACAGGACGCTCGACAGGGGAATTCCAGCGAACAGGCACGCCGTCCACTTCGCCCTTCCAGACGCCCATCCCACGAGTCGGCAGCAGCTGCAGCGACATGCGACCATTGTTGACTGTGACGACATCAACGCCATCGGAAAGCCCACCGACAAGGCGGTGCATCGACACGCAAGCCGCATGATGCGCGCTGGAAAGTCGGGAAACTACGTCATGAATTCCCAGATCAACGTTAAGCAGATCGTGCTGAACAATGGGCATGTTTCTAGTTGCTCCAGTAAGAATGAAAAGAATT
>JBILXT010000635.1:0-3205 GCA_044378235.1 Planctomycetaceae bacterium
CTTGAGGCTACTGAGAATCAAGCACGGGACTGTCAGAGGCCAACTTAACTTTTGCCCCATTTATTGAAAACCGGGTGAGGTGCGGAAGCCAGTCGAGGATTTGTCAGGCGTTCTCAGTTTCACATTTAATGAAGCAGATGCAGATTGAACTGTCGACGAAATTTCTGGCTGATCGCTGAGTTTGTCTGATCGTCAGGAATGACAAACATCTCTGGCTGGGCCGAGTCGGGGATTGTTTGACTTTGCAAAGGTTCGGAATGAACAAGATAACGAACTTAGACGACACTATTGTCCGGCCGGGCCTGAACCCTCGGCACGGCGAAGAAGGTGGCGAGTTACCAAATCCGGTTCCCGCGGACTTGAGCGGCTTTCTTCTGGACGAGAAGTCTGACAACAGTGTCGAATCCCAGGCGGGGGCGTTCATTGGACGTTATCAGATTATTCGAAGTTTGGGGCGTGGCGGATTCGGCATCGTCTTCCTCGCGCGAGATTCCGATCTGGACCGAATGGTTGCGGTGAAGTTGCCGCATTTGCACCGAGTTAATCGAGAAGGTTATCTGCAAACATTTTTGCTTGAAGCGCAGACACTGGCGAAACTGGACCATCCCGCGGTTGTGCCGATTTACGATTGCGGGCTCATTGCGGATGGTCGCTGTTTTGTCGTCTCGAAATACATTGAGGGGCAGGATCTCGCGCACGTGATGATGCAGGGCCCCGTTCCGTCCATCAACGCCGTGCGTCTGCTGATCGATGTTGCCGAGGCTCTGAATCATGTTCACCGCGCCCGGATTGTTCATCGGGATATCAAGCCTGCTAACATTCTTGTCGGAGACAATGGCAGGGTGTACGTCGCAGACTTTGGACTGGCGATTCGCGACGAGCCGGTCTCCGGAGCGAATGCTGGTCTGGCCGGTACGCCGAGCTACATGAGTCCCGAGCAGGTTCGTGGCGAAGGACATCGAATTGATGGCCGCAGCGATCAGTTTAGTCTCGGCGTGGTTATGTATGAGCTGTTAACGGGTGAGCGACCGTTTTCCGGAGGTGCGTCCCACGACATCCTGTATCGCATACTGACTCAGGATCCGACTCCACCGCGCGAACTCAAACGCAGTATTCCGGCTGAGCTGAATCGAATCTGTCTGAAACTGCTTTCGAAGCTGGCCAGTCAGCGCTATGCCGAGACCAGCGAACTGGCAGAAGATTTGCGAACATGGTTAGTTAAAGCGGAAGCTCAGGAGGGGGAGCCCGGTAGTATCGCGAAGAGTGTCGCGCGAGTGACTGTGCCGGTGGGAAATTCTCGTGATACTTCAGCCCCGATTGTGACGATTGTTCCCCGCGGTCTGCGAGCTTTCAGCCGTGCCGATGCGTATTTCTTTCTGGGTTTGTTGCCAGGAGCTCGCGATCGGGATGGGTTGCCGGAATGCCTGAGCCACTGGAAACGTTGGGTCAGTGTGCGCGATGACGTGCCGGATCTGCAGCGAGTCGGTGTCATCTCTGGTCCGACGGGATGTGGAAAATCATCGCTGGTGCGAGCCGGGCTTGTCCCGTTGCTGGACTCTGACGTCGTCACGATCGTATTAGAAGCCACTGCGGATCTTACGGAGAAGCAGTTGTTGGCGGCACTCGAACGGCACTGCAGCAACCTGAGCAGCAATACGTTGCCGGAAGCTCTGGCGGAGATTCGTCGAGGTGGCGGAATCGGACCAAATCAAAGCGTGTTGATTGTCCTGGACCAGTTTGAACAGTGGCTCCACGCGCATACGGATCCGACCGATACAGAGCTTGTGCGTTCCATTCGACAGTGTGACGGTGTGCGCGTTCAGTGCGTTGTGCTTATTCGCGACGACTTCTGGCTGGCATTAAATCGCTTCATGGAGGCGGTTGAGTCACCTCTGCAGCTGGGCCGAAATGCGATGATGATCGACTTGTTTGATCGTCGCCATGCTCGAAAGGTGTTGATTGAGTTTGGCCGTGGTTACGGTCAGCTTCCCGCCGCGCCGGAACCTCCGGATCGCGATCAGGAACGTTTTATCGACGGAGCCATCGACAATCTCGCTCATGATGACAAGGTGATTCCGGTTCATCTCGCTTTGTTTGCAGAGATGGTGAAGTCAAAAGACTGGATTCCCTCGACTCTGCGAATTCTTGGCGGAACGGTCGGCATTGGAGCGCAGTTTCTGAACGATTCGTTTTCCGCGTCGTATGCGCCGGCCAATCAAAAGGCACATGATGATGCCGCTCGGCGAATTCTGCGAACCCTGGTGCCCGGACTGGGGATTGAGATTAAAGCCAGTCGGAGGACTCGAGCCGAACTTTTGGCGGTTTCTGGATACGAAGACGACCGTGCTCGCTTCGACATGCTGATGACGATCATGGAGTCAGACCTCAAGCTGATCAGCGCAACAGAAACACTGGACAGAACTCGCTCAGAATCCAATCCCTCCACCACAGAGCAGACAACTTATCAGCTGTCGCACGACTTTCTGGTTCCTTCGATTCGAGAATGGCTTACGGCCAAACAACGTGAATCATTCCGCGGTCGTTTGCATCAACGATTGACAGAACAGGCCGGGCTTTGGAGCCAGCAAAAAGAGAATCGCTTTCTGCCCGGATTCTGGGAATGGATGCAGGTTCGAACATTGCTTCCGGGAAGTCAGTTGTCGGCGGAAGAGAAGGAGATGATGGCGGCCCGCGACCGCAAATCTCTGACGTCGATTATTTCCGCGGTGGTGGTTCTGGTCGTGCTGGGCGTCGTTCTGTTTCGGTACGATCGGCAGGTTGGCATTAACTCTCTTCGAGATCAGTTGATGATCGCCGAGCCCGAACGTTTGCCCGTTCTGATCGATGAACTGGCTCGGCACGGTGCGCTTGGGGAAACGGCGATTGCGACCTCCATGGAAACTGTGGAAAAGGATTCATCGCAGGCCTTCGCCCTGAAACTTGCTCATCTGCGCTGGGATGACTCAACGGTTGAAGATGTTCTTATCTCGGCGTTGACCTCGTCAATTCCTGAGAATGCCGTACTTGCTGGCAACGCCCTGGTGAACTGGCGAGAAGTAATCATTCCTCGCTGCTGGAAAATTGTTGATCAGATTGAGGATTCAGATGACGGCTTTGTGCCGGTCAACGATGACACACGATTCCGCGGTTTGGTGATTCTTGCAAAACTGGATCCACCAAAGGAT
Source organism: Planctomycetaceae bacterium (assembly GCA_044378235.1). GTDB lineage: Bacteria > Planctomycetota > Planctomycetia > Planctomycetales > Planctomycetaceae > SXXK01. Next base: position 3,186 of record JBILXT010000635.1, read on the forward strand.
GAGAAAGCTTCTGTACGCTG
>JBILXT010000230.1:0-11355 GCA_044378235.1 Planctomycetaceae bacterium
ACTTCGCGTATGCGTCCGGCGAAGCATCCTGTTCAAAGGCCACAACGTCTTCCGGTGCTGGAGGCAGGCCGGTCAGATCAAAGGTGGCTCGGCGAATCAGCGTTTTCTTGTCCGCGAGCGGTGCGGTCTTGATCCCGGCCACTTCCTGACGAGCCCGTATGAACGCATCAATGCTGTTCTTTGACCACTCAACATCAGACACCTTCGGCGGTTCAACATCCTTCACGGGCTGAAACGCCCAGTGCCTGATCGATTCGAACTTTTCTGTGCTGGCCGGCCACTCAGCTCCAGACAGAATCCATTGTTTGAACGCCGCGATCTGTTCTGGTCGCAGAGCATCCTTCTTTTCCGGAGGCATCGCAGACACATCGTCATGGCGACTGATGGCCTTGATCAGCAGGCTCTCGTCAGGCTTTCCCGGTACAATGGACGGCCCTGATTCACCGCCAGTCATCAAACCTTCACGCGAATCAATCGTCAGGCTGCCGGAAACTTTATTGCCTCCGTGACAACTGAAACATTTCTCCAGAAGAACCGGACGAATCTGATTCTCGAATAGCGTCTCTGTGGTTTCCTGCGCGAACGCAACGGATGAAGAGCAGGCCGCAATCATCATCACTGCGGTGAAGGCAACAGTCGTTGAAATTCGCGAGGTCATATCGTTCGTCCACTCAGGAGGGCAAGCTGGAGACAGGGATTCGCACGTTTCCGGCTGGCCGAGAGTTTATCGAATCGAGAACCTTGTCGCGAATGACAAGTTGAACGTCTGAGTTATTCCGCGAGCCCCATCTGAAATGATCCCTCGGGCAAGTCTCGGCCGGTGAGTTGTCGAAACTGGAGATTGAGATTCGTTGCGAAAACGGACATGGGGTCAATGTACCTGGCACCTCGGGCACTGGCCTCATCAGCGAATGCGGATCCAACCATTCCAACGGTCAGATCAACAACTGTCATGCGTTCGCGGATGATCATTGGATTGAGTTGCCCCTTCGCTGTTCCGCATTCCATGCCGAAGTCCGCGATGACCAGCGTGTCCGTTCGATTATCATGAACCGCATTCCAAGAGACATGCCGCACACCTGCTTCTCTGGCGATCGAGGCGGCTCGGTTGTCCGACGGCCCGGCGACACTGACGGCCGCGCCTTTGCTCACGAAGAATTTCGCAGCACCTCGAGCCATTGCAGAATTGCCGATGACCGTGATTGAACCTCGACTTGTCCATTCAGCCTGCCCGGTAACGGCCTGACCGGTCTGATCAATCGCCTGGAAGAGTGTGTTGATTCCCTTCCAGCTGTTGGTGGCTTCCATCAGCACATCAATGCGTTCCGAAGCTTCCGACAGTTCATCTTTGACCGTCGCCATTCCTGTAAGATCCCCGTTGTAGCCGGGGTCTACGATGAGGCCGTTGATCTTCATTTTCTCGAGCATCTTCGGGAACTTCGTGAGGTCTCCTGGTACAAGCGGCAGGCACCGGATTGGCTTTTCCATGAGCTGAAACGCAGCATTGAGAACCCGGCAGGCAACATTCTCGGAATCCCCCGAACCGACAACACCGAGGAACCGCGTCTTCGTGCCGATTTCATCCCAGCGATAGTCTTCCTTCAATTGCCATACGGTTGGCTGTTTGGGATACGCCTCCATCCCGCGTTCGAGTGCCGCATAAATCCATGGTGATCCATATTTTCGCCCCAGCAACGAAAACGTCAGCCCCGAACGACCAATACCAATGCCAACAATCGGGACTTCTCGCTGCTGAGTGACCGCGGCGAGCAACGGCCAGGCGGCATCCATGTCTTCTGTCAGCCACGTAAACTTGACAATGTCCGCCTTCGCCTTCCAGCATTGCTCAAAGACTTCATCTATTTTGGTAAGCGGACGATTCAAACTGGTGAAAGAGACGACTCGCTGAGTCTTTCCGAAACGCGGAATGCTGTTCGCGATGTCGAGGTCCAATTCGACATAAGCCGGCCCAGCTACGATGGCTTCACGTAAAAGCTGAATGCGTTGCTGCTCGGTGCCCTTCCAGCTCCCCCCTTCTTTCTCGCTCCGGCAGGACACCATGATCGGCTTATCCACCATCTTGATAAGTTCACCCACGTTGGGTTCATTGATGAAATGGTCGAGACACAGTTCAATCAGATCGCAGCGTCGCGATGCATTCAGAAGATCGGCGGGAGCCAGAGTTCTGGATTCCGGAGTAACGGTGATGCAAATCATGGAATGATCTCAGCAGGAAAAATCAAATCTGAGGGAACGATCACTAATATTCTGTCGGCTTCGCAGAGTGTATTCACTATGTCCACTTAGGTTTTGCCGGCGACCGCTCGCCCATAGAAATAAGTCGACACACTTTGCCAGCCGGCAACGGAAATGACAATCATAATCGGCATGACAGGGGCTCGCATCCGAGTATCCGTCCAATAAGCCGAATGCATGACCAGAAATGCCAGGATCACCAGCCAGAGCATCACCCGCGAACGAGGCTCTGTCGAGTTTCGGCCAAAGCAGGCCTGAATTATCTGCCAGATGAGCCCCGTCCATAAGACCAGGTACCAGACCATTATCAATCGGCTTGAAACCGAATTGCCTGTCGATGGGGCAGCTGTACTGATCGCCCAGAATCGCCGCAGTCTCAAAACAGTGGCTTTCATGAAACTCTGTGGGTCCGCCTGAATTGCGGCGGTCGCCCTGGAGTAATACCAGGCATCAGCGGCCGGTTCATTGGTGGCGATGATTCCCTCGGCTTCAGACTCCCGAATCATCCTCTGCTGCCATGCATCCAGTGCCGGGCCGTCCCAGGGGAATTCATCTGTGCCATTAATAACGTCTCGATAGAAATCCGAGTTATTGCCTAACGCCAGCGTATAGCCTCCATGAGTTGTGGCTGGAATAAAGCGATGGAACTGCACTGCGTTGCGAATAATCCAGGGGCATAAAACCAACCCCGCGACAAGCGCGGGAAGGATTGCTGGCAAGACGTTGCGAAAAAGACCTTTCGATGCTGAAGCCGATAACGGGGTCAAAGTTGAGTTGGACTTCCACTTTCGCCCAATCGCATAGACCGTCAGGAACCCGCAAACGATCAGCAACACAGGACGAATCAACGTTCCTATGCCAAACAGGACACCAGCAAGAACTCCGCTCCACATTGAGTGACGATCGCGTGCCTCGTGGCTGCAGAGAAACGCTTTGAACGTGACGACCGCCGCCAGCAGAATTGCGGCGCAGGGAACTTCGGTCATAGGGAGAATTGAATATCGCAGGAGCAATGGATCAACGGCGACACCAAACACCGCCAGCAGTGACCAGCGTTGATCAATTCCAAACTGCAAGGCGAGTGTTCGAGTCAGCAGGATAATCACCAGGCAAGAAACAAGACTGACGATCGCGACCGCTGCGGAATCGCTGAGTCCGCAGGCCATGAGTCCGCCAATCAGGACAGGATATCCTGGCGGACGAAAGGCTGTGGGACGATTCGACCATGGACCATTGAAGCCTGCTCCGGCGGCGACAGGTTTTGCATGGGCCAGATAGCCATCATTGTCGGACAACAGATCGCCGGGATGAGACCATGCCAGCACAAGACGCACGGTCAGCCCAAATGTCAGCAGCAACCCCAGTGCTAGTTGTGAACGCTGCATGAAATTCCGATCGGTTCTCGTGGCTGTTGAGACTCTCTGGTCCGGAACAGCATGACTCGACGCATTCGTTTCACGCTGCGTCTTTCGCTCTCACCGGATGGCTTGTTCCGTCCCGCGTTACGAGCCCATCAGACCGGCTCATCTCGTCCCGGACGCTTGAGCGAATGTGGCTCGCAGAGAGCGCCGTACATTTCTGGTCGACGGTCGGCCATGCGATCGATCAAGTGTTTGCCGGGTACTCGCACGATGCGTTTTGTTCGAGCGATCATAGGGTCAATCTCGGTTCGCATGATTCCGGCAGAAGCATCATCGATCGACATGATGGTCGCTCCGACCGGGCTACAGATGCGACTCTTACCGATGAATGAAAATCCATTCTCTGTGCCAATCCGATTCACTGCTGCAAAATAGATCCCATTCTCCATCGCGCGGCAGTTGATGGAGAACTCCGCCATGTAACTTCCGCCAGGCGGCCAGTTTGTGGGCAGCACGATGAGATCGGCTCCGCGAATCGAAAGCACTCGAGCCGCTTCCGGAAAGCCGCCGTCGTAACAGATCAGCATTCCAATTCGAACACCTGCAGCTTCGAAGACTTCGAATGGGCGATCTCCGGGAGTCGTAAAACGATCCACTCCCAGATACGGCAGATGCACTTTGCGATAGCTGCCGATGAGACCATCCGGACCTATCAGGACAGCTACGTTGAACAATTGGTCGCCGGATTTTTCGAGCATTCCGAAGACCACGTAAGTCTTCAACTCGGCGCAGAGCTTCGCGACTCGATCCGTCGACGGGCCGGGAATAGATTCGCCGAACGCCATCGCCTCGGCCAGAGAATCGAAGCAATAGCCGGTCGAGAAACACTCCGGGAAAACCGTCAGCTGCGTGCCCTGAGCCACTTCCCCGCGCACTGTGGTTTCCAGAGAGCTCAGATTGGCATTGATATCTTGAAAAACGACGTCAGTCTGAACACAGGCAATTTTCATGGAGATTCAGTCTTGTTCAATTTGGGCGATGGCCGCGGAGTCTCTAAGGCTCAGCATCGGGGCCCAGTTTATCCGAGGCGTTTTCAATTGTCATCCGGCGACTCACTTGGTTCTTTGCCTCGCGTCGCTCAACAGTTTCGAGGACCTGTCTCGGAGGTGCTGCCGTTGTGCGTGATCGTTGACTACGCAGGCCTCGCTGGACCGAATACCTTCACTTGTTGTTTGGCGACTGGCGGAAGGGAAAGGCCCCTGTGAGCCTGAGGCGCTAGCCGAATCGATCGCAGAAATTCGGCTAGCGCCTCAGACTCAGGTTCACACGTGGCAGGTAGTCAAGGCGGTAGCTCGGTCAAAGACCGGCCACAACGAGTTTAGACCGGCCACAAAAGGTCCATTACTGCGACAATAAATGCAGTCACCGAACGGCGCGGCAGTCAAACGTCTGGCGAAGTTCCTGCGGACTGTTGTGTTCCAAAAGCAAAACACTCTGGTAGAAGCGATGCAAAAACTCGACACCAGCGACTCCCGCAAATGGCTTCAGGCTGAGGATTGTACCGCCCTTACGCTCCCATGATCCGGATAAATAAAAAAACAGACCTCGATCGTGTCCATTGATGCAATTAAAAGATTTCAGTGCACCCAAGTGTTGACGAAACGCAACAACAGACACGCTGCTCCTGTCAGCAAAAATGTTCACGTAAAAAACGTTCAGACTGCCACCTGTCGATTCAATCATGCCGCTCTGACACTCCGTGGGCAGCATCAATGAACTCAATGGAACGAGGAATGCAATGTGGTTCCATAGTAAGTCGCGATGGAGTGCATCTCTGATTCGTCCGACGCATTAACACTCTCTGAGTCCTCAGTTGCCCATCAGGAATCGATCTAATGAACCAACGGCTCATTGATCCGCCACGTTCGACGTCTTTTCAGGTTCTTGAAGTATCCAGACCTTTATCACAACGTTCACCGTTCCCAAGAGATCTGGAGCAGGCAAAGAAGGAACAGCGAGGAACATCTGCATCTGCATTGGCCGTCGCCGCTGAAGCCACCGCAGCGGCTCAGCATGTTCCAGTACTGGATGCATGGAGAGGCACCGCGCTGGTGCTGTTGTTTGTTGGCCACTTTGCTCCGATCCATCGATGGGACTGCGGGGCATTGGGGGTAGAGTTTTTCTTTGTGTTGAGTGGGTTTCTGATGGGCAGAATTCTGTTCGTCAAACAGACTTCGCTGAAGACGTTCTATCAGCGACGCATCTCCCGCATCATTCCGGCCGCTTATGTTTTTCTGGTTGCGATGCTGGGCTGGCAAATGCTGGTGGCCCGAGAAGTCGCGCCATCCCTGGCATCGATCTCGGCGTGCTTCCTGTTCTATGTGAACTACTTCCTTGCATCGAATCCCGGTGTTGAACTGGGGTTGCCAGCTGCTCATTTCTGGTCACTTTGTGTTGAAGAGCATTGTTATGTGTATCTTTCACTGCTCAGCGTATTCCATCGAAAGCTGAGAATACCTCCGTTGTGGCTGATCGGCGGATCCATCCTGTTGTGTTTCGCATCAGCCCAAATGGCCGGGAGCGAAACGAACTGGGATCCTTACCAGGTCTATTGGCGGAGTGATTGTCGCGCAGCCTCGATCCTGTTGGGAGCTGCCTCTGCCTGCCTGGTTTCTCTCGAAGTCGGCAGCCGAAAGTCCTACTTTGGAGTTCCCACGATCGGGTGGGGAGTGTTGGCAGTCTGCTGGGCGATGTATTTTCGTCTCCACTCCATGCCGGAGTTCACAAAGTACACTGCCGGAACAGGTCTGCTGGCGATCGGCTTGTTGCTGATCACTCAGCATGCGAAAGGCAAACTATGGGCTTTCCCTCCGCTCGTGTGGATCGGCACGGCTTCATTCTCGCTCTACCTGTGGCAGCAGCCGTTCTACATTGCGGTTCGTAAAGGGCATATGACGACCGGCTATGCCGTCGTCGCGGCAATCTTCACCGGACTGATTTCATACTTCCTGATCGAAAAGCCAGCTCGAAACTGGATCAATCGATGCTGGAATTGAACCACGAGAAGATCGAAATCACAAAGAATCTGACCTGATGCTCTGACGATAGGGCCGAGCTGTCAGCCCTTCGAAACCGGGGGAAAGAGACAGCCTTTTCTCGGTTGGACCATCAAATCAATGCCGCGTTCCGGTCGAGCGGTGAGTTCAGCAAATCCGTGGCATGTTTCCAAATGTAAACAAATCTTTCCAATTTGTTTAAGTTACTCATATTAACATTGCGGCCGATGTAAAGTAATCGTCACAATCCTCAAAGTCGATGCAGACGGACCACGCCGGTCGAGAGAACTCGGGTGGTCGTAAGTGCTGAAATCATAAATCTTTGGGGAGATTGAGAGATGAATCTGTTTGCGAAACTGTGGCGTGACGAAGCCGGGGTGTTGTTGTCAGCGGAAGCGGTTGTGGTCGGGACCGTTGCGGTTGTCGGTTTAACCACCGGACTGACGGTTGTGGCAAAGTCGGTCAACGAAGAACTGCAGGATGTGGCCTTTGCAATCCGCAGTCTGGACCAGAGCTACAGCATCCCGGCGATTGAAGGGTGCGGAGCCAGGACAGCGGGATCGTCATTCCAGCAGGAGCCCGTCAAAGAGTCTTTGGCGGAACTGACTGCCGTCATCGAAAAGGCCGAGAAGGAAGAGAAGACTCAGGCCGAGCGTCTTCAGCAGCAGATGAAGAAGAAGGACAAGAACGGCGAAGACACGAAGAAGAAAAAGAAGCGAGAAGAGAATATCTGATCTGGTCGAACGTGATTCATGATTTCTGCGGCTTCTCTCTCAATCTCCCTCTGTCGCAGTTTTTTTGAATCGCGTCCTTCCCCTCTCCCAAAAGAAAAGCTCGTCCGACAATCTCATCGGGCGAGCTTTCTTTGTTTTCAGCGGAAGACATTGTCGAACATGCGGACGCGGAGGTTTTCCGGTGCATGGACACAACAGCCCAGGCGGCGTCCCGGAATCGTCTACTTTGAGTTTTCGACCATGAGTGTTTCGAAAGCCTGATCCTGATTCATGCTCCGGTTTTTCTCGACAGTGTCATTTTGCAGTTGCACCGTATCAATGGCCTCTGGATCAACCTGAGACGCTTTGTGCCAGCCCGACACGTGTCCGACAACGGCGCCACCGATTTCGAAAACGCCGGTGAATCCGAAAAGACTGCCAACAGCTCCACCGACGGATGCTCCATAATTGGGATACAGAATGGCGAGCCCTTCTCGCTGCTCGTCATAGGTTCCGTGCGTCTGCAGGTACTCCAGTGTGTCCTGAGTGTTGATTGTTTCGTGCCAGACCGAAACAACAGGCAGAGAGTTGACCGCAGCATAGGTTCCCGGAAGATCTCGATGCTTCACGTCTTTGGCGTAGGCGGCCGCTTCCATGGCGAGTGCGGGTACGTCTGAGTAAACATAAACGCTGTTTGTGTAGGGATTGTAGTTGTCCACGCCGATGATTCGCCCCGGAAGCAGCGTATAACCAACAAGGCTCAGGGCTCCAACCGTATAACGCCAGCCCGGACTGATCTGATCATTCTTCGTCAGTCGTTTCCATTCATCAATGGGAGCATACTGATTGACTCTAACACAGAGCCCATCAAGTTCGTTGACCTTGGCGTATGTCGCCACTTCGGCCATCGTCTCCGGCTGAACCTGATGGTTATCGACGCGTCGATCCCACAAAACGATGCGACGAGGAATCCCAACAATCCAGCCAAGCCCGTCAACGACCTTGCTGGGGTTTCCGCGAACGACTTCGATACCTGCCGTTGGCTGTTTCTCCTCGGCATTCTCTGCACAACTGACCGTATGGTCCAAATCGCGAATGCTGGCGTGAAACGTCCGAGGACCATTCACGCAACCAGTGCACAGCAGCATGGTGACCGCAAATAAAGCAACCATGGATGGTTGAGTTTTCATCGTCAGAACTCCGAAGGGCGGAGGAGGCAGGCAGACTTGAGGTCCTTTGTCAGGCACGTTCCATCTATATCGAAAGGACGGAATTCAGGCTGCATGAATTCCACAACTGGTAATCCTCACGCTCGCTCGCTGGTCTGCGTGGACAACCTGGACTACCGAAATGATGTGAAAGGGACGTTTTGGTGCGGCCATTTCTGCAGGACGCGACGGACCTCCGGCAGCAAACGGCCGCAATTCCGACAGGGAAGTAGGCCGGCCGAGGTCGCACGTTCAATGAATCAGAGCGGAGTCACTTTAGTACGCTGGGCTCTTCACGGTGAATTCGTGCAGTGCGGCGTCTGTAAACTTCACGCTGTACCCCGCGGCGTCCGGAGGCATGTAGCGACCATGCTTCATCACGACCGGATCACAGACGTGCTCATGCAGGTGATCAGAGTACTCTGTGACTCGATCTTCCATCGTGCCGGAAACACAGACGTAGTCAATGATGCTGGCGTGCTGGACGTATTCACAGAGTCCTACGCCACCTGCGTGAGGACAAACCGGGATATTGAATCGCGCGGCCAGCAACATGACGGCCATGATTTCATTCACGCCGCCCAGACGACAACAATCCAGTTGACAAACCTGTAGCCCGCCGCATTGCATGAACTGTTTGAACATGACTCGGTTATGGCACATCTCACCAGTGGCGACTCGAATCGGCGCAATGGCCTGAGCGATCGCGCGGTGGCCAAGAATGTCGTCCGGAGACGTCGGCTCTTCAACGAACCAGGGACGGAATGGGGCCAGATGCTGAATCCACTCAATGGCCTGAGGCACATCCCAGACCTGATTCGCATCAATCATCATGTGTGCATCGTCACCCATTTCGCGACGCAGCACGCTGCAACGTCGCAGGTCGTCGTTGAGATCTCGCCCGACTTTGATCTTGAAGTGACTCCAGCCTCGATTCTTCAGGTCCGTACATTTTTCTCGCAGGGCTTCGTCTGAATATCCAAGCCAGCCGGCCGATGTTGTGTAGCTGGGATAACCAACGGCCTGTAGTTCTTCGATGCGATGACGTCGAGTCGCCGAGAAACGATCCAGCAATTCGACAGCTTGTCCTTTCGTCAAAGCATCTGTGAGATATCGAAAGTCGACGCAGGATGCGAACTGCTCCGGAGACATCTCGCACACAACCTGCCACACAGGCTTTTTCTGAATGCGTGCCCAAAGATCCCAGACCGCATTGATCACAGCCGCGGCAGCAAGATGAATGACGCCTTTCTCCGGTCCCACCCAGCGCAGTTGACTGTCTCCGGTCAGCTTTCGATAGAGGGTGACTGGTTCAGCCATCAGCGATTCAACGGTCACACCTTTCAGCAATGCCGAGAGTGCTCGAATGGCCGCGACACAAAGTTCGTTGCCGCGACCAATTGTGAACGTCATGCCATGCCCGGAAAAATCTGCAGAGTTCGTCCGCAGGATCACATAGGCAGCCGAATAGTCCGGGTCCGGATTCATCGCATCGGATCCGTCCAGATGCTGCGATGTTGGGAAGCGTACGTCGTAGGTCTCAAAAGACGTGATCGTGGTCGGCATTGTTCGATGGGTTCCGAAGTGATGACAGAAGGCTTTTTGACCAGCTGCGGGGCCAGAGTCCTGATCCGCAGGACTTATGGCAGGATACAGGAATTCATCCTGGTCCAGAAACGGCGGCTCAGAGTTTTACTTTTGGGACTTTGCACCCTTTTGGCCGGACATTGATCGCTGATACATACGAAACTTCTCTTCAAGTTGTTTCGGGACGGCAGATTGCCGACCAGTCGTATCCTGTTGATCACGGTCCTTATCTGTACGTCCCTGACGAGTATTCCCGGTCGACTTCACGTCCAGGCTTCTCAACATTTCGTCAAAGCTTTTCTGAGCCAGATCCTTCTCACGCTGTTGTTGAGCCGTCAGCTTTCGCTCGGCTAACTGCTTCTGGAGCCGTTCGTGGAAATCTCGAAGTTCGTTTTCGGTCCAGCCAAGTTCTTCCAATAGCTTCGGATCGATTTCGCCTCGGTCAAGTTCCTTGTCCAGTCGCTTCAGAGCGAGGTCAGCAGCGTCGGCCGCCTCTTCGACAGCCGGGTCACTGCTTTCATTGGACTGCTCAGTCGGCTTGTTGTCTCCGCCTCGAACACCGGACGCCCCCTTCGAATTGCTAACGTTGTCCGAACTTGGGCCTCCGGGAGTCCCCGGAGCGGACTGTTCTTTCCCCGGCTTTCCCTCACCAGGCTGTCCTTCTCCGGGTTGACCGTCGCTTGGCTGTCCTTCGCCCGACTTTGATTCACCGGACTTTGATTCGCCGGACTTGGATTCGCCGGACTTGGATTCACCCGACTTGGATTCACCCGACTTTGATTCACCCGACTTGGATTCACCCGACTTGGATTCACCCGACTTGGATTCACCCGACTTGGATTCACCGGACTTGGATTCACCGGACTTGGATTCACCCGACTTTGATTCGCCGGACTTGGATTCACCCGACTTGGATTCACCCGACTTTGATTCACCGGACTTGGATTCACCGGACTTTGATTCGCCGGACTTGGATTCACCCGACTTGGATTCACCCGACTTGGATTCACCCGACTTGGATTCACCCGACTTTGATTCACCCGACTTTGATTCACCCGACTTTGATTCACCGGACTTTGATTCACCGGACTTTGATTCACCAGACTTTGATTCACCAGACTTTGATTCACCAGACTTTGATTCACCAGACTTTGATTCACCGGACTTTGATTCA
>JBILXT010000231.1:0-11353 GCA_044378235.1 Planctomycetaceae bacterium
GACCTGGATCCTTGAGATCGCCAATCATGGCACCAAGGCCACAGGCAGCAGTCGCCTGAATCATCTCACGACGATTGAATGTATGCATGAGCAAGGCTTCCTGACACTATCGTAAGACTACCATAGCGTTTCGAAGTGATGTTTGTTTCTCGGGGCAGGCCCACGAATCAGCGGCCCATAAACTGGAATATAGCCGCATGGCGGGCTGAAGACGAAGCGTACTGGTTATGCTCAGTGATTCCAACGATCCCAAAAAGGGGGACATTCTACTTTATGAAAAAAGTAGAATGTCCCCCTTTTTCTGCGGCGGGAATCGAGGTTCCGCTGGCGACGGAAGAAACCGGCTGTTAGAGTCCTCAGCATTCTTGACCTTAGACTGCAGGGATGCCCCATGAGTTCTTCCGGCCCGATGCCCGATGCGACGACTGATGTTCGATCGGATGCTCCCAGATCGATGCTGTCTGTCGCGTTCTGGAGTTTTCTGCTCACTCAGTTTCTTGGGGCATTGAACGACAACTACTTTAAGCAGATGGTGCTGCTGACTTGCGTGAGTCAGGTCGCGAAACGCGAGAATGCCCCCTACCTTCCAGAATTAGCTCAGGCCGCATTCGCACTTCCTTTCGTACTGCTGTCGGGATTTGGCGGATTCCTGTCGGATCGCTGCGCCAAAACTCGCGTTATCGTCGGCTGCAAATTTGCGGAAGTCGGTATTATGGGCGTCGGTCTGCTGGTGCTGCGGATCGAGGGATTATCGGCCTCTGCGCAAATCATGTACCTTATCGGTGTGCTGTTGCTGATGGGCGCTCACAGCGCAATTTTCGCTCCCTCGAAGTATGGAGTTTTGCCAGAACTGTTTCGTGAGGATCAACTCTTGCCTGTCAATGGTGCCGTGCAGATGACGACATTCATGGCAATCATTCTTGGTATGATAATAGCTGGCATTGCGCTCGATCAGATCCAGTCAGCCATGTGGATCGGCAGTCTGATTGCTGTGGGGATTGCTGCAGCAGGAACCGTCGCCTCATTGTTTATTCCTCGGGCTCCAATCGCCCAGCCAGGGTTAAAACTGAAAAGCGAAGACCTCTTTCTGCCACGCGACATCGCTCAATTGCTGCGTAGTGATCGACGGCTTCTGCTTGCGATTCTGATTGCCTCCGTTTTTTGGTTTTTGGGCGGAGTTACGCAAATCTCAGTGAATACTTTAGGAAAAGCCACGCTTCGACTGAGTGACACGCGAACGAGCTTGTTGCTCGCGGGAATATGTTTCGGCATCATGGCAGGGTGTATCATTGCCGGGTTTCTCGGAAAGGGACGAAGTGGTTCTCGATGGGTCCTTACGGGATCCTGGTTACTGCTGATTTCATTGTCGTTGATCGCGTTTCTGGGCAGCGGGCTGGCTGGGACGGCAATGAATGCTGGTAGCAAAGATCAGTCGATCATGGTGATGCTTTTCTCGGCCGATCTGCTGGAATGGAGTCTTCGCCTCGGCATGGTGTTTCTGGGTGTTTCTGCGGGCATGTTTGTGGTTCCGGTTCAGGTCTTTTTGCAGCAGGCGCCGCCGCCCGAGTATAAGGGACGTCTGCTTGGAGTGCAGAATCTGGTCACGTGGATCGGAATTCTGCTGTCGGCCGCGTTTGTCGGAATTACCGGCATGGCGCTAAGGACGATCGCCGGGCCGAACGGGGATGCACGCCATCAATGGGCCGTGTTTGCGTCTCTGGCGCTGTTGATGGTTCCGGTATGCTTGTTTTATCGCCTGCCGGAAGCTCGCCGACGGGAACTCTGATTTTTCCGAAAGCCAGCCATTTCCCGCAGATTCCGAAGTCGAATGATTCGGTGGGGTTGAAGTCCCGCCAGCGTTTGCTGTAGTACGCGCACAAGCGCGGGATGCGCGATGACAGCCCGGCTGAACTCTGGATCGCCAATGCGGCAACCAGTCGGGATGAGAGGCTTTAACAAAATCGGGACAGGCACCCTGCCAACACTCAATTTTCACGGAATTTGGGAGATGTCCGGGAGCCAGTCCCGGTTTTGTTAAGCGTTCTTTTTGTCGAAGAGCAGATACAGGATTTCGGATCATCCTCATGCAGCGTATTTTTATTTCGGGGATCGGTGTTGTCAGTTGCCTTGGTAACGACCGACGAACCTTTTGGAACAATATCATCAATAGTCAGTGCGGAATTGACCGGCTGGCTTTGCACGACACCACGGATCTGGAAGTCAATATCGGTGGCGAAGTTCGCGATCTGAATGAAGCTCGCATCAACGTCAACGATCTGGTTTCGACTCGCAAGATGGATCGTGCCAGTCAGTTTGCCGTCCATGCGGCTCACGAAGCCCTCGAAGATGCCGGGCTGCCGACGAAGGACATCGGCGAAAACGCGGCCGTGATTATCGGGGCAGGGCTCGCCGGACTGGAAACATACGAGTTTCAGATGGAGCGACTGCTGACGAAAGGGCCTTCGCGAGTCAGTCCGTTCACGATTCCGATGCTTATGCCGAACGCTCCTCCGGGAAATATCAGCCTGGCGTTCGGAGCTCGCGGGACCTGCTACACCACCAGCAGCGCGTGTTCGTCATCGGGACATTCGATGATTGATGCGATGGAGTACTTGCGACGGGGCGATGCGGATTTCGTGATCACTGGCGGAACTGAAGCGTCGTTGACTCGGCTGGGAATTTCGTCGTTCGTCAACATGAAGGCGATGAACAAGACGATGAATGACCGTCCGAAAGAATCCATGCGTCCGTTCGATGCAGATCGCGGAGGATTCATTATGGCCGAAGGCGCGTCCGTATTGATCTTCGAAACCGAAGAGCATCTGCGGAAGCGTGGCGGTAAAGCGTGGGCGGAAGTTCTGTCCGGCCGGTCAACCAGCGATTCGTATCATCTTGTTCAGCCCGATCCGGAAGGACGCCAGGCTGTGAAGGCAATCAAAGCGGCTCTGCAGAAGGCTGGCCTGAATCCTGCCGAGATCGCGGATGACACGTATGTGAATGCTCACGGCACCAGCACGAATTACAACGATGCAATGGAGACAGTGGCTCTGAAGTCCGTGTTTGGTGAAGATGCCTACAAGCTGCATATCAGCTCAACCAAGGGCATGCTGGGCCATATGATTGGTGCGGCCTGTGCGATCGAAATGTCAGCCTGCGTGCTGGCGATGAACACAGGCATTCTGCCACCGACAATCAACTATACAACACCTGATCCCGCCTGCGATCTGAATTACATTCCGAACAAGGCGTTGAAGAAGCAGGTCAAATACTGCATCAACAACAGCTTTGGTTTTGGCGGCCACAACGTGTCGCTGGTGGTGGCACGAGTGGACGATGAGACACTGAAGCGGACGGATTTCTGAGTCGGCTGAGGCCTTGCTGTTTGAAGCGGAACATCGAAAGTTTTTCGGTGAAGAGATACGTGTTCCGTGCACGAAACCGGAGGGTCTCGCGCCCTTAGGCATCGCACAACATTAACGTGATCAATTCGATGTAGCGGAAGGGCGCGAGCCCTCCGGTTTTGCGGCACCGGACGGCTCGCGCCGTTCCGCTAACTGGACAGTTTAGTTCCGTGCGACGCCTTAGGCTTCAAAGCAATACCCAATGTCGCGGGTATTGGGCTGACGCCCTGCCGCTCGCCATAGCGGCGTTTTGGCACGGTGTGGCGCGACAATTCGCACAGGATGTTTCTGCGGCGCCAATCGCATCATGCAGTCACCAAAGACAGGAAACTGGACAATCGAGTCCTGTTTCTGGTCGACTGGCGTTTGTTGGCATCCGAACATTCCCGTATGACGCCATTTGAGGCGAGATTCTCAGCCCGAGTTTGACGGTATTTGGCTGCTCGGTATACGGTGTGCAACGCGACAGATCAGTCTTTGGTCTGGTGATCTCGCGGAAAGGGGATACGGTCTGCCATGTTGCGATCCATACTAGTTCTGACGATTCTGTTGCTGGCTCGCACAAGCTTCGGGCAACTGGACCATGAGCAGGAACCGATCAACTACAGCAACGAGAAACCCACGGACCCGGTTGCTCGCCTGGCCGCAAGACTTGAGGCCGGTGAGATCAAACTGGAATGGGAACCGAAGCACGGTTATCTCACGTCGATGATGAAGCATCTGGATGTGCCGGCTTCCAGCCAGACGCTGGTATTCTCCAAAACCAGTCTGCAAATTAGTCGCATTACACCTCGGACTCCGCGAGCCATCTACTTCAATGATGATGTTTATCTGGGCTGGGTGCAGCGCGGCGACGTGGTGGAGATCTCGGCCGCCGATCCCCAGCTTGGCGGCACGTTCTACACGTTGACACAACATCATGATGAACCGCCGGTAATTCAGCGCGAGACGGCTCGGTGTCTGCAGTGTCATGGCTCCACGCATACTCGCCGAGTCCCCGGCCATATCGTGAGATCAGTGTTTTCGGATCCGGGCGGACAGCCGATTTATCGACTGGGAACTCATTTGACCGACGACACCAGTCCCTTTGCTGAACGCTGGGGCGGATGGTACGTCACGGGCACTCATGGCAAGCAGCGCCACATGGGCAATTGTGTAATCGCCGATGAAAACGTTTCCGAGAAACTGGATGTCGAAGCTGGTGCGAATATCACGGATCTTTCAGATCATTTTAATACCAAGCCGTACCTGACAACTCACAGCGATATCGTGGCGTTGATGGTTCTGGAACATCAGGCCATGATGCACAACGTGCTCACAGCCGCCAATCATTCCGGACGAATCACGGCACGTGATGCCATCATCATGAACAAGGCTCTGGAGCGTCCGGAAGACTTCGAATCCGACTCCACCGCGCGCCGATATGCTTCGGCGGCCGAAAGCGTTATCAAAGCCTTGTTGTTTTGTGACTCGCCACCGTTGACCGACGCCATCAAGGGGTCATCGACGTTTCAGGACGAGTTTTCTGCTCGAGGTCCGTTGGATTCAAAAGGCCGCAGTCTCAGGCAGTTTGATCTGACGACACGACTGTTCAAATATCCGTGCAGCTTTTTGATCACGACGGATTCGTTTAAACAACTTCCCGTTGGCGTGAAGACTCGCGTCTGGCAGCGGCTGGATGAAATCCTGACGGGCAAGGACACGTCGCCCAGGTTCGTTCATTTATCCGCAGACGATCGGCAGGCGATTCGGGAAATTCTTGCTGAGATTTGCTCCGACGCACCGTTCCGAACGGTAACCGCACAATTGCAAACAGTCGGCGAGAGATAATCGTTGCTGATGAAATAGGCGGACATTTAGCATCGATCGGTATAGTCAGACTTCAGCATCGTCTTCAGACCAGCCGTTGATCGCGAGAAATTGCTTTTTCCAGTGGTACTGATCCAGCAGCCCCCGAGTTGTCCGCCCCAGAATCCTCAGCGCTGCGTAAAGTGCTTCGATGGTGGCAAGTCCCTCAGTAGGATCTGCATAGACCTCGGACTTGCGCGGATAGGCCGTCTGAATTAACGGCAGGGAGCGGACTTCAATGTGGGCATAGGTCGGCTCCATCCGAGCCGCCCAACGCCACGTTCCATCCAGCAACAGCAGTCCGCGGTCCGCATCTTCAGAAGACAGCAAACGTCCACCGATCCCCAGACGTACGTAGTTTGACACGTCGACTGGAATCGGATTGGGGTGGGTCGTAAAGACGAAATCGGGATTATTTCGCAGCGGTTCGACCGAACACTTGCTGCGTCGTTCTCGCGGATGAACCACGATCACAGTGGGCGGAGACATGACCGTCGGTCCAAAGTAGATGTCTGTGAACAGGGTTTACTCGTTGCGAATTCGTTCAATCTCCGCATTCAGATCGGCAATCTCCTTCTCCAGCTTCGGAATCTCCTTTGGATCATCCGGCTGATTCTTTGCGGCGGTCAGGAGGCCTCGCAAACGAGTAATCTTGTTCTTTGCGGCTTCAATCTGCTTCTGCTGTTTCTTGTTCAACGCCATTTGGTTCTAATCCCCGCATCTTTCAGATGCCCGATGTCCTGAACGAATCCAACTCCTGCCCGAGCAGCATAACAGGCATTCGCCCTGCTGAGAATATTGAGCCTTCCCGAGTACCATGTCTGACCACGCCGAAGAACTTATACGCCTCCTGCGGGAATCGGCGATCCAGCGGACTCTGCAAAAGGCCACCTTCAGTGCGCCGAAAGCCACAGGGGCAGAGAATCTTCGAGTTGACGTGAGGCCCACTGAGATTCGAGGCGAATGGATGCTCCAGTTCACCACCTCGACGGCCACGCAGCAGTTTCATCGCAATCTGAACAGTGCCGAAGCGTCCTCCGAGCTGTCTCGCCTGGCCTCGGAAGATTATCGCAACGTCAACGTGACCACGGCGGATGCACTCTGGGAAGCTCGCACGTCGCGCAAAGAAAAGTGTTTTCTTCGTCGGACGGGTGTCGCGGCCAAGCCAGCAGCCGAAGTCGTCAGTCACAATCGCAAGCGGAATTATCTGATTCCCGAAGGTGTTCCCTGTCCGTTTCTGATCCACACGGGGGTGATGACGAAAGACGGCACCGTCCGCGCCAGTCATGCTCGCAAGTTTGGCCAGATTAATCGCTTTCTGGAATTCATCAACGACATCGTCGAGCAGTTGCCGTCAGACCGGCCAGTTCAGATTGTGGACTTTGGCTGTGGTAAGAGTTATCTCACGTTCGCGACACACTATTTGCTGACCAGCATTCTCCAGCGAGAATGTCGCATTATCGGGCTTGATCGTCGCAAAGATGTCGTATCGACCTGTACGAATATCGTGCGTGAGCTGCAGCTCCAGGGCCTCGAGTTCTCTGTCGGTGATATTGCCGGGTTTGAATCCTCCGGGCCGGTCGATCTTGTCATTTCTCTGCATGCCTGCGACACCGCGACCGATCATGCGCTGGCTCAGGCCATTCGCTGGCAAAGTCGAGTCATCCTCGCGGTGCCCTGTTGTCAGCATGAATTGAACGAGCATTTGCAGACCGGCTCTTTGGCTCCATTGACGTCATTTGGATTGACGAAAGAACGATTTGCGTCGCTGGCGACGGACACGATGCGAGCGGCTTTGCTGTCGGCCGCGGGTTATCAGACTCAGGTACTTGAGTTCATTGATATGGAGCACACTCCGAAGAACATCCTGCTTCGCGGTGTGCTGAGAGCTGGCCGAACGACGGACGCCGTTGTTACAAAAGCGATGACCGAAGTCAGACAGATGAGAAGCCTGCTGAATGTGGCTCCGTTGACTCTGGAACAGATTCTGCGAGCGGAGAATCGACTGCCGGGTGAGTCAGAGATACAGAGTACAGAAGTCCCCGGCTCCACGATCAACGCTCGGTCAACTGAAGCGTGCATGTTTGTGTCTGGTGCAGTCGGATCAGGAGGACCAGCAGATCGGAGTCTCCCTGCCTCATGAATACTCTGATCATGCTGTGTACGTATAACGAAGTCGACAATCTGCGAGAGTTGATTCCGGAACTTCTGTCGTTGGTACCGGCCGCAAATATTCTGGTGATCGACGACAATTCTCCCGACGGTACTGGGGCGTTGGTTGCCGAGATGGCGAAGCACGATGATCGGATTCGTCTTTTGAGCCGACCTGGTAAGCAAGGACTGGGCACCGCTACTCTGGAGGGCTTCCGTTATGCGATCGAGCACCACTACGATCTGTTGATTAACATGGATGCAGACTTCAGCCATGGCCCAAAGTATGTTCCACAACTTATCGCGGCCGCTGCCGAGCACGACGTTGTGATTGCATCACGGTATGTGGCAGGCGGCGGCGTGGCTGGGTGGACATTTCGACGAAAGCTGATGAGCCAAACGATCAACTTCTGGGCAAGGTTCTGGCTTGGGCTGAAGACAGCCGACAACAGCGGAAGCTTTCGCTGCTTCCGAGTGTCACAGCTGGCGGAAGTCGACTGGGATCTGACGGTTGCTCGCGGTTACGCATTTCAGGAAGAGATCCTTTACCGCTGTCGCCAGGTCGGCTGCCGTATGACCGAAATCCCCTTCATCTTCGAGGACCGGCGATTCGGTGTGACGAAGATCAATCTGAAAGAATGCCTCGTCGCTGTCTGGGTTATCGCGCAACTTGGCGTCCAGCGATTGCTCAAACGAAGAGTGCGAAGACTCGATTCGTGACCTGACACTGGATTGAGTCGCATACTGCGAACTTCTGTTTACCGTTCAGTTGGTAAACACAATACCGTTCAAAGAACGCAGAAAATGTAGTGGATCTCGCCAGAGATCCCTGTCTTTTGTGACAGCCTTGCAACTTCCACGACAACTATGGAACGGCAATTTCGGCAAACCAGGAAACCAACAGCCACGCAAGTGGCTGCGAGCCTCGGATTGGCCCCGATTTAGAACAGACTTAGGGCAGGAACGCCAAAGCACACAGTGAAGTACTGATGGCTACGCCAGCCGATTCTAGAAATGGGATCGGCTAGCGCCTCAGGCTCATGTGGTGTCGGGTTCTGCAGCGCAACTTGCGAAGGTTCTCAGGCCGCCTGCTCGAATGAGTCGTCCGCCAGGTCTTCCTCTTCCTCGTAGACGAGGTAATAAATGTTGCTGGCGGCTTCTTCGAGATAGTGCTTGATGTTCTCGCTTTGCACGCCTTCAATCAGTCGATCCAGCGCTTCGACGACGCGATCCACTTCTTCGCTGCTGATTTCTTCGTACTCGTCAGAATTTGTGAGGCGATATTGTGAGTCTTCTGACATAGCGATTCTCCTCCGTGAGTCCGCCGACTATCGCGGCAAATCCAATAAACCTGTAGATCAAGTCACTTCTTATCGACAGTGACTTTGTTGTCACCGAATGAGTAAACCCGGTTTTCCTGATGTTCGCAACCCGCAATTCACCAGGTTCCCTGGGCTAGCCACCCACTTGCAGCGACCGAAGCCACGTATCGGCAACAATCGCCGGTCCGGCCGGCATTTCGCGGATTATCTGTTCACCAATAGAGCGGTTGGTTTCCCTTGTAAGAAGCGTAGGTACGCGAGCCCTCCGGTCTCGCTTCACCGAACGGCTTACACCGTTCCACGACATCGGGAACATCGCTCGCTTGTCGCAAAAGAACAAGGACGCATGGCCATCCCCGGTTGGCTCGTCATCATCCCTTGGGAAAGATACAGTAATGCTCCTTCATAAAGGCATTCCCGCCTGTTCTTCTGCCTGCCGACCGGACAAGGGTGATTCTATGGCTGAGCTGTTTTCTCGATCAACCCGTTTTTTGGGTGTTCTCGTTCCGGCATTGGTTATCACTGTGTTTTCCAGTTCGATCTTCCCGACGACTGAGGCCGGCGAAAGTTCATTGCGGGTGGGCGTTGCGGAAGCAGATATCACGCCACCTGTCGGCTTTCCGATGGCGGGATACTATCACGAGCGTCTCGCGGAAGGCGAAATCGATCCTCTGAAAGCCAGGGCCATCGTGTTTGTGGACGGTCAGGCCAGTGCAGCTTTGGTCGTTTGCGACCTGATTGGTATCTCGACAGATCTCAAGAACGAAGTCCGCAAGCGAGCCTCCGAGAAGACCGGAATCGCGCCCGAGCACATTGCTCTCTCGGCGACTCATTCCCACACCGCGCCGGACTACATGAAAGAATTGTATCTGCGAATTGGAAACGAGCCGCAGCCGGAACTGCGAGCAAACTATATCGACAAGCTGATCGGCGGTCCGGTGGATGCCATCTGCACAGCCTTTGCCAATGCAAAACCGTCTGTGATTGAAACCGGCTCAGGGACTCAGAATGAGCCCGTTTCCTTCAATCGCCGCGCGGTGACTCGCGATGGCAGCGTGAAGACGTGGATGGCGGCCAACCATCCGGATTTCGTGAAGACAGCAGGGCCGATTGATCCGCAAATTGGTCTGGTGATGATCCGTGATGAAAGCAAGAAGCCCGTGGGAGTGCTCAGCAACTTTGCTCTGCATCTGGACACCGTCGGCGGGATGAAATGGAGTGCCGACTATCCGTTTTTCATCGAGCGCACTTTGCAGCAGTCATTGGGAGCCGGAGTTGTCTCGATCTTTGGCAACGGTTGCTGTGGCGATATCAATCACGTGAATCCTCGAAGCACCGAACGAAACACAGCGTCTGTGATTGGCACGTCCATCGGCAATTCGATACTCCGCGATCTATCTGGCTTGCAGCCGCTGGCCGATCAGAAGTTGACGGTGAAATCGCGAGTCGTCCACTTGCCACTGCAGGATGCGACGGAGGAGGAAGTGGCCCATTCAATTGAAGTGTTGAACAAGGCCAAACGAAAAGAGCCGGTCGAGTTTCTTGATCACGTCACTGCGTACAAGAAACTCATTATTGACCAGATGCGACACAAGGAGCCGTTCGCGAAGACCGGTGAACATATCACGTGGGGCCTGAGCCGATCGCTGGCCGGTATCGGGGAAACTTTGCCGGTCGACATGACGGTTATGACCCTCGGAACCGACGTGGCTATTGTTGCATTGCCGGGCGAAGCGTTCGTGGAACTGGGACTCTCGATCAAGCATGCGTCGCCATTCAAAACGACACTTGTCATCGAACTTTCAAACTGTGTCGAAACGATCTACGTTCCAACACGCGTCGCGGCGGCAGGCGGCAGTTATGAAGTGACAAACTCCACAACCTTGCCCGGTTCCGGCGAGCTGATTGTGGAGACCGCAATTACGCTCCTTCGCGAGGCCGCTACAGAAGCGATGAGCAACTCGCCAGTTGCTCCGTAGTGAATTCCAACACTCAGCGCACGTTCTGAGGATTTCGGCCTTTTTGTTGTGTTCAGGCTGATTCGACGGTCCAGATGGTCTCACACGACTAATATGCCCGCCAGTTGAATTGATCTGTCTGAAAGTGATTGAGGTTCAGAAAGCAGCTCCATGCGAAAAACACCGATCGGTTCAACACGCAGGCGTGCCCTTCGACGGAAGGGATCTGTTGAGCTTCTGGAAAGTCGTCTGCTTCTCACGGTTGGCCCGAATGTCGTCGGACGTGCAAATATCTTTGGAGCAGGACTTATCATCCCTCCCGGGGAATGGCCGGGAGTTCTTCCTCCAAGTATCCCGATCCCCGCTGGCACGAATTTCATCGAGTTTCCTTCTGTCACCGGAGCTGTTTCTTTCGACAACGATCAACCCGGCACTCGTCCATTCTTTGGCCCGGACGGAGGAGCCTTTGGCCCCTTCGGCGCTCCGGGTCTGACCGACATCAACTCATCGGGAAGCATATCAGGTATCGTTCACTCCACTCATGCCTTCCTCGCCGGCGTATTTCTGACGGATGCCGCTCCGACCGGAGTGGCTCCCAACCGCTTAAATTTTTCGGACAGTTCTTCATTTCTGACCATTGCTCCGGAATTACATCAGACGTTCTTTGTGGGGG
>JBILXT010000636.1:0-3180 GCA_044378235.1 Planctomycetaceae bacterium
CGTCTCATTTCGTCCCCTCTGAACCTGTTACCCATGTTCCCGAACGACTGTTACCCTTGTCCCCGGCCTAAACAGCGGAGCGAGACGGCTACTTTGAAAATCGACAGGTGCAAATGAAGCCAGGTCATTTTCGTAACCACTAAACACATGAAAAGCAGCACATGTCGGCGTGATTTCAATGCGATTTTTCGCGGTTTACCGCAACAGCCTTTCACGGAGGACTCAGGGATGAGCGAAAAGTATCGGCAGCCGCAGGATGCGGCCAGAGATGCTACGAAGCACCGGGCCATCTATGGAGTTGCCAACACCTGAAGCAAAGCCTGAGCATACAGCCGATGGCCAAAATCGTTGGGATGGTTCAGGCCGTTTCCCGTGAGATCAAAATCTGGCTTCTGTCTCAGCATTTCCGTCCAGACCTGTGTCACGTCCGCCAACGCCACTCCGGGTTGAACCAGCTTCTTGAGTTCATCACGATACACTTCAAACATATCGCGCGGAGTATGAACCCATTCGCCATTGCCCAGCATCGTTGAGACCAGCAGGATCTCAATTTCCGGGGCTGCCTTGCGAGCGTTATCAATGAGCTGTCTTGTCTGGCCGGAATACCATTGCGGATCACGTCGGCCCACGTCGTTCATGCCATAGGCCACAATCAGCAGGTCTGGTTTCTCGGCGAGAAGCTTGTCGAGGTCCGCAACTCCATTGGCAATACTCCATCCACTCACCGCACGATTCACCAGTCGCACGTTGCTGTCAGAGAGAACTCGCAACTGAGCAACAACGAGTTCCGGATAACCCGGCTGAAATGGAGGGGCCGCGGTCTTGTCGGAGGCATCAAGTCCCGTAGAGATGCTATCACCGCTGACTCCAACCGCGAGCGGACTTCCCGATGCCAACATGGAAAGCGTTCGAGGCAGAGTCCCGTATGTTATGGTGACTTCCTTCAAAGGACTGGCGTTCATGTCTCGTCGATAGGTCACTTCCACATTGTGATCGTGGAACCAACGCCCTGGCCGGTAAAGCAGATTCTGATCAGGATTACCCATTCGATGCTTGTAACTGTGCGGTGCTCCGACAGGCAGGTAAAGATCAGCATCCTGGATGGGCAGAACGGGACTCGCCGTCTGAAACGTCAGAACGTTGCTTCCGGGTGATAGTTGAAAATCGGCAGACGCCTGATACTGATGTGAGCGATCCGTGGTTGTCACACTCAGTATCTCAGCCGGCTGAAATGCCAGTTTTGCTTCAATCGCCGCCGAGGAGTCCTTCTGGAGCAACACACAACTCTCACGAGTCACCACTTCAGACTTCCACGCCGGTGTCATCAGAGCCATGTCCGGAAGGAGAAACGACGCGGCTTCGATGCCAGTCGGAGTCTTCTTCAATCGCTCCAGCAGCACAGCTCTCCACATCTCCGCTGCTCGTCGCTGCCCGATCGCACTAAAGTGCCGTCGCGATTTCGCATCTCCTCGATTTTCGCCCGTCAGGGAATCCGTATCCGGGCCGGCTCCGAAGCCCTGGATGAGGGCCAGGTTCTCGATAGCTGTTCTGATTCTCGCTTCACCTTCTGGATCGTTGTAAACCGTCGGATGATGAGTCGACTTCGCGGCCAGCCAGACCGGTTCAAATCCCCAGGCTCGAACTGCTCTTGCTCTGATCAGGCTGAGATTTGTGACGTATTGTTCCGTCGTTGTTTTCTCGATAACGTCAGATTCGCCCTGCTGCCAAAGCACGGCGCGGAATCTTCCGATGCGTTTTCCTGCCTCACACAGCCGCTTATGCAGATCACCTTCCGGCAACCAGCGCGTTGAGCCCGTTGCACCAACAGCCACATTCACAAAGGAAATGGGAACGCCCAGATCTTTGACAAGCGAATCACCCAGCGGCGGCCAGATCGATCCGCCATCGCTGCCATCAGGAGCAGGCTGAGGATCATTGGCCACATTCCAACTGCCAGTCGCCGTGTTGAAAGCTACGACTCGCTGGGTGGGGTCAGCCACGCTTTGCTTTTCATCGTTGGTGTTTGTCGCATAAGACTGCCCGGCGACCAGAAAGACTTCCCCCACACCAAACCGTTCAACAACTCCGGCCTCGGAGTGTTTCCCATCTTCCGACGTCAGACGAATCTCCAGTCGATACCAGCCACCAGCGGGGACATGGATCGTCGAGGACACAGTGTTGCCCGAAGCCCGTGAACTTGTAATCAACAGCCGCTTCCAAACGCCACCTTCCTTCTTCTCTGCCTGCGAAGGACTGAGCTGATATTCCAGATGCTCAGACGTCGCAAGAGGAGCCATTAACTCCAACGAAACACTGACTTCGGCAAATCCCAACGCCGCCGAGTTCTCCGGTTCTTTCTCCCGCAGCGCAGGATCAAAGCCAACACGCTGGACGACCTGCCATGGCAGCGGACTAATGATTCTCAAGTCGGCGTCGTCGGCCTGAGCCAGCTCGGACAGCGTGACCAGGAACATCAGCACGAGCAAACACGAAGTAACACGGACGCAAACAGGCAGTAATCTCATAGCTGGCACAGTTCCGATGGAGACTTCTCAGGACATCTCTCGACTTGGAGTGTGATTCTGATGGTTGCAGTCCGAGATTACAATCAGTGGCACAACTGGCAATCACCCAGGGTGCGTCGGCGATTTCGGTAGGTCCTTTCTGCCGGAAAGGGCTTCGCGACTTGTCCCGACCCTGAGTGCAGCAGCATCACAACGTCGGGCCCGAGTTTGACTGAACCGCGTCGCGCCAGGTTCGCCTTTGCGGCGAAAGTGCTCCTCGGCAAGGAGCACCTACAGCAGGCTGTTAGCCCCCGTAATTCTGGTCACTATGTCGCAGAATTGCAAAGGGGCACACGCTTCTCAAGCCGTGACATCATTCACCCCATGATCGGAAACGGCTTATCCAGCTCCGTTCGACTTTGACGCTCTGTTCGAGGTAGAATAAGTGAGACAAGTTCTCCCATTCGCCTGAGAAAAGAACGATCTGTTTTCCGCTGGAAGCACTAAAAATGAGTCTGAAGAATCATCCAAACGGAGACTACTCTTTTGTTCCCGGCATCGCGCCGTATTCATGTGGAGTGATCGCCAATCACGGGTTCGAAATTGTGCACGTGACGTTGCGAACGATGGTCGGCTGGCGGCAGGGATTTGAGCTGATCGATTCCTTTCTTCGCGA
>JBILXT010000637.1:0-3166 GCA_044378235.1 Planctomycetaceae bacterium
AGTTCTCAAACGAGACCAGTTCAGCTGTAGCAAATCGACCCCTTCGGCCTTGTGCCGAAGGTGAGGAGGTTTGGCAACCAGAAGAACGTTCCTTCATTCATCGCCCCCCCAACTTCCTCGGCCGGCGGCCTTCGGCAGCCGGCCGAGGAAGTTGGCGAGGTTCGGTGTGACTTGAGATCTGGTTGCCAAACGCTTCACCACTCAGGCAAGCTGAGTGGCGTCATGAAACGAATTTTGGACCGTCGCACTAATTTTTTCGAGCAGCCGCCCATTCATCCAACATCGCCTGAATGCGAGCAGGATTAAAGTCGGCAGGAACGTCATAGTCCTGATTTGCCTGCAGATCTTTTACGTTCAGGTCCTTCGACGGAACTCCACCTTCCGGAACTGTTCCGTGAGCCGTCCAGACGATGGCATTCAAAACCAGAGTCCGGAAATCTCGATTACCCCAGTTCCAGTGATCATGCCCGCCGGTGAAGCCGAAGCCACGACCGGCGTCTTTGCGTTCACGAGCCCACGCGACCGTCTGTGGCTCTTTGCGTTCCAGAACCGCGGCACGAACGGCTGGGTTGTTGCTGTGAGGTCCTTCTGGTCGTGACAGACTGCCGTCTGCTTTCACGAGAGTGTCAGAAGGAGGCAGCTCGGACAGTACTGGAATCACATCCGCGTTTTCCGCAAATCGCATGTGATAGTACCACTCGTCGTTCACGCGAAATGGCTTCACACCGTTAGCAATCGGATGCTTCGGGAAGCTGTCGAAAGTTCCTGTCCAGTGAGGATTCACGGACCAGTCCGTTTCGAAATAGCCACCGGTCCAATTCAGAAATGCTTCACCGGATGGACCTTTGGGAACTTCAACACCGTAGTGAATGCATCCCATTCCGATGCCACGATTCTGAAGAGCCTTCAAACGATCCAGCTTGCTGTTGAAAGGATGTCCGCCACCACCGTCGGCATAGATGATAATCGTATCGGCATGATCCAGAACAGAATCATCTTCCGGCCAGCCATTCGTGTAGACCGTCGCTTCAACACCAATGTTCGCGCTGTTCAATGCTTCGGCCAGCAACATGCAGCCAGCTCGATGTTCATGAGCACCATAGCCATGGCTTGGCTTGCCAGCGATCAGAGCCACCTTCTTCGGAGCTGGCAATCGCTTCAGACGAATATTGCGGAACTGTACCTCCATGGCGGGACCAGCATGAGCCTGCAGAGCCAGGAAACCGGCTGCTCGACGCTCAGCAAGGTCGTTGTCTGTCACGTCAACCGTTTTGACATCGTTGATGAAGTGCTGAAAATGGAAACCGTCAGCAACAACTCGATACTTGTTCCAATCTTCCTTCTTGATCTTCTTCTGGATCTCATTGGTATCACCAACGCTGCCGGTGACCTTCTTTTCGAACTTGCCATCGTTGCGAACCAGTTCGGTTGATTCGCCACGCAGGGCCAAAATTCCGCGGTAACGTTCGCCGTAGAGAATTCCGGAATAAGTATCACCAGCTTCGAAGTCGGCCTGGTATCCGCCGATGACCCACTTCTCGTTCGGTACTTCAAAGCTGCGGTACTGAATCCCGGAGTTGCCGTTGACGATCTTGTATTCCAGCTCCAGTTCGAAGTTATCAACCTGGCCGCCGCGCCAGATGATAAACGTGTTTCCTTTGAGCTTTTTATCTTCTTCGTTGTAAGTCGTGCCGGTGATGGCGCCGTCTTTGACGCTCCAGGTCTTGGGATCGCCGTCCCAGCCATCCAGAGTTTTGCCATCAAACAGAGTTTCCCAGTCATCCGCAGAAGCGGATACTGTTACCGCACAAAGTGCGGCCAAAAACAGAGCAATTCGCTGCAATCGCATATCAAATCCCTTGAGAACATGGTGGAACCCGGCGGATCAGGCAGGCTGCCGTAGACCGGTTTAAGGAGATTTGAACACCGATCGCCACCGGCTGCAATCCACAGGAAAAAATCTTTGCATTCTGCCGGGAACCCTGTCAGGGCAAAGCCATGTGTTTCGCATTATCAGCCGGCATTCGGCTTACCGCCCGGCCGGAGGCGCCGGCTTTTGTGCTGGCCTGCGCCGGCGCAAGTCGTCCGGTGAGGATGCGGAAAACAGTCAGACACCGGACGGCTCGCGCCGTGCCGCTTTCACTGAGCGCCATTTGCGGTCCTCAGTTCTGATCCACCATATTCCGAATCACTTCTTCCGCCAGTGCATCAAAGTCAACTCGGTTCAATGAGGTTGAGACCAGGTCCTGGTAAACGCCCTGAGTCGACTGCATCGCTTCATTGGTAATTTGCTGCCGCATTTTGCGAGACAGCATCAGCTTGGCGGCTTCCGTTTCCGTCATCGTTCCGGCTTTCACCGCCGGTGAGTTCTTCGCGGCATCCAGTTGTTTTTTGGCTTCTCCCTGCCAGCGTTCGGCTTTATCCGGTTCTTCCAGAATGGCATCGGCGACCATGGTGGTCTCACTGTCCTGATTCTCACGACTCGCCATGTTGCCTCGACCGCGCCCTGACGTTCGGCTCTTCGCACCAGGCACTGGGCCGGCGTACTCCTGTTCAAACACGCCTGCAGAATCTTTAGGCCTGCTGTTGGATCCCGAAAGACTGAATCCGACAGGATCGACAAAGTACTTGGCAACGGAATCTTTGACTTTCTGGTCCTGCGAAACCAGCCACATCACCATGAAGAATGCCATCATGGCCGTTACGAAGTCTGCGTAGGCCACTTTCCAGGCACCACCACCGCCACCCGCCATCTGTCTTCTCCTTCAGCGACTACTGTTCCCGCTCTCCGTCTGAAATAAGCTTGAGTTTTACTTCGCGGCGTCGACGGCCTTCAGCATTTCATCAAGCTCTTTGGCGGTCGGCCGAACTCCTGTACCGCATCCACGACGAACATTATCCATGACGGCTCGAGGTGACCCTCCGCCGGCAAATCCGACCACTGCCGCGACAATTGTGCGTCGCAGGGCAACCTCTTCGTGTCCCAGAGCATCCATCGCACCGGCCATCGGGCCGACCATGCCGTATGACATCAAAATTCCAAGGAACGTTCCGACGAGAGCCGCACCTACCTTGTGACCGATTTCTTCCACGGGACCACCAATGGCTCCCATGGTGACCACGATCCCGAGTACCGCCGCGACGATTCCAAATCCCGGCAGACCGT
>JBILXT010000232.1:0-11232 GCA_044378235.1 Planctomycetaceae bacterium
GCTCGCCGATCCGGTTCGCGTTTGATCGAAGTGATGCTCAGGAATGAAACCGGCGCGACACTGGCGAGAACCGTTAAAGGAATTTCGATTCTCTCCGAAGGGACACTGGAAAGTCTGCTCGCTGGCCTGGTTTCAGCCTAGTTTTTTTCGCCAACAGCAAATCGGGCCAGCGTTATCAGCTGGAACGCGCCAGCGTCCGGTTTCGATCCCTCTTGTTCCTCGCTCGGGATTTCTACTGCGATACACTGGGCTATTCCCTTTGACCAACGTTACGCTGTGGTCGTCAACGTGTGGTCTGGGATGAAATTGGACGTGCTGCTGGAAAATCGGGACGAAGTCTCGTAGCCTAGACATAACAACGGGGACGCCTACTCACCTGCCCTGGCATGCCAGACGGGGAGCATCGGCTTCGCGATGTCGCACGATTTTTCGCCATGGCTTTGCCGAGTACTAATGTGAGACTCAAACTGATGTTCGCACCGCGCCGTCGTTATCGCCTTTTTTGTTGTTTGTGTATTCATGTCATTCTGTCGGCGTTTCTGAGTCAGTCCTGTCTGGCTCAGGCTGAGGGACTGGAAGATGTGGCCGTTGAACTTGCTGACCAGATTGCCGATGCACTCAAGGAATCGCCCGAGACTTTAAAAGGTGGAGTCAATGTTACAACGATTGACGGACGAGAAACCGGTGGGCCGGGTTTTCGAAATGAATTTCTGCGAGCTCTGAAGGAAAAGGGGGTTGTGCTTTCCAGAACAGCCCCGTGCACAATTAGTGGATCTGTCCAGTTTGGCGGAGAGCAGGAAGCCTCGACTGGCGGAGCAGTCGTGAAGCTGTCGCTGAAAGGACCAAACCTCGACCGAGAACTAACGGGCGAAGTGAGAGAGGAATCCGATGTGATTTCTCTGATTGGAATGACAGGCGCCTTGCCGGTAAAGCTCGATAAGCCTCGCATCGGACTGGCCGCGCCAGTTCCAGGAGCAGGTCGTGTGGTGGCCACGAATGATGCCGAGCGAAAGGCAGGGCTTGCCAAACTCATTCAGAAGCCCGAACCTCCCAGAATCACTCCGAATGCGACTCCGGCGCTTGATCCGAGCGGCAAGCCTGAAACGAGTGAAGTTCATGTCCAGGGCTATGGGTTGGAAATTCTGATCAAAGACGCCAATGGAAAAATTGAATTGCCGGATGGGACTCGTTACTCGCCTCGTCCCCCGGTGAAAGCAGAGAACGGAGAACTGTTTGTCGACATTCATCCTGGCGAAGTCTACGCTGTGAAACTCATCAATGAGTCGAAGGAATACGACGCGGGTGTCAAGCTGACGATTGACGGTCTGAACAGCTTTGAATTCAGCGAAGAAGAGAGCTACAAGAAACTTGGGATGTGGATTATTCCCCACCAGAGCAGTGGCATCATTCGCGGCTGGCATACTCGGAATAAGGACGGGGAAATGGTACTTGCCGAGTTCGAAGTCGCGAAATATGGCGAGGGACTCGCTGAAGAAATGGGAGCATTGGGAGACGTCGGCCGCATCACTGCTTCATTTCGCGCCGCATGGTCTCCGGAAGAGAAAAGTCCCGGCACTATACTGGCCTACAATTCCGTCAGAGGAACGAAGAAGGGCGAAGAGGTTATGGAACGGCTTTCGGAGCTGGACCGTCATTTCGGTGAGATCCGTGCGGCGATCAGCATTCGCTATCAGTTGACGGAATCGAAGTAGTCTCCTGTTGCTGAGCATGTTCCGCGAAGGGTAATAAAGGAATTCCATGGTACTGCTGGCTGCTGTCGCGGTTTTGTCGCTGGGATTGGCCCTGTTCGAAACTCAGGCGGTTTCCCAGACTGCAGAGTCTCCACAACTGGCGAAAAATCTTGCCGCAGTCCGAAATCATGTTTCGAAGTATGCGGCAGATTCAAAACCGGCGAGTAAACCGGACCCGACCCGGCAGACTGAGCTCCTTAAGAAGCTTGACGCTGTTGTTCAGTCAGCGTCGCCAGCCGATCGCCACCGAATCTGTGCCGAAATGCTTTTGAGTGGTTTCGAGTTGTTAAAGAGCAGTCCTCAAGACGCCTTTGCACTTCAAAAGTTCGCGGCCGATACGCTTGTAAAAGCACATGAACTTCGTGAAGTCGCTGACATTGGTAAAGTCCTGGCGGCTGTGGATCAATTTGAATCCATTGCCATCCAACAGGTGCATGTCCCGGAATCTTACGCGGCTGTTTTTCGTCTCAATGCCGTGGCTTTGATTCCTTTGACGTTGCTTAAAAGCCCCGAGGACGAATTGGACCGGTGTTCGAAGATCAACGGCGAAGAGGCCGATTCCGTGTGGCCGGGCTTTCGCGCCGCCTATTGGAACATGCGAGGACGCCTGGCTGTTCGAAAGAATCGTTACTCTGATGCGTTTCGCTTCTATGCGGAGGCTGTGGGCATTCAGACCGCCATGGAAGATAAAGCCGCCGCAGCCGAAACTCGCCTGAACCTTGCGACTTTGTCGATGGACCTCGGCGATTTTTCGAGAGCTAAAGTAGAGTGGACTTTGGCCAGCAATGATTTTGAACAACTAGCGACAGACAAAAACCGCGATTCGAATTTTCGGTATGCCGCCAATGGATTGCGCCTGATCACGAAAGTCTATCTGACACGTCCGCTCGTCGTGACGGGGCAGTATCGCTCAGCCATTGACCAGTTGGATCTGATTCTGGAAGAACCCGGCGAGCATGCGGAAGAAAAGACCATCGCAAGAAACGAAAAAGCGATGTGCCTGTACTCCATGGGGGATTTTGTTGCGGCCAATAAACTTTGGCTGGAGGCCAGAAAGTACTACTCCAGGCGTCCTTCTGATGCAGCGCTGATTGACGTGAATCTTGGGTGGAACGCTTACAGTCAGAACAAAACGAGCGAAGCGGAAGAGAAATTTCGTGCGGCTCTGGCGGCGATTTCACCGGAACGAAAAACAGAAGTTCAATCGTATCTTGCTCGTGTTCTTGCAGATCAGGGAAAATCTGCTGAGGCAATCGAATTTTTGAAGGCGGCGCTGGATGAAAGCGAATCGTCAATCGACCTGACGCTGCGAACTGCGCTTTCGGAACGTGATCGGCAGGCCTTCCTTCTCAAATTGCGGCGTCACACAGAACAATCTGTATGGCCGGGCGTGTTCGACACCTATCTGGAACTTGCTCCACGTCTGGGGATATCTGAGGCGGAACAATACGAGAGGGTGCTGCGATGGAAGGGCCGACTTCAGGGGCACTCGAATCCTGAAAACGAAACGAAATCGACGAAGGAACGGCAGGCTCTGATTGCTGAGCGTGAATCTCTGCTGCAGAGTCTGAGGCGGCTGACAATTGCCGCAAGAAGGCTGGAGGAGCAGGCGTCGCAGTCTTCAGAAGATGAACAGGAACTGGCGCAGCTTCGCGACTCGATTCGCGAGAGAGATCAGGAGATAGGAGATATTGAGCGAAAAGTCCGGGAGATTGATGAATCCTCGGTGACTGAGTCAGTCCGCAGACCGCTTGATCTTAAAAGTGTGAGTGAAGTTCTCTCTGAAAAATCAGCACTGTTGGACATTGTCGTTTCTTCTTCTTATCGCACTCCGCAGCGCGAAGGGCACTTACCGCCACAGCATACGATCGGTTTCCTGATTGAGCGGGACGGTAAAGTCCGTCGAGTCGATCTGGGAGATGCAGATCTTTTGGCGGTCGAGGCCAGAGCATTCACTGAAGCCATCATAAGTCAGTCAGCGATTGAAGAAGTGCAGCAGCGGCTGGACAAAATGATATCCCGGCCGATTCAGAACATGATGCCATCGATTGAGTTGCTGTATGTTTCCGGGGACGGCTGGGTTCACAGGATTCCTCTGGGGGCTCTGTCAGGAAAACAGACACGATTCTGGATCGAAGAAGTGGCGTTCGCGCAGGTCGCATCTGCCCATGCGCTTGTGCGACGCCGAAAACCACAGGCGTCACCCGATGCAGGATTGGTGGTCGGAGGTCTGGATTATGGGCAAGGCAATGGGCAGGTCTGGCCGTATCTCTATGGCACCTGGCTAGAGTCTCAGCAGTTTGAGGAGGCTCTGCGGAACAAGAGTACAACGACCAACGTGACGTTTCTGGTCGGTCAGCAGTGCAGTAAAGAGACTCTGCAGAGCAGGCTGCGAGAAAGTCGAATCGTGCACCTTGCGACACATGGCTATTTCAGTGATCGAGAAAGCGAACTGGGCGGAATCTATGATATCTCCGCGCAGATGGACTCCGGTCTGGTTCTCTCAAACGCCAACGTTGATTCCGATGCCGAAGAACAGTATTTGCTGACCGCTGAGGAGCTCGGTCGGGAAAAACTGTCACACATTGAGTTGATGGTGTTGTCGGCCTGTAACACCGGATTGGGACATCTCAGCCATGGTGAGGGAATTATTGGACTGCTGGGTGCTCTTGATCGGGCCGGGGTCCGCAGTGTTGTCAGTGCGCTGTGGGAAGTGGATGATGCTGCCACAATGAAGCTAATGGGGGCGTTCTACAAACATTGCCTCGATCGTGATCTCGCTCATCCGGCACAGGCCATGAGGCAGGCTCAGATGGAAATGTTGAGAGGCGAACTTTCGGTCGAGGACAGAGTGAAAGAAGAGTTGGAAAAGCCCTTCTTCTGGGCCGCATGGAGCGTGATGGGCTGGTCGGGCTGAAAGTCAATTCACGCTTCCGCGTTTCTGGCTCCATCGGAAACACAAGCACCAGATCTTAATCAGTGACGACTTCTGTTTTGGGCAATAGCGTTTGTAGTCGCTGTGTCGCCGCGTCAGTCAGTCGGTCGCCAACGCTGACTTGCTGCAGGGATTTCATCTGAGCCAGAGTGTCGACAGCGGCATCGTCGATAATGGTCGCTTTGACGAACAATTTCTGAAGAGAATCCCCGGCCTGAGCTGCCAGAGTCAACAACCCTGCGTTGGAAACGGCCGTGTTCGTCAGGTCGACAATCCGCAGTGAGGGATGTGTTATTGCCGCCAGATCCTTATCTTCAATACTCGTATCTGCAAGGTAAAGCTCTTCGATGGAAGGGACCCGGGCCAGCGCCACGATGTATTCACTGCTCATACTCAGATTAAAGCTCAGGTCGAGGATTCGTAGTTGATTGAGCGATTCCGGACTTAACTGCGGCACGGAGGCACCCAGGCCGGAATCCGTGATCCTCAACAGTTCCAGTTGTGTCTGGGTTTTCAGAACCGTCGCCAAATGATCATCCGAGAACGTCATGTTGTAGCTCGCGACGAAGCCTCCCAGTCGGTTGTCGATACAAAAACGGCTGACAGCAAAATCAACTCGATCTTCAGAATTACTGACGTCAAGTTGAAGGAGTGTCCCCTTTACTCCGTTGAACGCCTGAATGCTGACCAACTCCTTCTCATTCAGGTTGACAGTCCACCCTTCGCCAGAATCCAGAACATCATCGAAAAGCAGTCCCACAAGCTCCGTTGTTAGTTGCTCTTCACTGACGTCAATAACTTTCCGTTCCTTCCCGGAGGAATCATCCTTAAGTCGTTTTGACGCAATTCCGGCCTTATCAAGGAAGGCCGTTAAGCCTGTCTTGATCTGAACCGGAACATCCGGCACCACAACCGGTGGCGAAGGATCATTGGGCGGCACTTCGATTGTTCGTCCCGGGTTTGGTTTGTTTTCCTGCTCTGGCGTTGGCAGGAGCTTGAACACAGCGAACGCGCTTACCGTGCTGAGGACAATCAGCCCGGTGATCTTCAACCAGTTTCGGTTTGACGAAACCGGCGAAATGTTGGCGGATGTTTTCGGATTGGCCGGAACGTCTGTTCTATCGGCTGGATGCGGTGCGGCGAGACTCTTCGATCCCGGAGAGCCATCCGTCGCGGGCACTGAAGCTTTGTTGTCACGATCCGGAATGTATGTTTCGTAGAGATCCAACTCGCCCGTTGCCGCATTGTGAACGGCCTGAACGTGGGGCATTTCGTGTGCGACGATAAACTGCCTCAGAACGTCAGACATTGTCTGCGGCCGATAGTCGGGATTCTTGGCCAGGCAACTCTGAATGAGAGAGTCAAGTTCTGCCGAGAGTGATTGCCTGGGACCAATCGACAGCAAACTGCGCGGCGATTCCTGAAGCACAGCGTTGATGAGTTTGGCCAGATTCTCCCGGTACTGCGCGAACGGCGCCGTCCCGGAATAAATCTCATACAGGATTGACCCGAACGCATAGATGTCCGTTCGGGCATCTCCCGAGTTCCCATGACACTGCTCGGGAGCCATATAAAGAGGAGTGCCAGCGCCGGCACATGTTTGTGCTGCCGCGGATCCGTTGGGGCTTGAAGCGGAGTTCAGTTTGGCAATCCCCATGTCGAGGATCACAAACCTCTCGTGTGCTGTTTTCCGTCCGACAAGCATAATGTTGCCGGGCTTGAGGTCGCGATGGAGTAACCCCGCCTGGTGAGCCTGCTGCATGGCAGAACAGATCTGCCGGACAAAGGTGACGACTTCCACAGAAGACAGCGTATGCAGACATCGGGACAGAGGTTCTCCTTCAAGGAGTTCCATCACGATCGCGGGCTGACCGCCGCGGTCAATCACAACATCGTAAACGCGGACGACATGAGGATTCTCGAACTTTGCCAGCAGCATCGCTTCTCGCTTAAGCGATTCACCAAACGCGGATGTCGCGTCTTTGTCCAGCATCATTTTTACGGCAACGTATCGATCCAGCAGCTGGTCATGGGCGCGAAAGACGGAGCCTTGTTGTCCGCTTCCCAGACGTGTCTGTAACAGATACCGATTCGCCAGCAGTTCGGCCATTCAATTTAAACTTTGCATAGGCCGTTGCAACGGCCCTGAACAGAATTGCGATGGCCGAAGCTGGAGTGAGACATCGGCGTTGCGGATCATGAGAGACCAGCGTAGCGAATGACTATCCATACTGGCAATTTGAGAATCAAAAATCATCACGAATCTGTTGAGTCGCTTATGTTCACTACTGACAGGCTGCTTCCGAGTTCGTCAAGGCAAAACGAACATTGCGGCTCCAAACGACAGGGATTCGTATTGAGCTGATCCAATGGACTTCGACGATCCAGGATGATCCAGCAAGGATTCTGCATCTATGCTGAAAGTGGCCTTCCCCAACCCTGCGACCGATCTGATCGTTACAATCCGAGGTTTAGTCCGACCTGAGTGATTGTCAACAACAGACTTGCCCGAGCTCTGAGCCGGTGGTACGCTGTCGGACAGCACCCGTGGTGGGGGGATCTACGCTACGGAGTGATTTTGCTGGGATATGGCCACTGACTATCGTACGGATTGCGTCTGGCTGTAGCGTCCGTTCGGATTCTGTATTGGCAGAGACATACAGTAATGGTGTTGATCAATATTCCCAACAAAATAGAAGACGTTGCAGACGATCTTCAGGACGGTGACGAGCTATTCTCGGTCTACGAACTTCAGGAGTTGAAGTCTGTTCAGCCGTTCAAAGGAATGAAGCCCGGGGCTGAGAATTTTCCCGGAGCGATGATTCTTCGCCGCTGTGTAAAAGGTCGCATTCTTTGCCGCCAGGGCGAAGAGGGAGCCACTGCGTTTCAGATTCTGACGCGTGACAATGCTCTGAAAGTCGTCCAAGCCCAGTTACGAGCGATCACTGCAGAAGAGGCTGCCTTTGACGAGGCGATCCTGCAGGCAGAGAGGGACCTTGAGGCGTCAGTTTCTTCCGCCGGAAACGTGTCACCGGAAAAGAAGGGTGAGCTGAGTGCGGAAATCGAAAAGCTCAAGGAACGCAGTCGAGTCACTCGTATTGAAAACCAGGCACGTCGAAAGACACTTGAACTGGAGGTGTCAAGACTCGAAGCGATACTCGGGAAGTCGTCCGGGGAGTCACCGTCTTCGCCACGAGAAGTCGCTCGTGCCCGACTGATCGCATCTTCGACAGCCAAACGAAAAGGCCTGCTGCACAGGCTGGTCAGCAAACTGCTGGGAAATGGCGGCGGGAAGAAGTCAGACAGCGAAATACCTGACTACATTCCCAATGATGGACCGCAGGATCTCGACACGAAAACTCTCAGCGCGCCGATGTTCGAAGGCGACCTGTTTGGCGAAATGAGCTGCATGAATCTCGCGCCACGCTCTGCTACGGTGATCGCGACAGAGGGGCAGCCGGATGATCCTGTTTATATGATCGAAATGGTCAGGAATGCGCTGGATGCTCTGCGCGGAAATGCAGAATATCGCAAGCAGATGGATCAGATTTATCGAAGCCGCGTGATGGAGACGCAGGTCCGAAGTCTGCCTTTGTTTCGAGTTCTTTCTGATGATGATTACAAATGGCTCGCCAGTAAACTGGAACTCGTCGAGTTTGAGGCCGGTGATGTGATTTTTGACGAGCACGACTCAACGGCGACGGACTGCTATGTGGTTCGAACGGGTGTCGTGAAAGTGTCGCAGAATCTCGGCTGCCTGCTGGGTGCTGATGAAGTACTGAATTCAGGTACGTTGTGTCGTGAACTGGCTGCATGCCGTCAGGGAAGCTCGTTGGCGGCAAAGTTCTGGAACGAGCTGCCGAGCAGTGTGCAGAAACTGGCGAGTGAGATTACCAGGCAACAGACGGCCGGAGATGCTGAGAAAGAGACACTGCGGCAGGCATTGAATTCCTGGATGCAAAAGTCCAGAGTCTATGCCGATCTGGGAACCACAACT
Organism: Planctomycetaceae bacterium; assembly: GCA_044378235.1. GTDB lineage: Bacteria > Planctomycetota > Planctomycetia > Planctomycetales > Planctomycetaceae > SXXK01. The sequence continues at coordinate 8,684 of JBILXT010000232.1, forward strand.
CCGGATGTAATCCAGTCTTCCGGGCTGGCTGCCTATGCCTCAGTCTTTGAAGACTTTCAGGAAAAAACGGCGGACTGGTGGGTGTTGGAGGTTCGAATCTTCAATCGAATGCTGCTGGAGAGTTTTTGTCCGAGCAGCATCCGGAAACGCTCTTCAGTCATAGAGCATCGCCGCACGCTCTCGTATGCCAGCCGTGGTGAAATCATCGGTGAGATGGCGGTACTCTGCAAAGAAGACCGAAGCGCGACTTGTCTTGCATTTACGCATCCGTCGTCTGGCCAGAAAACGGCGACTCAGGCGAATCTGATTCCGCAGCGTGTTGAAGCTGTACGGATCTCTGGTGATGTGCTTCAGGATCTGAGGAAGAAGTCACCTCGTTTCAGAGACCTGGTCGACGCCATTGTTGCTGAAAGACGTCAAAGAGACGTGCTTGCAAAGAAGGTGACCTCTGAAAGGCGTTCGGCAAGTCAGACTAAAGAGTTTGACGAACTGGGGCTGGCGTGGGGACAGTCTCTGATGGTCATCGACCTCGACAGGTGTACTCGATGCAATGAATGTGTCAAAGCCTGTGTCGATGCGCATGATGATGGGCGAACTCGGCTTTATCTGGACGGGCCTCGCTTTGAGAATAAGTATCTGATCCCCGTGACCTGTCGTAAGTGTCTCGATCCTGTCTGCATGATCGGTTGCCCGGTGGGTGCGATCAATCGGGGAGGAAGCGGTGAGATTCAGATTGCTGATCATTGCATTGGCTGCAGCAAGTGTGCAGATCAATGCCCATATGGTTCAATTCAAATGGATCTGCTGGATACCGCACAACAGATCAGCCCGGATCTGCAGGAACTACTTGGGCCGGGCTTCAGTCTTCGAACCGCGCAGGAAAAGGCGGTGGTTTGTGACCAGTGCAGTTCCACTCCGACGGGTCAGCCATCGTGTGTATACGCCTGTCCGCATGACGCCGCAGTTCGTGTTGAAGGCTTGTTGCACTTCAATTCACAGCAAGTTTAACCCCCCTCAAGTACGAATTACCGAGAAGGAATTGACCGGTGCTGATTGATCGTTCCCACCTTTCATGGGCTCTTTTCTCGGGGATCAGCCTGATTGCGGGAACTGTGTTGTATGTGTCGTATGCTATGCATACTCCTTCCGGTCCTTCAGGTGGATCTGCTGTCGGGCTGCTGTTTGGCGTCCTCGGAACGTCAATGATGCTGTTCGCCGGTCTGCTGGCCGCCAGAAAATCGGTCCGCGTCCGACGGCTTGGTAGTGCTCAGTTCTGGCTCAAAGGCCACCTTTGGCTCGGAACGCTTTGCATCCCCTTTATTCTGTTTCACGCGGGCTTCGGGTGGGGAGGATTTCTTGAGCAACTCCTGTGGTACACACTGGCCCTTGTTGCCGGGTCCGGCTTCTTCGGGCTAGCGGTACAGCAGTTCCTTCCGCGACTTCTCTGGAATCAGACACCCCTTGAAACTTTTGAAGCGCAGACGCCCTATCAGTGCGATCGGATGACATTTATCTCGGACCAGCAAGTATCTGCCTTGTGTGGTGCGCCTCTGGATATCCCCGCCGACCACTTGCGAGGTCATATATCAAAACTGGTTCGTGACTATTATGACATTGTGAATGGCCCCGGCGCGAGGGGCGAACTCAATGCTCGCAAGCTTCAGTTGCTGCAGCAGGTGTCGCCACCAGCAGTTCGAGATTTTTTTTGGGCGATGGCCAAATATGCCAAAAGCGAAGCCAAAGCGATTCGGTTTGAAGGCGACTTTCCGGAACTGTTGGCCGCCACCTATGCCGGGTTGAAACCAGAAACGACCGAATCCATCAAGCCGATCGCACACGAATCTCATAGCTCGGGGAAAACTGCTGCTCCGAAAGGCGATAAACCACAGCCGGTGGCTGGTGTTGCGGCACAGAGTCCAGGGCCTCAGGCGGCACTCGATGACGCCGGGACCGCGACAACATCTGGAAACGCTGGAGCATCAGTGATTCCGGCAGGTGCACCCAAGCTGTCACCTCTGGAAATGATGAAGAAGAAAGCAGAAGAGAAGAAGGCAGGGAGCCCTGCGAGCGTTCCGGATAGTTCCGGCGCGACCACTTCGGTGCAGAAACCAACACCAGAAGCCTCGTCTGAAACATCAAAGTTGTCACCGCTTGAGTTGATGAAGAAGAAGGCTGCCGAAAAGAAGGCAGCGGCCGAAGGTGGAGGAGCACAGCCCGTCCCGATTTCTGGCGAAGAGAAACCGGCCGCGGACGTGACGAGCGCCCAGCCAGCCGTAGCCGCTGAGGAACCAACTGCGAAGTTGTCACCGCTTGAGTTGATGAAGAAGAAAGCCGCCGAAAAGAAGGAAGCGGCCCAAAATGGCGGGGCTCAGCCGATCCCGATTTCTGCGGATGAAAAACCGGCCGCGGACGTGACGAACGCCCAGCCGGCCGTAGCCGCTGAGGAACCAACTGCGAAGTTGTCTCCGCTTGAGTTGATGAAGAAGAAGGCCGCCGAAAAGAAAGCAGCGGCCCAAAATGGCGGGGCGCAGCCGATCCCGATTTCTGCG
>JBILXT010000638.1:0-3151 GCA_044378235.1 Planctomycetaceae bacterium
TCCGGCGACTCCTGCCGCCTTATTGATCAGTCCTCTTCATGAATTCTGTCCGATCCTCGACCGGGCTCACTCCGCAGACTTCCGTGCCGACCAAAATCTCTCAGAATCTCCACAGACGCCAGAAACGTACCGATCGCGTTCGGGTCAGCAGACAATTGAGATGCACGGACAGTCAGCCACTTCACAAGTTGAACGAGCATCCTGGCATAACGAGGAAAAACCCCAGTGAATCCGCATCGTTATCGACACATTGAGGTTTCCGGCAACAACTTTGAGATGGGTCAGCAGATCGGGGATTACCTGAAAGAGGAACTGCAGGGTTTCGTGGCCACTTCATGGGATCGGATCGCTGAAACTCTGAAACTGCGACGCGAGACGATTCTGCATGTGATCCACCAGAGTACTCAATTTGTACGAAACTGGGCCCCGGACCTGCTGGATGAACTTTCGGGAGCAACTCAAAGTTCGGGACTGTCCTTTGATGACCTGATGTTTCTGCAGATCAGGAATCAGCTAACGGCCGACATGGACAGTGGTTGCACATCTTTCTCACTCCGGAACGAACAGCAGCAGATTTCGCTGATCGGCCAAAATTGGGACAACGATCCCGCCCTCGATCCCTTCACGGTCGTACTGACACGAAGACCATGTGACAAGCCCGCGTTTATGACGGTCACTCAGGCCGGCTTGATCGCTTACATCGGAATGAGTGACGCCGGAATGGCCGCCTGCCTGAATTCTCTGCCAGCTCCTGCACGCACCGTTGGCGTTCCACACTACTTTACATTGCGACGTGTCTTTGAAGGACGAACTCTGGACCATGCCGTCAACGTGATTGCCAGGGCGACAAGAGCCATTCCTGCCAATATTATGTTGAGCACGCCCGACGGACCGGCAAACCTTGAGGTCACCATCGATGCTGTGAATGTGCTAAGACCAGCGACTGACGAAGTGTTGCTCCATACCAACCACTGTCTGCATCCAAATCTTGCTTCCATCAACAGTAAGTTTCCAGAGCTGATCCAGTCCCGACCTCGACTGGAGCGAATGACCGAACTTCTGCAGACCGGCGTTTCCTGCGTGAGCGTCGAAAGTCTGAAAACCGCGTTGCAGGATCACTCGGGGTTTCCTCGCTCGATCTGTCGACACGCCAACGAAGATCCCGGTCACGGCTACTGGAAGACGGTCTTTTCCGTGATCATGTCGGTGGACGCCGGAGAAATGTACGTAGCCCGCGGCAATCCCTGCGAAGCGTCATATGAGGTTTACCGCCTCTGATCGGTCCCACACCGGCAGATTTTTCCGGTCTGAGACGGTATTTGGTCGGAGGATTGCAAGAGGCTCGGGAGGCATCAAAGCAGGCATAAAGCGAAAACCCGGCACATCCGGAACAAACCCTACAGTTTCACAAATTGCCGGACCGATACTTCCGTTATGACCGTCCTGATGCGCAGATTCTGTCGGTGCGACCGCGCAGTAACTGAACATCAGGAATCGGGAGAACATCAGCGAAGGCAGTGATTTACTGCAGCTTCTCCAAGGATGGATCAATGCGGATTCGGCACTCACTCAAGGCGTTCGTGCCCTTCATACTCATGCTGGCAGCCGGGCGCAACGCGCAGGCACAGTATGGCCCTCCCGGTCCACAGCAGCCGATGCCGCAGGGGGCTTACCCGAGTGGATACAGCCCGTATCCGTCTCAGTCGCCGTACCAGAACCTGTTCGATCAGACCTATGTTTCTGACGGGTTATGGTTCAACAACTCCAACAACGGGTTCGGACCGTTCAATAGTCCTCGCAAGTGGACCTTTGGCGTCGAATACACCCGAACGCGAACTCGGAAGCTGGATGGCATTGTCGGTGCTGAAGGCGTGCAAACCTATTTGCAACAAAACAGCGAGGGCGGCACCTTAGTAGTCGATGGCATGGACTACTACAACTACTTCAATGCCGCTTCGGGATCGATGATTCCGCAGCTTGATAACAATGGCATGCGATTCACCAGCGGATTTACCAACGCGGACGGTTCAGGTCTGTTGATGAGTGGCCAATTCAGCGGCGCAGAAACGGCAACCTTTGACGCTCGAGCAATCGCTCTTGGCCAGCGCCTTGATACATTAACAGCATTGCAGCTGCAGGCTTCCGCCGGTCGGCCAAGCGGCGTAACCTTCAACGCTGGGGGAACGAATGATTATGACATCACGCAGAACCAGATTCTTCCTCCGGGCGTTGTCTTCGACGATACGGATGTCGATGACTACGGCATCTATGGAACGACGTTCGACGTTCTTGATCGAACGGTGCTGAACCTTTACGGAATTCCAATTCTTTCAGGTGATCCTGATCCGCCGACGAACGGGCTTAATGGTTCAACCGTCCCCTACGACCTGCAGTTCATTCTGCAGCATCAGCTGAATACCTACGGTGGCTCGATCGACTGGGCTTTTGCCCCAACAATTGATCGAGGCAACCTGGTTGTCCGGCCGATCGTCGGTGGCCGATACTACCGTGTCGATGAAACGTTTGCGTTCTATGGCGAATCAACATTGCTCGCATACGGTGACGGAGATGGAACATCACCCGATAATGCCAAGATCTTCCCGGTCGGCGATGGGGTTATCTCCGGAACAGGAAACAACACGACCATCATCCCCGATACCCCGGGCGAGGGTGGAACGCCTGACTTCGAAGCCTTAACAGGAACAAATTCCACTCATCTGATCGTGAAGTCGTTCATTAACAGCCATGTCACCAGCAACCTGGCTGGTCCCGAATTCGGTTTCCAGTATGAACTGGGAGACAAGAAAGGCATCAAGTTATCCGGAACGACCCGTGCTGCTGTGATGTTCAATGAAGAGACAATTCATCTGCGCGGTGACAACATCGGAAACTTTATGGGCGTTCAGGTGACACCAGACCCAGTCACCGGGAACGACCTTGAAACACAGATGTTTGACACAAATACGACGCAGGGCCCATCACAGAATGCATTCACCGATCACGATTCAACGGTGCATTTGTCCCCGTTGTTTGAGCAGGGGTTGAATGTTCAATTGCCGATCTTTGGCAGTGTTCCTGTTCTGAAAGATATGCAGTTGCTGGAAGAAGCCAACCTGAATCTGGGCTGGAACTGGTTGTGGGTCGGACAGAT
>JBILXT010000233.1:0-11183 GCA_044378235.1 Planctomycetaceae bacterium
CATGCGATGCAGATACTTCCATGCATCTCCCCACTGCCCGGCGATAAATGATGTGACACCTTTTTCAAAGTCCGCCAGATGCTGATCAGTCAACAACGGCGAACGATGCTCAGCCGGAACCAGTTCACTGACAAGCAGTGGACGGTCCATGCCGTATGGTAGCACTTGCAGCAGCCGACGAACACGACCTTCGCTCGGAGCCATCTTCTGGCGGATCTGCTGATCGAGATATTCGTCGATCAGAACGGACACGTGCAGCTCGCGAGTCATACTCTCCAGGCGACTCGCAAGGTTCACAACCGGCCCAAAAACCGTGACTTTGACCTGTTCGCGAGTTCCAATCTTGCCCGCGACCGCTCGACCATGAGCGATCCCGATGCTGGTTTCGAAATCTTTCAGAGGATTTTCGGGATCCGCCTGAGCTTTGCCGAATTCTTCGCGAATTGCCAGGGCCGCTCGACACGCATTCAATGCACTTTCGTCGGAATTAATCGGCCAGCCCCAGAATCCCAGGGCCGCATCGCCCTGGAAATCTCCGGTGACTCCGCCAAACCGCAGGATCTGACTGGTCATGACTTCCAGAGCCAGACTAACTCGTTCCAGCAGCCCCGTGAGATTATCGGATTCCTCTTCCGCTCGATGACTGAACCCACGCAGGTCACAGAATAAGACCGTGACGTCGCACTCGCGAGGCTCCAGCAGAGATGTGTCCAGATCTCGCCCCAACGCCTCCAGAATGGGTGGCGAAAAGAACTGACGCAGGCCGGATTGTTGTCGCTCCAGTCTGCGTTGACGCTGCAATGATCCGACAATGTCCGCGATAAATTCTGTAAACTTGATGTCCGCATGCAAGCGGCGTTCACCGGCTTCCGGATTATCGGGTTCACTTCGGCCTGTGATATAGAGTGCTCGATCGCCGCTGAGATCTGCGAACGGAGTGCAATAGGCCCAGCCAAAGCCAGCAACCTGTGTGTACAACGAATCCGAGGCGTTGCTTTTGTCCCAGACATGCAGCACCGTCGTCTGTTGCTCCATCGCGTTGGAGATCAGTCGTACGCTGGGCTGCATCAGAGTGCCGGTCTCGAATCGCTGCTCCTGATGGAACACTCGGGGCCGCAAATTCTCAGACAGCCCCACGATCGCAACGCCATCGGCATTCTGCACACCGGCCAGCAAAAGACTGGCCAGGCGAACGTGCAAATCGCGTTCAACTCCCGATTCGCGGATCACGGCCGGAAGACTGGTCAGCACTTCAATTCGCTTGGCGGCGTCATCGTATCGAACACGCTGCAGCTGCTGACGATCAATCGCCAGTTGCTGCACGATCTGATTACCAGGCGAATCGGTCTGAGTTACCTGCTGCAGCTCAAACCGCGACGAGCCAATCACAAACGACTGCCCGGACGACAACGACGAACTGCTGACTTCCGCCCCGTCGACGAAGATTGGGTTGGACGCGTCCGAAAGGCGAGTCAGCTGGACGCCGGTCGCATCGACAGTGATCTCGACATGGCGCCGGGAAATACGATCGTCCCACGTCGTCTGCAGCCCCGCATCATCCGCGCGTCCGAGCACGTAACTGCTGTCACTGACCAGCAGAAACTCGCGATCCAGTCGTCGTCCATGATGAAAAGCCAGAAGGCGAAACATGAGGTCGTTGTTCCAAAGGGCGAACCCTCAACGAAACTACGCCACCGAGTTTATCCCGGTGGAGATAGGCTTTTGCACTACTCCCATCCCAAATTCAGGTGCGACCGGCGTAGTGCAAAGGCCAGTAAACCACCGGGGTAAACCCGGTGGCGAAAGAAAAGTTCGCGTGTTTCGGGACTAGCCCTTCGCCACATCACTCACAAAGTCGAACAGCAACTGCAACGAATGCTTTGCGTCCTCATCCGTCATACACATCGGAGGACTGATGCGAATCACGCAGTTCGCCAATGGGCCGAGCAGATGGATACCATCGTTCTCTGCATTGCCTTTGTAGCAGCGTTCGACGATTGCGTTAGCCACCTGATTCGGAGTCTTGTCGCCGTGTGGACCGCACTCGATCCCAAACACCATGCCTTCGCCACGCACGTTGACGATCAGACCGGTCTGTTTGAGCCGTCTTAGGCCGTCAACAAAGATCTTATTCAGATGCTGAGTTCTCGCGATGATGTCGGTGCTTTCGAATTCATCCAGAGTCGCCAACACGGCGGCTGATGACAGCGGGTTTGCACTCCATGTGTCGGAGGTTGCACCGTAACCCATTGGGTCACACACATCGCGTCGACCAACCGCGGCACTGACTGGAACACCATTGCCAAGCCCTTTGCCGAGACAGACAAAGTCCGGCTCGATGCCGTACGCTTCGAAGGCATACATCATGCCAGTGCGTCCGAAGTTGGCCTGCACTTCGTCAAGGATAAAGAGAATGTCATGCTCACGGCAGAACTGCTGCAGCATCGGCAGATACTCTTTCGGCGGATGATAGCTGCCGCCACCACCGAGATATGGTTCCGTGATCAGACAACCGATCGTGCCGTTGGTTTCTTTCCAGATGCGTTCCAGCTCTGCTCGATAAGGAGCCGGATCAAACGCCTTCTTCGGGTTATCGATGTCGGAACATTCTTCCCTCGGGAAGGTAATGAAGTGAACTCGCGGATCACGATCCGGATCAGATTCCGATCCGGTCACCGCGCCGCTGAGACCTTTCTTGCCGTGGAAACCGAAACGAGTCGCCAGGATGCCTTCGCGTTTGGGATCCCGCTTCATGCAAGCCCAAAGCGCTTTCTGGACGGCTTCAGAACCGGACGCGGACCAGATCACAGTTTCCAGTCGATTGCCGCCCTTGCTGGCCTGAAGATTGGCGACCAGGCGGCGGCTGGCTTCGGCTTCCAGTTCGGTGATTGCGTTATAAGCTGTCAGTGAAACAGCCTGGAAGAATCCGTCTTCGTGAGAATTGAAGTGTGACGGGTTCCAGCCGAGATACTCGGTGAATCGCGCCATCCAGCGTTTCGGGTTATGGCCAAGATTGGCCACGAGTACACCGGATGTGAAGTCGAATAGTCGCCGACCTTCCGGCGTCCAATGGAACACTCCGGCGGACTTCGCGAGAACTGCCTGGCTGGGTGTAAACGTTCGCAATGAGTGCGGCTCGCGAGTCGCGATAACATCGCGAACGGCGTTGGAACGATCTTCGTGGTCGAAGTGAATCGAGAAGTTTGGGGCGGTCTGCGGCATGATGTTGTTGTCACACGAAACGGAGGCTGGAAAATACGAGGGACACTAAATCAATTGGCGGGTTACAGGAAAGCTGTGGGGCAGTAATGACGGCGTGGCTCAGAAATATTGAATGAATAAAAAGATAGTGAAGTCGCAAATTTTGTTTAGGGCTGGAAGCCCGACACATCCCCTGCCGGTGGCGTGAGCCACCGGACTGCAAAAAACTGCGTTTCAGGCCTGAAGGGCCGACACATCAGAGCTTGTGTCGGCCCTCCGGGCCTATGGTTCATTATGGTCACATAACCGGTGGCTCACGCCACCGGCATAGGGTTTGTCGGCCCTCCGGGCCTGGGAATACGCGACCTCAAAAAAGGTCGCTTCGTGTTGTGGGTAGAGCAACAATCTGCCCGCCAGTGTTCAGGATACCGGAGATCGCAATCACGAAGAGCCTTCCTGAACGCAGGATTACACCGGGGACGAGTCAATCTCAAGTCCGCTTTCCTTCCAGCCTCGAAATCCTCCATCCATGGAAATCACATTGGTATATCCCATCAGTTGCAGGTTATGGGCGGCCAGGGCTGAGCGATAGCCGCCGCCGCAATACAAAACCAACGGTGTTGCGGAATCCGGAATCATCTCTTCGATATCTCGTTCGATCACGCCCTTGCCAATATGCTTCGCTCCGGGAATGCGAGCTGCCGCAAATTCGCTCTCTTCACGCACATCGATCAGAACAAATGACTCCCCCAGGGCCTGTCGTCGCACGACGTCCTGAATTGTGCACTCCTTAATCAGAGGACGCACTGAATCCACAATTTTGACAAACTGAACGCCGTGACTTTTGGCCATACCAAACGCCTCGATTCAAAGTGACGCAGAAGACAACCGAACCCTGTGAATTCGCCGATCGCAAAGTAAACAAAAGACTCTGCGTTGCAGAGAAACCCCGCCATCATGTTAACCCAGGAGGCAGTGAACTCAAAATGAGCCCGCATGCAACGTCAAACTGGAACGCTGGACAACAGCTCGACAGGCATCCCGACCGGCGTCCGGATTCACAGAGAAATGGAGTCACCCAATAGGATGTCCCTTGTCTGCATGTGCCTCGAAAGCACAAACACCATGGATCCCCCAGCCTGCCATCACAGGCAATTCGAAGCGATTTGTTCCGAAAGATGTTATCGAATTTGCTGTTCAGCCAACGTTGTGTTGAGCAATCCGGCCTGTCAGAATCAGACACCACCGATTACCACCGAAAGTGGTTCGCGATCTGAAATCAGGACACTCAGGAAAAAGTTGACTCAGGATGATTATGATGTTTCTTTCCTACAAACGATTCCTCGCTTCCGCAGCCCTTATGACCTTTGGTGTTGGCCTGTCCAATGCTGACGATCCGAAGGTTCCAGTCTTCAAGGATGGTGAAGCGCAGATTGTCCCGGAGTTTAAGGATCCGGCCGACTGGGTTCGCCATGATCTGTGGGTCGAGACAGAATTCGACTCCGACGGCGACGGTAAGCTCGATCGGATGCATGTGGATGTGACTCGCCAGAAACAGACCGACACCGAAGGTCTGAAAGTGGCGGTGATCTACGAGTCCAGTCCGTATTATGCCGGGACCGGGACCAACGATCCGCAGTTCTTTTGGAATCCTCGGCACGAACTCAACGCCACACCACCGATGCACGTGGTTCCGCAACCAATTCCGCAGCAGAGTCTTCGTCCGACGATTTCCGAATCGCAGGTCAGCGTCTGGGTACCGCGTGGCTTCGCGGTGGTGCATTCCTGCTCGCCAGGAACCGGACTATCGCAGGGGTGTCCCACGGTGGGCGGCGACAATGAATCACTGGCTCCGAAAGCGGTCATCGATTGGCTGAACGGCCGAGCAAAAGGCTTCACGACGCCCGACCAGAACGAAGAAGTCAAAGCATTCTGGAGCACTGGTAAGGTTGGCATGACGGGGACGTCTTACAACGGCACGATTCCGTTGGCCGCCGCAACCACGGGTGTCGAAGGACTCGAAGCCATTATCCCGATTGCTCCCAATACGTCGTACTACCACTATTATCGCTCTCATGGACTCATCCGACATCCGGGCGGTTACATGGGTGAAGACATTGATGTGCTGTACAACTTCATCCACAGCGGTCCCCCTGATCATCGAGCCTGGTGCAACGAGCATGTGCGCGACAAGGAGATGAAAGATGGCTTTGACCGTGTGACCGGCGATTACAATGCCTTTTGGGCCGGACGTGATTATCTGAACGACATAAAACCCATGAAGGCCGCCCTGCTGATGGCTCACGCGTTCAACGACTGGAACGTGATGCCCGAACACAGCGTCAGAATTTATGACGCTGCAAAAGCCAAAGGCCTTCCGGTTCAGGCCTACTTTCACCAGGGAGGTCACGGTGGTCCGCCGCCGACCAAGCTGATGAATCGCTGGTTTACTCGCTATCTGTACGGCGTCGAAAACGGTGTCGAGAAAGATCCAAAGTCATGGATCGTGCGAGAAGCCGACGCGAGAGAACAGCCGACGTCGTATCCGGATTATCCTCATCCCGAAGCGAAGGCAGTGACTCTTCATCCGAGCGGCCAGGGGACACAAGTCGGTCAACTGCTGACCACCGCCGTGCCGGGCCACGGCATTCAAACGCTTACCGACAATTTTTCATTCAGCGGAGCATCTTTGGCGAAGGCAGAATGGACGAATCACCGTCTGCTGTTTGCGACGCCTAAACTGACTGAGCCAGTGCATTTGTCCGGCACTGCCAGCATCAGGATCAGAGTTTCCAGCAACAAGCCAGCGGCCAATCTTTCGGTCTGGCTGGTTTCTCTTCCATGGACAAACAGTGAGCGAATCACCGACGACGTGATTACTCGCGGCTGGGCCGACCCGCAAAATCACAAGGCCCTCGACAACAGTCAGCCGCTGGTTCCGTGCCAGTTCTATGATCTGAACTTCACTCTGCAGCCTGACGATCAGGTGATTCAGGCGGGTGAGCAAATCGGCCTGATGATCTTCTCCAGCGATCGTGATTTTACGCTGTGGCCAGATCCCGGCACTGAACTGACCGTTGACCTTGATGCGACTTCGTTGACGCTTCCGATCGTTGGCGGTGATGCCGCATGGGGGAAAGCAGTACCGGAGAAATAAGGTTTCGAAGCAATCGATCACGCGGAAAGGAATTGTTGTTCAGACCGCTAATGAACGCTTATTGACGCTAATGGTTGTTGAGATTCACCACTGCTCGCCCTGAAGACCTCGTCGAGCAGCGCCGATTCTTGCTTGTACCAAAGCTGACGACATCGTTACTCAGCCTTCTTTTTTGCATTCATCAGCGTTTATTAGTGTTCATCAGCGGTTCAAACCTTTTTCTTCTCGCAGTTCTCATTTTCCCTGACGCATCAGACCGCTCACGGAAAGCCCATATTCTTTCATTTCGCACGTTTTGGGCGGCGTAATGCATTTCCCGGCAAAACTTAAATGGTTACCGCTGGTAAATCGGCAACAGTTGATACGCGGGCGTCAAAGCCAGAATCGCCAGCGATGTGGAATAGGCGGCCCCGTAGTTGCGCTCTGATCCGCCCGCGATCGGCCAATTTCCTTCCGGAGTTTGCTCCGACAATAAATTGCCGGCGATCTGTGGAAAGATCTGACTCCACGTGTCTCCTCCAACCTGGGCCGTTGCCTGGCTGCTGTAGTACGATGACAGATAATAGTAGCCATCCTGCCAGGGGCGAGGATAATCGCGCGAGCGAAACCAGTTGATGCCAGCCTCTATTCCCTGATGCTGATGACGTCCACCCAGAATTAACGTCAGCATGGAGGACGCCGTGTTGGCCAGCGTGATTTGAGGATTCGCGGTGGGATCTGATTCCAGCGGGCGATAACGAAACACGCCTTTGTCGTGCAGCGCCGGATCCTGTTCGTAACAGCGTTCCACGAAGTCCAGACCTTCATCAAAATACTGCTTCGGGACGTTGAACTCAGCATTTCGCGCGGAGCGAAGAAACATCAGAGCCCAGCCGGTGACGGACATATCTGACGACGCATTCGGCCCCTCGGGATAGCCGTAACGAAATCCGCCGATGTCACTGGGCTTTTCCTTTTGGCGAGTTTGCACTTCGCGATGATAGATCAGCCCCTTCGTGATCGCGTCTTCGATCTTCGCGGATCGCTCGCCAATCGTCATTCCATAAACTTCCCCCAGCATCAACCCGGCGATCGAATGATTGTAAGTCACCGTCTGAGCCGGACTGCCGTGACTCACAGGCGGTGCCACTGGCAGCAGAGAAAAGTAGCCACGCCGTTTCTGAGTCGACAGGACGAAGTCGATCGCTTTCGAGATCACAGTTCCGTAACGCCCCTCGTCAGGCATGTGGCCTCGCGAAAGAAACGCCATCACCGCCAGAGACGTCACCGCCGGCTGCGCGGAATCTTCGCTGGGGAATCGACCGTCTTCTTCCTGCACGCCGGCGAGATAGGCCAGTCCTTTATCAACCGCCGATTCTACTTTCGACCATTCCGTCGGCGGCAGCGCGGCGTAGAGATTTGAGGATTCAGAAATCAACGACGCCTTCGGAGCCGTTTCGTCCTGCGCCAGCGAACTGCTGTAACTGCAGAGCAAGCAAAAAACCAACAACATCCAGAATCGATCGCTCTGAATGCGGGGAATTGGAGTACATCGGCAGCCAGTACCTATATCCCGGAATGGATCACTCAACATGAGGTTGCTCTAAAAGGTTCAACGATACGTTTTCTCATTTGCGTCTTGCCACCCAGCCGGAACGCGTTAGCGTACAGTTCGCTTTCTCAATGGATATTCACACCCCGAAACGTCACTGAGGGAATACTTTTCCTCGGTTCTGCAAACAACATCCCTCGCTGAGACTTTCTGAAGCAGCGCATTTTCAGGGCTGGAAGCCCGGCACATCCTCTGCCGGTGGCGTGAGCCACCGGACTGAGAAGACAATGCGTTTCAGGCCTGAAGGGCCGACACATCCTCCTTTGTGTCGGCCCTCCGGGCCTTAGATTCCTTAAGTTGGCATACCGGTGGCTCACGCCACCGGCATTGGATTTGTCGACCCTCCGGGCCTGAGAACGCGCAACTTTAAAATGAATGATTCGGGTTATGATGAGATCAACACCCCGCTAACGCGTTTCGGCTGATGATATTACGGGCCGAATCACTCACTGGCGGCTCCTGTCAGTCGGCGGATTCTTTCCTGATACTGCTCAATCGCCCGGCGATAGTCTTCGGGCGGTGTTCGTCCGCCGACTTGTCCCAGACCATCGTCCAGCTTTGACATCAGCTTGTTCCACTGATCATCCGGCAGAGATTCTCCTTTGGCCAGAGCTTCCAGTGCCGCTTTCGCCTGATCAGCCTCGACAATCTGCTGCCACATCTGGGCGGAACTCTGCTCCTTCTTCATCTCTTCCAGAGCCTGATTCATCCGCTGAGCCATCTCCTGCATCTGTCGCCGAGCGGCCTCGGGAGTATTGGGGTCATCCGCCTTTTCTTGCAGCTGTTGCATTGTCTGCTGCATCTGATCTTTCAGCATTTGCTTCATATCTTTTGCGTCAGCCAGCTGCTTCTTTTCCTCCTCAGTCATCTGGCGTTCTTGTTTTGGCGGTTCATCGGAGGGTTTATTGTTCTGTGAAGTCTCCTCAACTGGATTCATCGACTGCTGATCGCTGCGAGCCATCGCTGCGTCGCTGGATGCCTGCAACATCGCCTGACCATTCTGGGCCCACGTCAACATGTCCTGGATCACTCGCAGATTCCGAGGACGATTCGGGAGGCCCAATTGAGCTTCGATGTCCGGCTCTCGTTCAAGGCCAGCGAGAAACTCATCAAGCGTCGGATCCTCCAGATCAGCAATATTGGGATCTTCGACTTCGATCTTGTCCAGAGCTTCAACGCTTTTGCGTCGAAGCTGATCGAAAATCTTTCCGGATTCATCAAGTCCCTTCAACGCCGCTTCCTGACGAGCCGCAGCGACGTCGATCTGATCCTTTGAAAACTGAAACGTGGCTGACGACTGATTAAACGTAACAGCCTCCATCGTTCTCAGCAGATCCTGAGTCAGGTTAATGACTTCCTGAGGCATCGGTACTTCCTCATCGAACTGCCCTTCCAGATCCGCCTCGATGTCCAGCATCGCGATTCGCAGCAGTTCTGTGCTGAGCGTGATCTGATGCTGATCCTGGCGAGCCAGTCCGGAGTATCGCTTCTTGTCGATCGATCCCGCTGTATCGGCCCATGCGTCGGCTCGATCTGCGAGAATTCGATATTCCGCCTGCCGCAATTGGACGTAATCTGCAACACCATCCTGACCTGCATTGTCGAACGCCAGTTGATCGAGCGTTGCTAACAGCTCACCGATGCGAAAAACAAGATCACCCGCCGCAGCGCTCATCGCCGCTCCGTCTGTCAATTCACCACCAGACTTTCGCAGCTCTTTAACCTCAAAGTCGCATCGCCGAATATCGAGCGTGATCTGTTTCGACAGATCAATCAAAGCTTTGGCCGTACCGACACCGCCATCCAGAACCAGTGGCAACTGCTTCTCGATTCGGTCCGTGTACGCCTGAGCTTCCTTCGCCATTTCCTTGGGAACATCCAGCCTCAAATCTGAAATCTGCAGCCAATAGTTCTCACGTTGCTCTTCTGAAACGCCCAGCCATCCCAAAACTTCCTGCAGGGACTGATCCTGTCTCGCAGTGATTTCGGCGAGCTGACTTCGTAGATTGGCTCGACGCCGACGAATGAGGTCCAGATAACGAGATCTCAGGCGAGGATCATCGCCCAGGATCTTCGCCAGTTCAGACATCATATCGCGTCGCATGCGAGTCACTTCGGCGAGACGATCCAGGTAAGCCTGATCCACCTCGATAACAGCCATTGTTCGCTGGATTCGCAAAGGATCCTTGTTCTGCTGGGCTTCTCGCATCAGCCGTTGGGATCCCTCGACGTACACCGTGTAGATCTTAATGGCGTCGTCGATCTTCTTCGCCAATTCCTGCTCCTGCTTCACGCTGTCGTAACGTTTCAGCAGAGCCGCCAACATCTCTCTCGCGCTGACCACATGATGGAGGGCTTCTTCTGTGTGAGCATCCGCGCCGGAATCGGGTCGTCGAATCGCAACAAACACGGCATCTCGAGCCGGCGTGACATGGCCACTTGAGATTTCGATCATTTGCAGTCCGATGAACTCATAAGCCGTGTTCTGAGTCTCAAGGTTCAATTCATTGATAAAGCCTTCGATGTCGCCAAGCCGTACATCAAGCTCACGGAAACCATCGCCTCGCAGATTATCATCCACTTCATGCTTGTAGAGAGCCGTCAATCGCTCTTCGACAACCTTCAGCATCTCATCAATTTGCACGACCTTTTCCCGCACGGGATTCTTAAGGACGATCTGTTCTTCATTGCGCTTTGCCAGAGCATCCAGGCGATCACTGATACGAAGCCGACGACGATCCGTCTCCTGCTGCTGACCAGCATCCGACTGCTGACCTCGAACACGGACTTTCGACGGAGGTTCCGTCGATTGTTCAGACCTGGCCATCCGTTGGTTTTCGGGAGGCTTCTCACTCTTCTGCTGATTCTCCGGTTCAATATTATGATTTCCGTTTCCGCCACCGGTGTTGTTGGCGACATTGTTATTGTTCGCAACCGTGTTGGCATTTGCGTTGCCGTTCTTCTTTGCGTCATTGTCGCTCGGAGCCTGAGCCGGTTGCGTGTTCTCGCTGTTCGCGACCTGCTGTTCGGCCTCCGTCATCTCGCGTTTCGGATCTGCTCCGGTTGGAGAATTCCCTGATGCGTTTTTATTCTCGCTATTGTTGCCATTGTTATTGGCCGTCGCGGCGTTGGCGGTTTCAGATTTCTTCTCTCCGTTGCCAGCCGCTGAATCAGAATTCTTTGAGCTTTCTGCAACAGCTGACTCCGCCGACGTTCCCTTCTCAGAATTCTCTT
>JBILXT010000639.1:0-3147 GCA_044378235.1 Planctomycetaceae bacterium
CGGAGCATCAACCACATTGAGCTTAATGATCATTCGCTGCATCCGCTGCCTGCAAAGTATTCACCAACATCGAACCACTGAGTTCGACGAAACGTTGAATGAACGTCTTCAGATGCTGTCAAAGAAGCTGCGTCTCCGACGAGTGCCTCGCCTCATCGTCTCGGACGTCCTCTTTGGCCCGGTCGTGCTGGGAGTGTTGCGGCATACTATTGTGCTACCACGATGCCTCATCAAAGCTGAGAGCGGAAAGCCGAAAGCCGCTGACTCTGTTGACGCCCCAACTCCGCTTTCCGCTGTCGGCTCTCCGCTTTCCTCCCTCGACCCCATCCTCGCTCACGAACTCCTTCACATTCGCCGAGGAGATCTGCGAACAGGCCTGCTGCAGGCCATCGTGCAAAGTCTGTGGTGGTTCCATCCGGCCGTGTGGCTCTGCAACCGCTGGCTGTCGCGAGAAGCCGAGCGCTGCTGTGACGAACAAGTGATCGCGGAACTCGGCTGTTCGCCCGCTCAATATGCCCGCAGCCTGTTGTCGGTCATTGAAAGCAAACATGCACTGCAACCGATCCCCGTCTTCCCCGGCATGAAGCCTGTGGAAATTACATCTCAACGCATGGAGCGAATCATGTTACTCAAAACCGGACTCAAGAAACAAACCCCACGATGGTGCTGGCTGGTCGTTGCTGCGATGGCGATTGTTGTGTTGCCTGGGGCGGTCGCAAAAACAACGCGTCATGATGAACCGCCTGTAGTTGTGCCGTCGATTGACGAACCACGGTCGGACGAATCGCATGGGGATTCAAAGGTCAGCGGCAAGCACAAGGGTCAAGTCCGATTGCGAGCATTTAAAGGGAATACGTTTTCGTCTGACAGAGATTTGCGAGAACACCTTTTGAGCAAAAGAAACGTTTGGAATCTTATCGGCGAAGCGTTCGCTCCTGACACAATTCAGGCAGACACAGCAGCATTGACGGACTATTACCGAAGCGCAGGTTTCTTTGACGTTGAGGTTACGGCTGAGCCTCTCTTCTCGTTAGATCGCTCCAGCGTTTGTTTGGTCTATACGCTTACCGAAGGCTGCCGATATAGGCTCCGGGAGATTCTGTGCGAGGGCAACAAACGGATTGCCAGCAGCGACCTTCTCGGAGAGATCGCTCTGAAGCCAGGCGACCATTACAGCGTTGCCAAAGTCGCGGAGGGTGTCCGTCGAATGAGAGATTGCTACATCCGAGCCGACGACAATCTCCCAGCGATCAATCCAGTCCCAAGATTCAATGAAGAGTTGGGCATTCTGGATCTGGTGTTTAGGATTGACGAATCGAATGCCCCCCTGACCTCTAACCCAGCTTTCGAAACATCGGAGACGACCAATCTGGAACGCGTGACCAACCCTGCAACCGAATGTGTTCCGCTTTTGCCGCAGGCAGGCGATGCATTCAGTGATGGCCCCATTCAGTTGAAGAAAAGTAGCCGAGACTTGCCCGATGCATCGGCAAGAACTTCGGGTGATGATCGTCTTATCATGCTTACCTACAACGTCGCGGACCTGGTGACAACGTTCGGAACCACAGATGCAGACATGGATTTTTCGCCACTCATCGAGCTTATCAAAACGTCCATTGAACCGGAGTCATGGCAACCTGGACTGGGAACAATTAGTCCACATGTAGAGACGATCTCCCTGGTGATTCGTCAGACTGAAAATGCACACGACGGCATCCAGAAAATCCTTTCACAGCTTCGAAAGTCATATGACAGTGTCAAGATTTCCTGCCGTTTGATGCAGCTTTCAGCGGATTCTCAGCTAAAGGGCCTGGAACAGCGATGCTCATTGCACGCCCTGAACGGCGGGCAACGCTGGGCCCTGCTCACAAAAAGTCGCAGCGAGGAACTTCAGAAGTTCCTGACGGACGAGAAGGCCGAGTTGCTTTCGTGCCCTACCGTTTTGACGATCTCCGGTCAATCGGTATCGATTGAAGTGGGAACTGATACGGAATCAGCGTTCAAAGGATTTCGGCTGTCTGCCAATCCGCACTTGATTGCTGACAGCAATGTCATCCGCCTGAATCACTCGGTCCAAATCGGCGAAACGAAATCAGAATCTAAAGTTGCGTCGCACGAATCGCTCGTCGGTTCCGGGCAAACTCTGGTCTTGCTGATCGAACAGCCGGGCAAGGCCGACGCAGCTTCAGATCGCTACGTTGTGCTGCTGACACCAGAGCATTTGAAAGACGAGCATGTGGAAGCCACACAACCTTCAGAGAAACAAACAGAAGCAGGATCGAAACCATAAACACGGCGAGCGGCTGGGCGTCAGCCCAATGGCAGCTACCATTGTTTTCCCATTGGAAATGGAACGCCTTGTGGACTGTCGACTTCATCACAACCCAAAGTGTCAGTTTTGAAGTTGCGCGTTTGCGTTAGGGCTGGAAGCCCGGCACATCCTCTGCCGGTGGCGTGAGCCATTGGATTGCAAAACACAATGCGTTTCAAGCCTGACGGGCCGACACATCCGCCCTTGTGCCGGCCCTCCCGGGGTTGCAAAAGAATGTAGGACGCCCTTTTCAGGGCGTCGAAATCGCACGCGTTTTTGCGGCAACTACGGCCTGAAAAGGCCGTCCTACGAATAAATTCACAGCCTCTCCGGGCCTCAGATTCTTTATGTTCGAATACCGGTGGCTCACGCCACCAGCATTGGATTTGTCGACCCTTCGGGCCTGAAAAAGTGCAACTTCAAAAACGTCAGCGAGGAATTCTGTGTGCCAAACGCCGGCAAATCGATCCCTCACTAGCGTTTCGGGTTGTTATGCCCCATCAGTTCAACAGATCGCTTCCGATGTTCCGCTAAAACAATCGCCATTGGGCATCATCTCGTCAGCGTTCGCCAAACATCCACAACAAACCATAATCTGGTGAACGAACAATTTCGTCGTCGTCCACAAATGAGGCGGCTCCGATCCAGTCGTTGATCGGATTATCTCTCTCAAAACCCAGCCGGCCCCGATTCACGGGACTTAGAGGACTCGCGGTGTTGTCCAGAAACTCTCGAACGATCCGCCCTTGCTGAATCGCGATCAAGTGGCCGCTCGGAATGGAATCGTTGTACCCAGCAAACACCACTTCATCGAGCCCGGCAAGTTCGAGCCATTT
>JBILXT010000640.1:0-3143 GCA_044378235.1 Planctomycetaceae bacterium
ATGGGCCCAGTCGCTCCAATTCCTGTACCGCGCGGAGATTGACTTCTTTGAGAAGAACTTCTGCGTCGATCGCCAGTTCGGTGTCTTCCGGAGTCGGGTGGAAATTCTCTGCGGCCCACGCCGCCAGAGTTTCTCGCACCAGACTAACGGCCGTTGCTTTCAGTCGAACCCCGGCGGCCGCTTTATGACCGCCGTAACCGATGACATGTTCACGGCATGAAGAGAGTCCAGCATACAGATCAAAACCAGCCCATGAACGCCCCGATCCGGTCCCCGTTCCATCGTCGCGGAGGGCGATCAGAATCGTCGGCTTGCTGAATTCGTCCGTCATGCGGCTGGCGACAATCCCAATGACACCGGGATGCCAGTCATGATTGGCCAGAACAAGCGTCTTGTGATTTTCCCAGTCCGGATTCTCAGCCACCATCTCCTTCGCTTGTTTGAAGATGCGGCGTTCAACAGTCTTGCGGTTTTCGTTGAGTTCATCCAGATACTGAGCCAGCCGTTCGGCACGCTCGACGTTTTCTGTGGTCAGGAGTTCGACGGCCAGTCGAGCTTGCCCGAGTCGTCCGGCGGCATTGATGCGTGGGCCGACGGCGAATCCCATGTCATCGGCACGCAGCTCTGGCTTTTCCGTGAGGCCGGCGATTCTCAGCAGGGCTTTCATGCCGGGGGTCGACTGTTCACGAAGACTATGTAGACCATACCGCACGATGACTCGATTTTCGCCGACGAGAGGAACCACATCCGCGACCGTTCCAACAGCGGCCAGTCCCACGGCCTGTTTGAGGAATTCCTTCATTCGTGGTGAGGCTTTCTTGCCGTCACCAAGTCTCTGACAAATCGCCCAGGCTAATTTGAAAGCAACACCCGCGCCACACAGTTCTCCAAACGGATACTCGGTTCCCGGCAAACGAGGATGCACGAGAGCGAGAGCATCGGGTAATGCACTGCCGATGTGATGGTGGTCGGTAATGATCAGATCAAGACCGATCGACTTTGCAAAGGCTGCTTCTTCGACGCTGGCAATACCACAGTCCACTGAAACGATCAGTCGCTTAGGATCTTCGTCAAACAACTGCTGCAAGGCATTCTTGTTGATACCATAGCCTTCTTCCATGCGGCAGGGAATATAGTAATCCACGTTGGCTCGGTTGAGCTGCAGGCAGTGCCAGAGAATGCTGGTTCCAGTGACGCCATCGACGTCATAGTCTCCGTAGATCGTAATGCGTCGTTGATCCTTGATGGCAGTAAGGATTAAGTCTGCGGCCTGATCAATACCTGGCAGTTGCGATGGATCGTGCAGATCGCTCAGTCTTGCATCCAGAAAGCTGCTGGCCGCAGCAGCTTCCGAGAAGCCTCGTGCGATCAGAACTTGTGCGAGAAGAGGAGAAATCTTCAGCTGGCCACAGAGTCTGCGAATGGCAGATTCGTTATGAGGCTGGAATGTCCATTTTCTTGCCACGAAAGAATGCTCCAACGAATCGAAAAGCAGTTGCCCGATAACGAATTGAGGCCGAGGGATACCAACAGAACCAAATCAGAGCCCCCGTCCTGAGCCCAGAGAAACACTATGGTTCCGGCGGCCTGAAGGAAGGGATTTCGCGAGTTGTTCTTTCATGCAGATTGGACTGATCCATTTCAATTTCCACAATCAGCTCTGTATCGCCCAGCAGAATTTTGTCGCCGGACTTCAGGATGACGCGATCAATATCCTGTTCGTTCACGATTGTCAGATTCGTCGATTCATTGTCAACCAGTTCAAACTCACCGTTGTCTGAGACACGAATCTCGGCGTGAATACGACTGAGAAGCAAGTCGTTGATGGCGATGTCAGCTCGATGGCTGCGTCCGATGGTTACAGGCAGATCTCCGATGGAGAGCTGGATGAAACCGTCTGAAAAGATGGCTGATTTCAAAGTTAATCGAGACATCAGGAATCTCACGAATTACGCACGACGGCGAACAAGCCGCTTTCCGGTCGAAGCATGATAGGGGATTTCTCGACAATCGAAAGGACTCCTGACCGGCACAACTGGAATCATTGGCAGAACCGGATGCGGGAATTTCCCGGGTGACTGGTTCAGCTTCCTGCGAATCGCGGTATTCAGAGCTAGTGTTCAGGCGACACTTGAAGTTATGTAGTGCCTTGTTGCACGTCCCAGAGGAAGCCATGTCTCGCCGGTCCAATTCATCAAAACAGAAGAGCAAAGCGAAGTCGGCCCCTTCTTCGAACGGTTCGTCTGGTCTCGCTGTTGCGAACACCGCCCAGTCCATCAGTGCCCATAACGAAATGCTGGCGGCTTCGCTTTTGGAGGCCATTAAGTCAGTTCACGAAGTGGACGGAGTCTTTTCCGATTACTGCTCCGTGAACAGTGCGATGCTGGAGTCGGTTTCCGCTACCAGATCATCCTTGAATGACTCTGCGTCAATCGCCACTGAATCGATGATCGCTGACGAAGCCGGTGTGCCCTGCTCTTCCGCCGATGCGATGGCTACCGCGGTCCTGGAACACATTGACGCGGACATGGACCTTGATTCTGATTTCGGCGCGAACATCTTTGCTGATGAGGAGCCAGTTGTAGATCAACCGTCGTCTCAGGCTGAACTTTCCGACACAGTGATTCAGGAATTGAAAGCATCTGAGTCGCAGGTTTGGGATGAAATCCGTCTTGAAGACTGTTGCTTTGAAGACGACCCATGTTTTGACGAAGCTGCCACTCCGGAAGTTGCAACCCGGCAAGCGGAGGCTGTTGATCCGGACGATCTGGTCGACGATGTGTTGGTCGGAGAAACAACAGAGGCTTGCGAATTCGAAACAGATGCCGAGCACAGCATCGATTCATCCCTGGATTCGAGCCCAATCTCGGCCATTGATGCAGCGGTGGAGATTCTGTCACAGGTTGTTGATGTCGACGATATTCCTCGAATTGCGACGCTCGATGTTGATCAACAGATTGAAATCGCTCAGCCTCCTTTGGCGGTCCCGGTGGATTCAACATCCGGCAGTCTCAGGAGTGAACTGAAAGAGTTGACGGAAACATTGCGCAGTGAGTTCCGTCAATCGCTGGAGGCGTTGCAGGCCAGTCAGGCCGCTGCCAATGCCGCTCAGTCTGAAGTTTTGAAAACTCTGACGGAGATCA
>JBILXT010000234.1:0-11106 GCA_044378235.1 Planctomycetaceae bacterium
GCAGGAATTGAGTCCGGAACCGGAAAATTCGCCAGATTCTGCGGCCCGGAGACTCCCCCATAACCGCCTTAAATCCTGTACGGAGCCTCTTTGAGGAAATCGCCGCCAGGTACATTTCAGTAATCTCCGTTAAAACCGGCTGCACTGAGCGATCAGGGACTTTTCCCCCGCTTCTCCGCTGCGATAAGTCGAGTCAACAGGCGATCCAGCTGATTGGCAAAGTCCTGCTTATTCCTCGCGCTGTAGGCCGCCGGTCCGCCAGTCTCCAGCCCCGATCCGCGGAGTTCATCCATCAGGTTCCTTGCGGCCAGCCGAGCTCCCACGTTTTCCGCGTCCAGGACTTCGCCACGAGGATCAAGGACCGTCGCCCCCTTCGCCACTGCCGCGGACGCCAACGGAATGTCGGCAGAGATAACGAGGTCACCAGCCTTCAGTAATTCCACGATACGGCGGTCAGCCACGTCAGCTCCTGCCCCCACCAGCTCAAATCGGACCAGATCGGATTTGGGAACCCACATCATCTGGTTCGCAACAAGGGTCATAGCTATCTGGAGTCGTTTTGAGACTTTGTACAGAACTTCTTTCGCCTCAACCGGGCAAGCATCCGCATCAACCCAGATTTCCATGAGACTATGCCCTCGTAAAACAGATCGTCGAAAAACGCAAATCCAGCAAACACTCAGATCTCCGACGCATCCACATCGACCGTTTCGGAAGATTGTCTCGGAGATACCAAGCTCGCATGTTTCCGAAAAATGGTCATCAATGCCATGAAGTCCCAACCGCTGCTCGTTCGAGAAGATGGCTTCCTCAACACGTCCTTTGCGATCTCTCCAGTCATTGCACATAATCTGCCGGCAGACTTTTTTACAATCAACGGCCACAGGAGTCCATCCCCGTGCTTCGTTTCATGACGCTCCTGTTCGCATCTTTCCTGGTGGCCGTAACCACGACCAGTGCCGCAGATGAGCCACTGCAATACGTTCCGGCCGCCGTTGACAATCCGCTGAAAGGGCTGGTGCCGTACTCCGGAGATCATCGCGACAAGTTCCCGCACAGCATGGAGTTCAATTATGTGCCGTTGGGCCAATTGATGATCGGAATGAACGAGTTCCATTGGGAGCCGCTGGAGGATTTGCTGAACGACGTGGCTTCACGCGGACATCAGACAGTCTTCCGAATCTGGATGGTGTATCCGGGGAAAGACGAGGGCATTCCCCAGTTCCTGATCAAGGACGGATTAAAGGTCACAACATGGCTGAACGACAACACGGCCCCTTTTCCTCCGGCGAAAGTTCATACGCCCGACTACAACGATCCTCGCCTTCGCATGGCTTTGAAGAATTTCATCGCGGCAATGGGAACGAAGTACGACGGTGATCCTCGCATCGGATTCATCACAGCGGGCTTATTGGGAACCTGGGGCGAATGGCACGAGTATCCTCGCGAAGATCTGTTCGCATCGAAGGAAACTCAGGCTGAGGTACTTGACGCTTACACAGCCGCGTTTCGAATCACGCCCATCCTGCTGCGTTATCCAACCGGCGATGATCACTGGATCTACACAAAGAATGCAGATCGACCCTTCGGATATCATGATGATTCCTTTGCGTGGGCAACGCTGAACACCGGTCGCAGGAACGACGACTGGTTTTTCATGCCGTCCCTGAAGGCCGCCGGACCGAACGCGGTGTCGAAATGGAAAACTCACCCGGTCGGAGGAGAAATCCGCCCTGAGCTCTGGGGCACAATCTTTGACGACAAAGTGTCCCACAAGCAGGCTCAGAACTTTGAACAGTGCGTGCAGGAAACTCATGCCTCCTGGCTGATGGACACGGGCATGATGGAACAGAAGCAATCTGCAACTCGCATCAGGAACGCGTCACGTGCCGTGCAGAAAATGGGTTACGAGTTTCACGTTACTCAGGCATCTGTCAATCGCGAAGCCAGTACGACGCACCTTACGGTCCGTTTGAAAAACTCCGGAGTTGCTCCGTTCTATTATGACTGGAAAATCATCGTGGCCGCCATCGACAAGAATGGTTCTGCCATCAAGGAGTGGCCGACTGACTGGAAAATTACGGACTTGCTTCCAGACGAATCTCCACGGACATGGCGGCTTTCACTGGAAACATCCGAGATCCCTGACAGCAGTGAATTCATGGCCTTCCGTATCGTGAATCCTCTTCCCAACGGCTTGCCTCTGCGATTCGCAAACACGGCTGAGCAACAACAGACCGATGGATGGTTTCGGATTGGCAAAGTCCGTCCAGAAGAATGAACATACAGCCCTCCAACGCAAGAAGCCTCTGCATAAACAGAGGCTTCTATGTCGCGTTGCGATCAAATGATAACTCGCCTCAATCCGGCGAGCTCTTCAGGATGATCACATCAGAACTCACCGATGGTGTTTCCATCTGCAATGTAACCGAGTCGCTGACGTGTCGTCGCATCAATGTTTTCGCTGATGAAACGGACCGAGCCGTCACCGAGCAGGACCTGCATCCCGCCAGTATGCATGCTGCCCACGGAGCCCCACTCGCCAAGTGTCCCCGGAACGTTCTTGATGCTCCAGGGAGTTCCTGGCCCCCAACCACAGCAGTCCCAGTCATTGATCTTGCGCTGGCCATTCAGGTTTGCGAAGTCAACACCGTTACCGACGTGCTGATTGCACGCCCATGAACCTGTGATGCCATCGTAAACGTTGAGTGTTGTTTCGGCGATCGCAACCGTGTTGCTTGTCCCGTCCGTCAGGTCTCTCACTGAAGTATTGGACTGAGCACCGAACATTGTTCGTGTCGTCTGGCTGAGATTGCTCCACAATGTCGAAGGCTGCCCGCTGGCGCTGAAGCCGTAGGTCGATTTATAAGAAGCGATCCCGGTTTCACAGCCATAGTTTCCGTCAAAGCCAGGGAATGTCTGCTTGCCGCTGTCTGATGGACACAACAAACCCACAAGCTTTACCGCCGATGCGGCTGCGTTGGCTGCCGTCGGGCCATTCCCCGCGAGCACCAGTGAGCCGCCGTTCCTCCATCGTCCCATCGCAGCCGAATGATCAATTGATGCGTACAGAGCGTTTTGTTCAAAATACGGCAACAAGAGAACCCAACCGGTCTGATTCTTGTACTGCGACATGATGGCCGTGTTACTGTTCACAGTTGATGCCGCAGCATTGCTGGCATACGGGAACATATTCGCCGTGTCATGGTAATTGTGCAGCGCCAGCCCCAGCTGCTTCAGATTATTCTTGCACTGCGTTCGACGAGCCGCCTCACGAGCCTGCTGAACGGCTGGCAGCAACAATGCAATCAGAATCGCAATAATAGCGATCACGACAAGTAACTCGATCAAAGTAAACGCTCGCGTCCGGAGCGTTCGGCTGCGTATAGCAGCGATTCCATTTGTCATCTTCATTACGCTATCCCCAGGATAAGAACGATGTAACAGGTCGAAGAAACACTCTTCGACAAAAACAGCATGGCTGTGGCCGTTGACCAGCAGCTATTTCGATGTGGCAATCGTAAAGTCGATATCAGTCTTCCCGCCGTCCGGGATATCAACTCGTCGTGTCACCGAAGCCATGGCATCCGGCTCAGGATTACTCCAGTTCTTCGCGATCGTTTCCTTAGCCTGAACCATGGCTGGCGAGTCGCGTTCGCCCAGTGGGCTTCCATCTGGTTTCACCAGACGCGAGAACGTGATGAGATACGAGCCCGGGGCGATGCCCGCTTCGTTAGTCCAGTGCGTCAATGCGAATGTCCCGTCATCCTTCGTGACAGCCCACGAACCACCCACGCTTTTTGTGTCATTGATTGGGGTTAAACGGATCCGGACAGCTCCCATCGGCTTACCGTCAACTTTGATCGTTCCCGATGCCCCAACGAGTTTCTCCACCGGTGCTTCCATCGACTCGCTACAGCCTGTGAAAGAACTCATGGCGAGAAGCGAAGCCATAAAAACAAAACGAAGTCTCTCAATTCTCATGAATGTCATCCCTTTCAACATAATAACCCTTCACCTTAATGCACTCGTCCACCAGTTAAGGTGTTAAGTGAGTCCTTAGCGCGCTGCGTGTTAATTCGCCAGCGTTCTGCACCCCACCTCTGTGAACACAGCTTCACTGACAGTGAAGATTCCCACAGTGAGCCCAAAAACAGTGGGCTGCCTGAATAACTTCTTAACGCAACTCCTATTCCGTTGCTGCTCTTTCAGGGCGTGTTAAACAACCTGAGATCCATATCCAAAGTGACGTGGGATTCCATGAAGCCAGCTGCTTCAATTCAAACTTGCGATATGTGCCGCTCGTGAAAGGCATCACGCATCGATCAAACAGAAGTCCACAATGTCAAAAGTGCGAACTTTGGAATCGCTTGTTCATGCCTGAACAACAAACCGAACAGCGGGAGTCGGTTGCACAATGATCGCTCAATCGATGAGCCAATATGCTGTATCAGAACTGGATGAAGACGTATGTGTAAGTGCACCCCCGCGCAGGACAGGAGTTCACAAGCTGCCGCATTGAAAACTGGCACGCACTCCTGCTCGCAGCTTTGCATCCGACATCAGAATCGGACTGATTGATGCAGACAGATCATTCTTCCAGCGAGTGGACAAATGCCTTGTGGAGTTCATCTCGGAACAACGAAGAGTTCCTTTTGCCCTTCGATGACATGCAGAACTCGATCAGCTTTCACGTTGTCATAGACGGCCACGACACCAGATGGCCAATGAATTCTCAGGCGATTCACAGATTCTGCTTCGCCGAGACCAACCTCCAGAACACGCTCATTGCTGGATTCGTAACCATCTCCAGCTGTCAATTGGAGGACTCGCTCATCCCCTTCAGAGACAAGGACGTCAATCCTCGCCCCGACGGCATCACGACTACTTGTGGTGCCAGTGAGCTGCAGGTGAAGAGAATGATTGTTTGTTGCGGTGGTGTTCTGGGCGAGCATCAACGGACGCTCAAGATCTGTCGCGACAAAGTCTGTACGACCATCGCGATTCCAGTCCAGCTTCGCTAACCCTCGGGCCAATCGCTGTTCCTTGAAGAGTGATCCCGCCTGGTCGCTCGACAACTCTGTAAATCTGCTCCCGGGTCCTCCCGAGAAGATCTGGGCCGCCATCCGGTACGGTTCGTTGATGAATTCGTCAATATGACCATTCATCACCACAAGATCGGACCATCCGTCATGATCTGCGTCTATAAACTGCGTGCCAAAACCAAGCGGTTCGAAACTGGGGGCACGCAGATTCGCCTGCTGTGTTTGGTCTTCGTAAATCCCGTTTTGTGTCGACAAGTACAGTGTATTAGATTCACGAGCAAAATTAGTTATAAACAAGTCCGGCCGCCCATCACGATTAACATCTGAGCAGGCAACACCCATACACGCCTGTGCAAGCCCGTTCATGTCAAGGGCGACCCCTTTAAGGAACGCCTCCTCTGTATACTTTGGCACTCCTCCCGGCGAATCTGTGTTATTAATCAAGAGATAATTGGCTGTCATGTCGTTCGCGACAAAGATATCGGGGCGGAAGTCTTCATTAAAATCGGCAATCACAAGCCCGAGTCCCATGCCTTGGGGAAGATCCAATCCCGCTTCGGCCCGAGTGGACAGAAAGTCCCCGTTCCCCTGATTGACCCATAAATTGTCCAGCACCGGATCAAAGACAGTTGGGCGGCAAACGACGGGTCGAGCGTTTTGGTCAAGACATGTGGCCGTGAAAAGCTGCTCACCCTGCACGTAATTGACATCAAACAGATCTGGTAAACCGTCACCATTCAAGTTCGCGATGGCACAACTGACAGTCCAGACGCTTTCGTTGAGACCAGACGATTGGGTGATTTCAGAGAAGGTTCCATCGCCGTTGTTCTCGAACAGGGAATTCTGACCAAGGTTCGCGACGTAGATATCCGGGAAGCCATCATTGTTGATGTCGCCGGCCGAAACACCCTGCGAGTAGTGGGTTTCCCGGATGTTTGCAGAGTGCGTAACATCCTGAAACCTGTCGCCTCGCAGATTTCGAAAGACCATATCACTGGGCCCATCCATGCCGTCCAGTGGGAGAGCCTTCCCCTGAGGCAGGTACAAGTCCGGCCAACCGTCCTGATCGTAGTCGAACACCGCAACACCAGCTCCCATCGTCTCGTAGATCTTGTGGCCCGTTTCCTGAGCCTTCGTGTTCACATAGGTGAACTCGAGACCAACTTCCCGTGAACGATCGACGAAGTGAATTGCCGAAGCCGCGTTCACGGCAGGGATTACCGCCGTTACCCGGCTGGCTTCAAGACCGGACCAGTCAGGCAGCGGATAACGCCTGATATCGAGCTTCTTTCCGGGTATTGCAGAGTGAGCCGTACGGGGAATGGCAAGCGTCAGTTCGGCTTCGATACGTTGGCGAGCCTCAAGGATCTCT
Source organism: Planctomycetaceae bacterium (assembly GCA_044378235.1). Classification (GTDB taxonomy): domain Bacteria; phylum Planctomycetota; class Planctomycetia; order Planctomycetales; family Planctomycetaceae; genus SXXK01. The sequence goes on from JBILXT010000234.1 coordinate 6,418, forward strand.
TTGCCGGATCGTGGTTGTTCTTTGACGGCAATAACACACCAACCCCACGCTTCCCAAAGACGTCCAGCGGTCTCCAGTTCGGTGATCATCGGACCGATGGATTCGTCACCGCGAGGTTGTTTGATACGTTCATTCAGGTCAAGAATTCTCTGCAACTTGCGACTTCGTTCGGTGAATTCGTTACCGAGATCCTGCTCCCCGAGCGACTTCAGAATCTGTCCCAGCATGGTACAGGCCGCGAGATTCTCCGGCTCACGCTGAACAACTTCCAACAGGCATCTGGCGGCTTCCTTTGGACGTTTTTCAGCATTCAGCCATTTCGCTCGCGCCAGCCAGACACCGGGATCTGATTCGACTTCGGATGGAAGTTGTTTGTTCCATTCAGAAAACCCGTCCGGATCAAAGTCGGCATAGACTTCGCCCAGCAACCCCTGAGCTTCACCATTCAGTGGATCCGCGTTGGTTATCTCCCGCAGATACTTTTTTGCTGTCGTGACAGCATTGTGATCCAGCTCCTGCATGGCAAGAGACATTAATGGAGACTTATCTGCAGGGTTGGCCTTCAGAATCATCTCCAGACGTTGTGGATCATTGATCGTCGGATTTACAGACGACAGCACCAGGAGATCATTGCGAGTGAAATCCCTGCGTTTCAACAACTCCGTCAGACAGCGTACGACTTCTCGCCGTTGCCCGGTCACGCTGTAGATCTGGGCCAGCAAACGAAACGGTTGAGGTGGTCTCGGATTCGCTGTGATGGCAAGTCTGAGTGTTCTTATCGCCGGCTGAATCTGATTTCGACTCATCCAGCGCCCGCCCAGTTGTAGTCCAAGTGAATTCGCATCGTCAGGGGCGAGATTGGTCACCACATGGAGGGCTCGATACGACTCGTCAACCTGACCATCTCGACAGGCCGCATCCGCCAGCAGTTTCCATGACGACACTCGGTCCGGTGCAATCTCAACGGCATTCCGGAACGCAGCGATGGCAACAGTCAACTCATTTCGAGCCAGCGTGCGACGACCTTCGTCTTCCAGTGTGTCTGCGGATTTTCCGAGATGATTGTAGAAGACTAATCCAGTGATGACGGTTGCCACGAGGCCGCCAATCCATACACCCACGGTTCGTCGAGAAGACATTTGTGTTCCTGATGACTGATCGAATGCCGGGTGATGACATGTCGGTCCAGATTAGAACCATGTCGCCCTGCCAAAATCATCTGACTGGCTCAGCAACATCCGAGCCGAATGCTGACGGAGCTTCGAACGGCCTGCCGGAGCCACACAGCTGAAGACACCACCGACTGCAGAGTGAACTCAAAGGCACTGTGATAACTTCAACACCCGTAATGCACAAAAAGCAGTGATGCGACGGACGAAGAGTTGCCGCCTTACCGTGGATTCGAATGATCTCGTTGAACAGGAACATGCGTCTCAGACTGAGAGAGGATGTCCAGCCAGGAATACATTCAACGTGACTTCGCCCACAGATGATTCCAATGTCAGTTTTGAGACCCTCAACGAAAAACAGCCTGCCGAGACAAGCTCGGCAGGCTGTTCAGAAATTCAGCAACATCACTTCCACGGTCCGTCACACGGCTTCGCTCGCCATTTCCTCCAGAACATTGGCGATGATGTCGAGCCCTTCCATGAGATCAGACTTTGGAACATTCAACGCCGGTAACAGACGAACGACGGTGTTGTTGGTCGCGTTGATCAGGACGCCTCGGTCCATGCATTTGGCCACAGCAGGAGTCGAGGGAATATTCAAATCGATCCCGATCATCATCCCGCAAATTCGAATCTCGCGAATGATCGGCAGACGTTGCTGCAACGCGGTCAGATAGGTTCGAGCTTCTTCAGCAAGCTCCCGCACGTGATCCAGAATACCGTCGTGTTCGATCGTCAAACCCGTCGCAAGGCCAGCAGCCATCGCCAGGGAATTTCCGCCGAAAGTGCTGGCATGCATTCCAGGCCTGAGATCTGCCGCAAATTCATCCCGACAAATCATGGCACCGCAGGCGACGCCGGCGGCGATTCCCTTGGCCATCGTCAAGACGTCCGGTTGAACGCCAGTTTGCTGGTAACCGAACCAGGTTCCAGTTCGCCCCATGCCGGTCTGCACTTCGTCAAACATCAGCAGCAGGCCATGTTCGTCACAGAGATCTCGCAGAGCCTGCAGGAAGCCCGGCTCTGGAATTCGTACGCCGCCTTCGCCCTGAATCGGTTCAATCATAATCCCGGTGGTCTCGTTATCGATCAGGCTCTTCACGCCTTCGATATCGTTCATTTTCGAGTACCGAAAACCGGCCAGCATCGGACCGAGCCCTTCGTGGTACTTCGGCTGAGCCGTCGCCGTCAATGCTCCAAACGTGCGACCGTGAAACCCGTGCTCAAAGGTAATGATCCGAAAACGTCCCTGAGCAGATCCGTGCAGTCGAGCCAGCTTGATGGCGGCTTCATTAGCTTCGGCGCCGCTGTTGCAGAAGAAGGCTTTGCCGAAGCTGCGAGTACACAGGAACTCGGCAAATCGACCCTGTTGTTCGATGTACCAGGTGTTCGGAACGTGGATCAGTTTCGCGGCCTGTTCCTGAATGGCCTTCACGACGGCCGGCGGAGAATACCCCAGAATATTGCAGCCCCAGCCGGGAAACAGGTCCAGATAACGGCGACCATCAGCGTCCCAGACATGTGAACCTTCACCGCGGACAAGAGCAATCGGATACCGACGATAATTCGGAATGACATACTGGTCAAAGAGATCAATCGTGGCCTGGCTTTTGGACACAGCGACCTGCGTCATCGAATACTCTCCGGGGCAATGAGACAAATCTGGACTTCGGAAACGAATCGCGGAGTTTAATGGACACGTTCCCCCGTGCGAAGTTCACCATCAGCAATCGCCGCGAAAATCCCGATCAAAGCAGGAAGGCACCTGCGAATTGAGTCTGCACGTCGAAGCGGCCCCTGGAGCAGTTGTGTATCTCGGCTGCGGAGCAGTTGCGTAAGGATAGAGTCGGGCGTCAGCCCGAGGTCGACGATCACACAAAAACAGAAAGCTCCGGAGGAGCGACGCACCTCATAAGACTATAGTTCTGAAGTCATCTCAACGATCGACGAGCCCGTGATGACTTCCTTGCGAGATCAACATCTCATGACGTCGCTGCTCTGCAGCTTGGGATGACTGAGACATCGTGACCTGTGGCTGAAGCCACAGGCTATCGAGACCCCGCTGCTCCGCAGCGAATCGCAGAAGGCGCAAAGAAACTGAAAGCAGTGCCAATCGGATGAGAAAGGGGACATTCTACTTTTTAAGTAAAGTAGAATGTCCCCCTTTCAAGAACAATGCGGTCTAATACGTCTCAGCAGACTTCGTATCACCGATCTGTTCAAGAACGGCTTTCATTCCTGTCAGATTCTGCTGCAGACTTTCTTCGGCGTCGAGCTGTTCGCGGTGGTCGATAATACCAATCGGCCCAGAGTATCCTGAACGCCGAATCAAGCCGATCATTTCGATGTCATGCTGTCCCTGACCGATCGGAAGAATCTTGGGCTGAGCGTTGTCGTTCATCCCATTCAGATTGAGACACAGCAACCACGGCTGCAGCAATGCCAGCTGTTCGGCGAAATCGGCGATGTGCTCATGGCCATGATGCAGGTTATAAACAATCCCGACATGTTCAGCCTTGTGATTCTTCCGCAGGTATTCACAAACGGCAACCATGTTTCGCGGCTCACCGCTCCAGCCTCCATGGTTATAAAGAGCCAGCTTAAGATTGTACTTCCTCGTTTTTTCGACGAGTGGCAATAAGCCCTCAGCAGCCGCCTTAACCTTCTCCTCTTCTGTGCCACCCTGAGGAGCACCAAACATCATCCAGATCTGTGGATGAATTCCATGCTTTTCAATCAGTGGTTCAAACGCGTCGTGCCAGCCCCAGAACGCGAAGAATTCAATATTGTGCTTCTTGTACTGCAGGATTTCATCTTCAAAAGTAGGAACATGCACATCGCGCCAGTCGTAGGCGACTCGAGTCATCCCGAGACCGCGTACCATGATCGCTCGTGCTTCCGGACCTCGCTTTTTGGCGTCGAACGGAACAATGCACCACGCAACCAGCTGATCTCGGTGAAAATTGGTCTGCTCTGCGTTCTTCTCATCAGCCACGACTGATAAAAACCCGCCAGCGACTCCAACAAGTCCGACCAACGTCAAAACGCAACACAGCCCTGAAACAATTCTGCGACTCATGATTCTGCCTTCTCGTCACGTTACCGTGAATCTTTTCCTGAGGATCTGCCAGCGGTCGTGACAACGTCGTCACCAGCCACGGTTTCCCCGGTACCACTGTCGCGGTAGAGCACTTCCACGACCTCAAATCCGATGGAACGATACAGCCGAACTGCCGCTTCATTCAAGGCTGTGACTTCCAGCATCGACCAGCCCATGCCGCATTGAATGAACCCACGCAGCGCCTGAATCACCATGGCGCGACCGATTCCCTGTCCTCGATGTTCCGGAGTCACTCCGACGTTCTGGATCGCGCCAATGCCGCCATTCCGAGTAATCCCCTGGATTGTTCCGCAGTCGCACGCTGGCCAGTCGGGCTCCGGTTGATAAACCACCATCCATGTTGCCGCAGCGCAAAACGTATTCTGCGATGCGATTTCTCGCATGAGCTTCAGGCATCCC
>JBILXT010000641.1:0-3120 GCA_044378235.1 Planctomycetaceae bacterium
GTCAATACGATCTACGGCCGTTGGTGGCATCCACTGAATGAGCAGCCCGGTCCAAATCCTGTCCCGAATAGTCCGTTGCCCTGGACCGGCGACTTCAAGGACGGTCTCGGCAACCCAATCAGTATGCTGGCCTACGCGAATCCCGAGGACATTCAGAACGAAAAACAGCGTGCCGACGGTTACGGGCTCATTCGATTCCACAAGAAGGCAAGGACGATTACCTTCGAATGCTGGCCGCGTTTCTCTAAAGTCGCTGATGGTGACAACGCTCAGTTCCCCGGATGGCCAATCACAATCACTCAGGATGCCAACGATGGCCGAAAAGTCCACGGGCAACTTCCGCCCGTGAAACTGGACGGCGTGGCAAACCCGGTTGTGCAGGTGATTGACGAATCCAATGGCGAAATCCTCTACACCGTAAGATCGCAAACGGAAACGTTCGTCCCTCGCGTTTATGCGCCGGGCGCGTATACCGTCAAAGTTGGCAAGGACCAGCCCGACAATATCGTTGCAGAATCCGTGAAGGTTGTGTGACGAGGTGCTTCGGCCTCGTGTTTCGAGTGGCGTGGATGGACACTAGTGCTTTGTCACCCTTAATTTTGGGGTAGTGGACCTTGCTAAAGGTCCTCCTGTGTTGGGATCTTTAGCAAGATCCACTACCTCCACCCCCGTTCTTTATCTTGACAAAGCACTGGCCTTACTCCTATCGCACGGATTCTGCCGCGGGTTCTTCGTACGCTTCAGCCGGACAACCATCGATTGATCAGAACCACGATCGCGCAGGTCGCCATGATCAGCATATGGATCACCCAAATGCGCAAGTATCGTGGACTCGAAAGGTTCTCAACACGAGCAATCCCCTGCGACTCGAGGAACTGCTCAAGATCATCATTGTTCAGGAACAACCTTGAGGAAAAGTCGAAGGTTCGTCCATCACCTCGTTCAAAACACAGGATCGAATACGGACCGATCCCATGTTTCATACTTCCACTGACGAGCAGTTTCCCGAACGACTTGATGTTTGTTGTGTCGATCGATGTTTCAAAACCACCAAGCCAACCGACCTTGATGGTATCGCCGTCTATTCGCCATGTCCTCAGCGGCAGAAGACACAGGAGCACAACCATCGAGCCGAACGCTCCGATCATGATCACGAACGCCAGGCCCGTCAGAATCCCTCCTTCGGCGGGAGCCACATTCCTCAGAGTTTTTCCCAACAACATGACAGCCACACCGATGGGTGTAAAACCCATTAGAATCAACAGCAGGCCACTGCTGAGGATTCGCCCAGGCCGCCAGCGGAATCTGGATCGCAGGCCCGCAATTTCGGGAGATGTTAACTGCGACATGAGGCTATTGAATTCCGCTTGACGTATCAGGAACGGAGCGATTTACTCGATATTCATGAACCTCCGAAGCACTGAGAATTCTGGATGATTCGGCGAACGCCAGGCCGGGATGCAGCCACTGAAAAGCCAGGCTGCCGTCCTCTGTCTCCCACAGGGTCCATTTCCATGGCTCGACCGCAATGATCCACCATTGCCGGTCATCAACAAGTCCAATCGGATGAGTGAGACGCTGATCGGTATCACTCATTGTTCGCACGATGGCATCAATGTCCTTGCTGTCGATCTTCCGAAGTTTCAACAGCATCGTCACGCGTTCGATGGCAATTGTTGGCCATGGTCGCAGAGCAGTCGCGACGGCCACTCGTTCCGCATGATTTGGAATCGCCGCGATCACCTGAGCATTCTGATGGTTGAGCATTCTTCGGGCATGAAAAACCACACTCGAAGAATAGTTCGGGGCCAGCATACACAGCAATGAGGTTCTTAACGTATCCTCTGAAGTCCGAAGCAGCACCTGTTCCAATACTCCGGCTTCGATGTCGGAGTTGAATCTGCATAAACGGGAGAAATACTCCTCAAAGAGAGTGCCATAGGAAATGCTGCTGAAGCGATATGGGACGCGAAGCAGACGGCTGTCATTCTCTGACAGAACTCTCAATGCCCCCACTGGGTCAAAGTATTTTGAGACAAAGTCCAGCGACAAGACGGCCGCAGTCGCGACCTCAATATCGTCGTCGATCATCAAGTCCAGCAGCTGACGAAACACAACAGTCTTTTGAGAATCGTTAAGCCCGCTCACCCAAAGCTTGACGTTGTCCAATACATCCGTCGCGTAACGAAGGTCTGCGTAAGGGCCTTCCTGGCCAAGCAATCTTCGTCGAAGCGAATCCATCTCAATCTCCGACACAGAATGCACTTAAAGCAGGCTTGTTCGATCTACAAAGTCCAGTTTAGCGACAGGGCAGAGGAATTCAGTGCAGTCGGCTGGCGTCTCCGGCTCAAGCTATTTTCCCCTGAGCGCCGCATGACTTCGCAGGAGAGTTGGCGACAACCATTCGGCTTAGCGCTTCTTCTTCGGATCCAGATTCAGATTGATCTCGGCATCGTCAACGGGCGCAGAGTCCACGCCATCTTTGGGCACGTCGACTCCGGCAATCCAGCAAAGCGAATTCAGGATGGTGCGACGGAAGTCATCGTTCTGCCAGTTGATGTGAAAATGTCCGCCGGTGAAACCGAAACCTCGCCCGCCGTCCGGACGATCGACGGCCCACATGACGGCTTCCTTGCGGCCCATCGCCTGTTGAATATGCGGATATGGGCCGCGGGGATACACATACGGTCCGTTGCGAGTTTCATCCGATGGTTTGGCGACGAGCACCGGAGTGAACTTGATGCCGTCAATTTCCTTCGGGCCTTCACCATCGAAACCTTCACGGAAGCGCATGTTGAAGTACCACTCATCACGAATCTCGAATGGCTTCACGCCATTGCAGATTGGATGATCCGGGAACGATTCGAACTTAGCGTCCCAGATTGGATTGCAGGACCACTCATGCTCGTAGTGGCCGCCGATCCATTCGCGGAATTCCTTGCCACCTTTGTCTTTGGGAACTTCAACACCAAAGTGCATACAACCAAAACCCACGCCGCGAGCAATCAATTTCTCGAACAGTTGCAGCCGGTTCTCCTGAATCGCCGGATGTCCTCCGCCACCATCTGAGAAAATCACAACCGCAGCGGCGTCATCGAATGTGGACTCATCCTTGACCCA
>JBILXT010000642.1:0-3114 GCA_044378235.1 Planctomycetaceae bacterium
GTTCGTCCTTCAAAGACACGTCGCAATGTAAAGTAGTGTGGAACGCCAACGGTGCGTGCAGGAGCTGGCAGAGAATTCAGGCAGGCAGCCACTCCGGCGTCGCTCATTCCGATGTAAGCAATCAGCCCCGCCTGAGTCACCGTCATAAAAGCCGGCTTGTCAGCTGGTCTTCGTGTCAGCACGGCTGTGAAGGGATCGAGGGCGGGATCGTTGTCCCAGTTTTGCCCGATCAGCGAAATTTGCTGCTGTTCGTTCCGGAGTGAGAAAGATGTGCAACCACTGTCCATGTCAGCCGTTAGCTGATTCCTGATCTGCAGAAACATCAGGTCATCAAAGGACAGTCCCGAACTTTGAGCTGCTCCAGAAAGTTCATCCAGCAGTTCAGGAGCCCAGTTTCGTACAAATTGAGTACTCTGTTGGATCACATTCAAAATCGTCTCGCGCCGCAGCTTCAGAGTTTCGGCGATTCGATCCCATGAGGTGGCTACGAAGCCCTGCAGTTCCTCTCTCAGGTATTCCCCGATCTGCTGACCCATCTCAAAGTGGCTGCCGGAGACTTCAATTTGTCGATAGCGATGTCGATTCACTGAGTTCGTTCCTCGTGATGCCGGGATGTTCGCTCAGCTCGTGATGTGAGCGACTGAACAAGCGTCTCTGATGATCGCTGAGCCGAACGCGATCGATGAACTTCGATCTTCAGCGAGGATTCTGAGCGATTTTGGTCGGTACGGAAGTCTGTGGAGTGAGCCTGATCAAGGATCTGAGAGAAATCCAGTAGACGAGCCATCAATACGGCGGCAGGAGTCGTCGGAATCCATGAAACAGGACGGCAGGGACAAAGGCAACGTTCCGAAGTAGTAAAGCCAGATATCCTGCTCGGATGACTGCCGAATGAGATTGGCCACAGGGTTCAGCGAGATCATGTCCAAGTATTTCGAGCCATTTCAATGAGCGGGGCCAGTCGACGAATCTGCGACGAAGTGTTATCGGGATTCCGTCAACGCCGACACGGCATCCCACGATTCCTCCGGTGATCGCTGCAGTTGTGTCGGCATCGCCGCCGCAGCGAATAACCGTTTGCACGGCTTGTTCCCAGTCCTCCGGATAACTCAGCCAGGCATGAATCGAGACGGGAACCGTATGATTGACGAAGCCTGTTACGAATCCTGCAACTCCAATCGACGAAGCAAACGAGGCTGTCGTTTCATGACGGCCTGCTGAGGCTGCTGCCAATTTGATTAACCCCAGCAATGACTCCGCGGGACCAGAAAAATCATAGTCCAGTTCCTTCAGATATTGGAATAGGGCGTCGCTTGTAGGGACTTCTTTCCAGGTGGAAATCCGAGCGGCTGCGGCAACGATCAAAGCGCCTGCTTCCGCGCGAGGATCTGTGTGGGTGATTCGAGTTGAACAGTGTACGAGTTGTCGTAGTTTGACCGGGTCTTCGATGGAGGCTCCAAGAATCGCGGATCGCATCGCAGGACCGTTACCCGCAGAGAAGACTCCGCTCCGGTGTGAAGGAACTCCTGATGTCAGCCGCAGGCAGGCGCGAAGAGTTGCAAGTCCAGTGCCGGCAGGAACTCCCAGTAGCCACCATCGCAGACGTTTTGCGAATGACGCTTCGAATTGTCGCCGTTCAAATCCTGACTCAATGAGCGATTCGGCAACCATGCAGGAATGCTCCGTGTCATCAGACATCATTCCTCGTCCAAAGAGAAAGCGAAACCGATCCGGTGCTCCATGCATTCGCAAAGCACGCGCGGCGGTCAGGCCTTCGTATGGCAAGCCGAGGGCGTCGCCGATGGCGGTTCCGATCAGGCAGCCAGTTGTGTGCCGGGTGTTGCTTGTGCGTATCGTTTCCATGATTCGTTGCCGGCCGGATTGGTGATGGTCAATTGCCTGAGGAGCTAATTCACGCGAGATGAATTTCGAACGTCGCAGTAGTGACCTGTGAACTGTTGAATTCGAAACGCAGTCAATATCGCCATCGAATTCAAAGATTCAGATAACTGACGACAGGCATGTCACAGATTGTCGAAATGTCCCGAATTGTCTGATGGATCCGCAATTTCTTCGAGAGATTGCGTCGTCCTGATGAAAGCCTTTTTCTCGTGTGATTGAGCGACGGATCATGGTGTTGCAGGTTTTCCTGCGGGATTCTGGAGCAAGCGAACACTTCTGTGTAGACTGTCGGCCGCCACGCGAAACAGTTGGCAACCGTAAGACCACAACTCCAGGGCCTTTCAGCGAGTAACGACGATGGAAAATAATGACCTGACGGCAGCTGAGGATCTGGCACAACAATTTGCATTGACCGAAGATGGTCTGCTGAAAGTTTATAGTGCTGGCGAAGTGACCGTCCTTGGATTCGGCGGCAGCGATGTTCCGTCGGAATTCAATGCCGCGCACTATCGTGCCGCCATCACCGATCTCGTAAAGGCTCATCATTCCGCGATTGTTGCCTTTGATTTGACAGGAGTCAGGCTCGTTCCCAGTGGCATGCTGGGACTTCTCGTCTCGCTGACTCGTATCGAAGGCCTGCCTCTCAAAGTCCAGGTCTTTAACCCCAGCAGCGATGTTCGCGAAGTTCTGTCCATCACCAAGCTGAATCGCATGATTGAAGTTCATGAAATTGATGTGACGGATAAGTAGGGAGACAGTTGTGAGCATGAATTCAGAGCATGTGGAGTCGGTCGATGGTGTCAGAATTCACATGTTCGATATTCGACCCGGCGGCAGCGATACGTTGCTGATGCTGCATGGTGTGGGAAGGGCTGGCCGGACGTTTTCGTCTTACGCCACACTGTTTCCGCATCGGTTCAGTCTCCGGACAATGGATTTTCGAGGACACGGGCAGTCGGGACGAGCAGGCGACCGCTATCGCGTCGTTGATTACGTTGAAGACGCCATCGCGGCCGCAGAAGCCATCGGCAAGCCATTTGTCGTTTATGGCCACTCTTTGGGAGCGTTAGTCAGCATCGCCCTGGCTGCGCGTCGGCCGAAGCTGGTTTCGGCAGTAGTCCTCGAGGATCCTCCTTCGCCTGGCTTTTGGAATCAGTTGCAGGCCACGAATTACTTCCCGACATTTCAGGCGATGCATCGCTGGGCTGGTCG
>JBILXT010000235.1:0-11069 GCA_044378235.1 Planctomycetaceae bacterium
GTGTTCAATGTTGCTCAGCGGTCCAGGTCTCGGTATCCAGCAGTTCGTTTGTTGCTTCCGTTGTGACAGATGTTTTCCACTGCAAGACGCCGAACGGCAATTGATCGCAATATTGCACGTCGCAGCGATGCCAAAAGTTTCCTCGTAACGGATCTTCAACCACGACCCGTATTGCGGCTCGTTCGACCTTCCATGCTTTGGTCGAATCCCTGCGAGACGGTACCCATGTCGGCCCAGCTGCATTGAAAGCTCGAATGGCAGGCAGCCCCTGCAGCAGTCGTTCGATCTCACTCAGTCGCAATGCCGAAGGCTGCCCATTTGGTTGACCTTCCGCAACACTCAGCCATCGTTGCCCTTTGAGAAAACGACTGCGGCTGGCAGTGAAAACAGAAGTCTTTGTAGATTCACCTGTTGGCGTCAGCTGAACCTGCAACTTGATCGAATCCGTATCGTTGCTCAGCACTTCCAATTGAAGCCTGGTACCTCGACTGCTTATCCATGACATGGCCGCTTTGGGCGCGGACGGCAGTTCTCCCAGCACACTAAACCGCGCGGGATCAAACGGCTTCACCGGCGTGCGATAGTGAATCCAGCCGGCGGCCTCCATTTGCTCGAAGAGCCACGAGGGTTTCCATGGTCGATTGATGGACCAGTTCACAGAGACGATCGAGGCCGCCAACAGCAGCCCACAAAACAGATACAACCCGCGTCGCTGAATCCTTTCCAGAGCCGGAATCATCGCGATCCACCAAAACGGCGACAGCCATATCATCCAGCGCAGACCGACGGAGTTGCCTCCATAGTTGTAGTTCTCGGTACGGCTCAAATAGAAACCCAGCGTGACCAGAGTCATCAAAGCCCCGGCAAGAATCAGCAGGCTCTGGCTTTCTGCTTTCTTCCGCAGAGCCAGCGAGGTTCCGCACACGGACACGAACAGAACCGGCGTCAGAGAAAGGAGTCCGTGATGCCCGAAGACGCAGTGAAACAAATAGACGGGGGTAGACTCAGTATTGGCATCCAGATCTCTCGGAGTCGTCCAATAGCTCGGTATGCCATTGTGTTCGTAAACGTAGGTGTCAGTCCCATAGGTTGCATAAAACGGTTTGACTCCGCCGGTTGCCATCCAGTTGGTAACAAAGAATGCAATCAGCGGAATCGCAGCCGCCGGAAGAAATCCGATTATTGTTTTGCGGGGACAAACAACCATCGCCAACACAAACGCCAGAACTCCCATCTGCGCGGCAGGCAGCTCAAAACAGCACGTCAATGCCGCGAAGAACCCGAGCGATGCGAAGTCCCATGATCTCTGCGATGCCCCTTCCATTGTGCTGCCCGAGGAAGCAACAACGCGACGCGAAACCAGAATTCTTGCCGCCGCAGTGATGGCAAACATCGCGCAGGCCACCGCTGGTGTGTGATTATTCAGAGTCGTAAGATAGGGATTCAGAATCGATCCAAACCCAGCGACAGCGATGACGAACATGCGTGCATAAGACCCGCTGCCCAGAACCTGCAGGCACGATCTCAGCGATCGCAATGACAGATAGAACGGGATCACGTTCACAATCAACAGCAGCAGTCGCGTTACAAACGCAGTGTCATGAACCAGGCCATACCCGAGCGTCGCGCGTTCAATCGCATACAAGCCAGCAACCATCGTGGACAGCAGAGGCGGCTTCGAGGAATAAAAGTGCCACGGTTCTGATTCAGATGTTCGATACCGAACTTTATCGATCGTGGACCACGCTCCGATCGCATCGATTTCATCGATCTGAAACGTCCGACGTTCGACCAACGACCAGACTGTCGCCCAGCGAGACCGGTCGTTCGCGCTTTGCAGAGGAGCTGCCTGGAGCACGGCCGCAGCAATCACCGCCGTCGCAGCCAGAATCAGGATGTTTTCGATCAGGCCACTTTGAGATAATCCGGGCGGATCGACGGGAATGGGTTCAGTCATCGTGTTGTCAATGCCTTCGAGTTCAGACCTCTAACCAGACCACGAGGTGGAGCTGCACTTTACACTCCATGTCACTCTTTTTGCCTTCATCACCTGCTCAGACGGAACGAATCCCGAGGATTTTGCCGCATCCGGCCAATTCGGAGTATGCCGTTGAATGATGTGGCCGGATGTTTGATAATCTACAACCCTGAAATTTCCTGAACCAGAAATCGGGCCGAGAAGCTGTCTGACTGGTCCCCGCCAAGAATACTCCCGGAAATGGCCCCGCCGGCCGCAAAACGAATGAACGCTGCGAATCCAACTAGTCCTGCTCGCCCTTTGCAGGACGTCAATATTATTGGGACTTCTCCCCTGATTTCTCCTGCAGAACTCAAGCGGGAGTTTCCAGTTTCGTCAGCCATCGCCAATCACGTGGCCGACTCGCGAGGTGTTGTCGAGAACATCCTTCGCGGAAACGACAAACGAGTGATCGCGATCGTGGGCCCCTGTTCGATTCACAATACGGACATGGCTCTGGAGTACGCTCGGCAACTAAAATCTGTGGCCGACGAAGTCAGTGATCGACTGTTCGTCGTGATGCGAGTTTACTTCGAGAAGCCTCGCACGACCGTTGGCTGGAAGGGGCTGATCAACGACCCGCATCTGAACGACACATTCGACATCGCCACCGGACTGCGGAAAGCTCGCCAGATTCTGCTGGACATCAACACCGTAGGTTTGCCAGCCGCCACGGAAATGCTGGAACCTATTACTCCTCAATACATCGCCGACCTGATTACTCTCGCCTCAATTGGTGCTCGCACGACAGAATCGCCAACGCATCGGCAGATGGCCAGCGGATTGTCCATGCCGGTCGGATTCAAGAACAGCACCGAAGGCAGTCTGGAAGTCGCGATCAACGCCATGAAGGCGGCTCGGGCTCAGCACAATTTCCTGGGCATCGATCATGACGGCAAGACCTGCGTCATGAGCACTCGTGGAAATGAACTGGGGCACCTGATTCTGCGCGGTGGTCGCAATGTCCCCAACTATCAGGCCGAACATGTCAGCGAAGCCAGTCAGATGCTGCGAGCTGCCAAGTTGCCACCAAGACTGGTCGTTGACTGCAGCCATGCAAATTCCAGCAAGGACTATCGCCGTCAGCCGGAAGTCTGGCGAGATGTCATTCAGCAGCGGGCGGCCGGGAACGAAGAGATCGTCGGGCTGATGCTGGAAAGCAATCTCGTTGAGGGGGCTCAGTCTTTGACGGAAGATCTCTCGAAGCTGAAGTACGGCGTGAGCATCACGGACGGCTGCATCAGCATCGAAGAAACCGCCAGCCTGCTGCGAGAAGCCAGAAAAATGCTGGCGTAGCTGATGCTGTTGTGGGCGGACCGGAGCTTGGGATTGTTGATTAGACGGAACGCGTTAGCGTCCGGTTCTTGCCGCTTTCTCGTTTACCGCCCAGCCGGAGGCGCCGGCTCAAGGATTAGGGCATCGCGCGACATTAAAGTGATCAATAGACATGTAGCGGAAGGGCGAGAGCCCTCCGGTTTTTACGGCACCGGACGGCTCGCGCCGTTCCGCTTACTGGACAGTTTAATTCCCTGCGACGCCTAAACCGGCGCCTTTGGCTGGGCGGTAAACGGATCAGCCATAGCCGACAATGTCTCAATCACGTACTGCTATATCGAGCCTGCTCGGCGGCAGCCACGGCCAGCACATCGCAGCGTTCGTTTTCCGGGTGACCGGCGTGGCCTGGAACAAGCTTGAAGACAACCTGGTGCTTCGTCAGCAGAGCATCCAGTGCGATCCACTGCGATTCGTTTTTGATGGGGACGAGCTTATTGCCGTCTTTGCGTTTCCAACCGTTACGCTTCCAGCCTGGTAACCATTCTTTCGAGCCCTTCGCAACGTAGGTGCTGTCGGTCACGACTTCCACGCGCGATTTGCGAGTCAGCAACTTCAGGCCTTCGATGACGGCCTGAAGCTCCATCTGGTTGTTCGTCGTATTGGGATGACCGCCGCTAAATTCTTTTTCTGTCGACGATGCCGGATGTCGCAGAATCACGCCCCAGCCACCGGGCCCCGGATTACCTCGACAGGCACCATCGGTGAACACTTGGACGAACGGGAGCGTTGAGGCGGTGCTGGTCATGTCAAATTCACATCAGGCCGACATGCCTCAAGGGCAGATAACAAACCACACGCGAAATCACTCAGCGTTCGCGATAAACGATTCGACCACGTTTCAGGTCGTATGGAGAAACTTCCACAACCACACGGTCACCAGGCACAATCCTGATAAAGTGCTTGCGCATTTTACCGGCAACGTGAGCCATCACCTGATGGCCATTCTCCAGCTCCACGCGAAATTGAGTATTCGCGAGTGCTTCGATGACGTTGCCTTCAACCTGAATCGCTTCTTCCTTCGCCATTCCGAATTCTTCTTTCGCCCTTTACGAAACTTGCTGCAGGGCCAAAGCCCTCGGTCCCAATGCCAGAGAGTGACATTTTAAGGATTCCCGGACAATTGAAAGATCAGTTGCCAACGGCCCGGAGTCAATTGCGGTACATGGTGACGAAACTTCGCCGGAAACTCAAGCACCAAAATGCTTTGCGGAAATGAGAAACCGCAGGTGCGAAAACCAAAACTCCCAAAAGCCTCTGTTCGTTGCCGGAAATTCCCCTGAACGACCAGCTCCGCTCAGCTTGACTTTGTCCGGGCAAATTTGCAGACAATCGGCCGTTTTAATGCAGATCTCGTAGGGCCGGACGACGCAGAAAAGAACAAATTGTTGGACCGATATGAACCAGACTTTCAGGACTGTGTCGATTGTCCGGCAGGAAGAGGAAGTGAATTTCCCGGTAAGAGTTCTTCGGTGTTGCATCCGCTTGAATCTTCCGGGATCAGATTGATATCCTTCCGCCGCACTGACGAACTTCCGTCCGAGAAGTGACAGATTCCTCATCTGTCGCAGCGTTTCCGGGCTCCGTGTTGTTTGTTTTGACTGTCTCGCGCAAGTGGCGAAATTGGCAGACGCGCACGCTTGAGGGGCGTGTGGGGCAACCCATGCAGGTTCAAGTCCTGTCTTGCGCAATCGAAAGAGGCTGTAATCTGATAAAGATTCCAGCCTCTTTTTTTGTTCACTGGAATGACGCCCGCGATTCCGCGACAACTCGGCAGCAAACTTCTATAAGCCGCAGTCGAATCGAGAAGGATGTCGCATGTTGAATTCGCGCGTTCCAGCCCTGGGGCCTATTGAAACCCGGCCTTGCCGTCGACATCCGGACGGCGCAGCTGGCGTGTCACACTTCCCGTGGCATCCGAAGGCCGCAATCTTCGCCGGCCTCTGCCTCTGGATGCTTCTTTGCTCGCAGGACGCGACCGCTGGCGACTGGTTGCAGTGGCGAGGTCCTCTCGGGACAGGCGTCTCTGACGAAACTGGCGTTCCGCAGAAATGGTCGCAGACCGAAAACATTCGCTGGAAAGTGGAGCTCGACGGTGAAGGCAACTCCAGCCCGATCGTTGTCGACTCCAAAGTGTTGATCACTCATGCCCCCACCGGATCCACTCAGCGCGAACTGCGGTGTTACGATCGCAACGACGGATCGCTGCTGTGGACAAAGGGAGTTGAGTATTCCGAGAAAGAGGTGACTCATCAGACCAATCCGCTTTGCGCTGGTTCTCCGGTGAGCGATGGTGAGCGAATCGTGGCATGGTTCGGATCGGCGGGACTGTATTGCTTCGACCTGAATGGCGAGCAGCTTTGGAACGTGGATACAGGTAAGGTCGATCATATCTGGGGCTATGGTTCGAGTCCGATGATTTACCAGAATCTGGTGTTCCTGAATTTTGGTCCTGGCGTAAACGCTTACGTGGCCGCGTTCAGTATGAAGGATGGAGCAGAAGTCTGGCGTCGAGCTTTTCCGGAACAGGTGTCGACAAAGCATGAAGAGTATCGAGGCTCGTGGAGTACTCCGGTCATCATGGCTCAGGGCAAGTCTGAGACTCTGCTGCTTTCGATGCCCGATCGACTGTGGGCTGTCGATCCTCTGACTGGCGAAGACCGCTGGTCCTGCGGAGGACTCAGTAAACTGCTTTATACGTCACCACTCATTGCCGGTGATATCGTTGTGTCGATGGCAGGCTACAACGGTCCGGCCATCGCCGTTCGTGCTGAGGGCACTGGCGACCTGACCGACAGCAAAAGATTGTGGCTGCATGAGAAAGGGAATCCTCAACGAGTCGGCTCGGGAGTCGTGGTTGGGGAACACCTGTATATTCTGAACGAGCCGGGCATTGCATGGTGTCTTCACGTTCCGACGGGAGAAATCAAATGGAAGGAACGGCTCGACGGGGCTTCGTCGTGGAGCTCCATGACAGCCGTCGACGGCCATCTCCAGATTACCACGATGAAGGGCGCGACGATTCTGCTTCAGGCAGATCCCACGGCCTGCAAAGTGATCGCGACGAATGAGCTCGGGGAGACGACGCGTGCGACTCCGGCCTATTCAAACGGCCAGATTTTCCTTCGGACGTATCAGCATCTGTATTGCATTGAAGTGTCCCAGTAGTTGTCGTTGAAAGGATCCATCGATGAAGATCGCCTCGATTGAAGCCATCCCGGTTCGTATCCCGCTCACCGCCGAACGCCGCATGATCTCCGCGCTGGGACGTCATGAAGTTTCGCAATTCGTCGTCGTGCGGCTCACCACGGACACTGGAATCGTCGGAGCCGGAGAAGCCACCGCAACACCTCGCTGGAGTGGTGAAACTGTCTGGGGCGCACAGGCGATTATTCAGAATCTATTTGCTCCTCTGCTGCAGGGGTATGATCTCGATGATCTGCCGGCTATCGAAAGTCGCATGGACCTCGCGGCGATTGATAATTGGTTTGCCAAGTCGGCGATTGAAATGGCCTGTTGGGATGTGCTGGGAAAAGCAGCGAAGCGACCGGCTTATGAACTGCTCGGTGGGGCGGTCAGGCCGTTGACAATTCGCAACCGATTTTCAATGGGAGCCTATGCTCCTGAAGTGGCAGCGGAACGAGCCAAACAGCGTATCGCCGCGGGCTTTACAACGATCAAGGTCAAAGTTGGGACCGGTCCCGATCTGGATGTGCAGCGAGTACACGCGGTGCGAGAAGCTATCGGTCCGGAGAATCACCTGACGATCGATGCCAACGGCGGATGGAACGATGAGCAGGCTCGGTACTGCCTGAAGCGAATTGCCGACTGCAACGTGGAACTGGTTGAACAGCCGTTGCCTCGTGGTAACTATTCACAACTTCGAAAACTGCGGCTGGACACTGGAATTAAAGTCCTCGCTGACGAAAGCTGTTTCGATGAAGTTCATCTTCGTGAACTGCTGCTGCATGACTGCTGTGATGCGGTCACGCTCTATCCAGGCAAACAAGGCGGCATCGCTAAGGCTCGCAAATTAGCTTCTATCGCGGCCGATGCTGGCATCCCCTGCACGATTGGTTCGAATCTGGAATGGGACATCGGTGCTGCGACGATGATGCAGTTTGTGGTCTCAACACCGAACGTGCAGATCGAAAACATCCCGGGAGATTGTCTTGGCCCAAGCTATCACGAGTTCTCGATCGTTCACAATCCTCTGAAGATCGAAGGTGCCTTTACCACGTTGAATCCGGACCCGGGCCTGGGGATTGATGTGAACTGGGACCTGATCGAACAGCATCGGATCCAGTTTTAATCCTCTGACTGGCGACGCCGGCCTGGTGGAAGTGCTACTTGTCGATGGTGACTCGCAAATGAACGGGTTGTGCATCGTGACCTGCTGCAACGGCTTCAATCCAGCCACAGGCGTCGATCATTGTGAGCGACGTGTGCCACGGGCCGACGGAGATCAGAGAACTCTGTACGGTCCCATCGGCCCGAATCAGGCCGAGCCATTGTTCAAGCTGCCCGGAGTTCGCGACGTAATACATCACAGCTTCGGCATCGTACATCCAGAGTCCCACAGCGTTTGCAGGAATCCCACACTGCGACACTTCTCGCGTCTTTCTGAAACGGCCGCTCTCCTGTAATTCCAGCGCCCACAGCTGAGATTCTTCAACATTGTCTGCTGGATTATTCACGAGTGCGAGAAAGCTCGTGCCATCATGAGTCGCGAGACCTCGCACATAGCGATCAAGGCCGCAATCATCGCTCAGAGCAGCCGGTTGCTGCCATGTTCCGTCTGCGGCTCGATCTGTGGTATACAGCGAAACAACGCCATCAGTCAGCTCATGAAGATGAAACAATCGCCGACCATCTGCTGTCGCCGCCCCTAGTAGTGATTCTCGCAGCTTCGCGTCACTCCATGGAGCATTGCCGATCCCGCCAGAAACAGGTTCGAAGGTTTTCAGTCCGCCGTTGTCTGGGGAATCCACAAACTGCAGCATGTGAGCTCGCTTGCGATCGGTAACTCCCAGATCAACTTCATAGATCCCATCACTGTTTTGATCGTGCGGACGAACGGCGTTCGGAGTTTCACGAAACATGACCGTGCCAGAATCCGGATGGACCGCGAAGAGCTCGGCGTCAGCTCCGCCTGTGATCTGATACATGGCCGCGACTCCATCAGGGTCGTAGCACTGCAGTTTCACATCGTTGAAAGCCGTTTGACCATTCTCGAGACGAATATTCAATGATTCGCCACCTCGAATCCCCGTGAAGCTCGGTGCGCCGCTGGCCTGTGAGCTTTCAGAAACTCGACCAACGTCCAGAAATGACTGCGCTGCGATCAGAATTGGCAAGCTTGCAACGACACCCACTCCGGCCAGAACCCAGCCTTTCGAGGAGTTGCCCGATCGAGCGGACGGGTTCAGAGTTCTCTGAAATCGCCGTCGATCTTTTGAGTTGCCGCCGTGGGCGAATCGATTCAGTTCCTGCTGAAATGCCTGTGCGGACACAAACCGATCGCGAGGATCCGGCGCGCAGGCTTTCATGATGATGTCAGCGAGATACTCAGGTACATCCGGCCGCAGTTCTTTCAGCGGTGGAAGAGCCAGTATCGAGCGATCCTGAACTGCCTGTCGAGCTGTCGTTCCCGTGAATGCTTTAGTGCGAGACACCAGTTCGTACAGAGTCACGCCGAGACCAAAGACGTCGCTGCGTTCATCCGCGAAGCCTCGTAACGCTTCCGGCGACATGTACCGCGGCGTTCCGATGGTATCGCCAGTGCGACTGAGATTGCTGTCTTCCTCGCGAATTTTGGCGAGTCCAAAGTCAGCGATAAAGAGATTTGCCTGACGATCAAGCAGCAGATTCGCTGGCTTGATGTCCCGGTGAATCATGCCATGCTGATGGGCATGCTGCAGGCCAGACGCGACCTGAGCTCCGAGCCTCGCAATTTTCTCCCACGTGTCGACGGCAGCAAGACACTCCTCCGGAACGACATTGGCCTTCGGAATACTGACGCCTGAGTTCCTCAGGATCAGATTGCGAATGACCTGCTCAAGATTGCACCCGTCGATAAACGGCATCGCAAGGAACTGCAGTCCCTGAAACTCGCCGTAGTCGAACACGGGAACGATGTTTGGATGATGCAGTCGGGAAGCCGCTTCAGCCTCAAGGGCAAATCGTTTGGGCAAAGAACGAGAAGTGGATGCCTGATCGGCCAGCACTTTGATTGCTAATCGCCGGCTCAAACCAGGCTTGCTGGCTTCGTAGACGAAGCCCATGCCTCCGCGACCAATCAACCGATGGATCTCATAGTCGTCGAGTCGCATCAACGACGGCGGTTCGCGCAGTCGCGCGAGCATTGGATGAGGATTCGTCCCCAGCCGTTCGGCAAACATCATCATTCGGCACTGACGCCGCACCTGCTCCGCATGATCGGGAAACCGGGCGACCAGATCATCAATGGACGGACGTTCGCCGCGTCGCACCTGTGAAAGAAACGCGTCCGTTTCCGCATCAGGCAGACACCAGTCGATTTCCGGATCAACTTCCTGGCCAAGTTTCATAAGGCTTTCTCAACACAAACTTGTCGTGCCGGCCAGCTCATGCAGCCTCTCGAGTGCTCGCATGTAGCGTTTGCTGGCTCCGGAGGTTGTCAGGTTCAGTCGTTCGGCGCATTCCTGATTCGTGAGATTCTCAACATGCCGCAGCAGCAGGATTTCTCGATCTGCTTCATCCATCGTACAGATCAGTGAGTGAATCCGCTGCTGAGATTCCTGCCGGACTAATTGGGACGCCGGCCCGGCCATCGAAGCGGAGAGTGCTTCAACGAGACGAGAAACGGTAGACTCATTGTCCATCCCCTGAAACCGCGGACGTTGTTCCCGATCCACCGTGCGTTTGTCTGCGCCGAGATGAAAGCGACGCAGTCGATTAACGCTCTGCCGCACAACAAACTTCAGCCATGCGCTCAAGGTCATGTCTGTGGTCTGTTCTTTTTCACCGAACCGCGCGACAGCCTCGACCCACGCGTCCTGGACAACGTCCGACGGACTGACTCGCGCACGGAGCTTCTTGTCCAGATTGGCATCGGCGACGCGATGCAGCAACGGATACTCGCGCAAGAACGCAGCTTCGAGATCTTCAGATTCAATGGTGGCCATCGTGCACATCTCCGCACAGCGCAGAATTCTTCAGTATGGTCTGATGCAAACGTAGCTCAAAGATTCCAACGGAGAATTCGGAGTCCTTTGCTTTTGGTGGATTTTGTTGTGGTCTGATACATGACGGTGAATCGTTCAGTGGTCCGTCTCGGCCCGTCAGTGTTGTGATTGAATCGATTTTGTCGAATTGTCCGCTTCGCAATTGAGACCAGACTCGCGTTTTCCACGCCGCGACGAGCTTTGCGAGCTATGAGTTTCCTTGGGACATTCTCGGGTTTCTTTTCACGAGCCGTAGTGGACGAGGCTACGAGTCCCCTTTTGGGAAATGTGCCAAAGGACTCGTGGCCTCGTCCACTACCAGAGGAGAGCCGGACGCTAACGCGTTCCGGCTGATGAGATCTTTGTTGCTGGAGTCTTATGAAGTTCGATCGTCTGATATCGCCCGCAAAGTCGACGCCGTCTGGTGTCTCGGCTCTGCCTGCGCGCGACAGACTTGAGCAACTTGAACCTCTGGTGTTGATGTCTGCATCGGCTCATGATCTGGATCTGACCGG
>JBILXT010000236.1:0-11067 GCA_044378235.1 Planctomycetaceae bacterium
CAAGTGAACCACCATTCGTGGCTGGTTCACTTTGGTCCGACCAGCGACCATTGAGAATCGCAGCGTCGTCGAGCAGCATGCCTGAAACTCTCTCGACGTTCAGAGGAGTTTCGGCAGTCCACTCGATGGTGTCGACTGCAGTCACCGACATCGCGAACGCACGGCGCGCTTTTTTTGTGGATTCTTCAACACCGAACAACCAATGACCGGCGAGTGGAAGATTTGTCTCGCCGTTTCGACGAGACAAGCCGCTGTAGGCAAACACCAATCGCTCGCCCTCGTTGCGCCCAGCGAAAAATGCTCGGGCCGCCTCGGGTGCTATGTCTTCAGCCACGGACTGATCCACACACGCCCAACGAAGCTTCTGCTTCCACGCCGCATCAAGGCTCGCCTGAGCTTCCACAGACGTTTGACGGAAATAGCTCCACGTTTCGCGCACGAGCTGCTCGATGTGTTCGACAGGCTGATCCGGCACAGCTGCGCAAGTGGCCAGATCTTGCAAGAATAACTTCGTCACGTCCGAGGCAGGATCAAGCTCCGGAGGTTCAAAGGAATCATCTCGCCCCTTTGCCATCAGATTCTGCAGCACGGCGGACTGCTGTGCATCGGGCAGCGTCGAGAGTGATCGAAGAGTTCTGAGCGTTGCGGCAATTCTGGATTCCTCAAGATTCACGACTGATCTCAAGAACTGCAGCAAGGAAATGCTCGCCTGCTCCACCTGCTGCTGGCGAGAAGTCACAACAACTCGGTCTTTCGCTTCGAGCTTCAGACGCAGATCAAATCGTCGCTCAAACCCTTCACGCCAGCGTTTGGTATTGGCGTCGCTCGCCCCATGAATATGCTCGGTGAAGAATGCCTCAAGCTCCCGCGCGATGGCTTCACGCTGATCACGACCGAGCATTGCCGAATCTGTCAGCTGTAATCCGGGAGATTTGTGATTCGCGAGACATCGATACAGATAGATGCGATCGTACTCGCTGCGCATGGGCAGTGCCGTGACCTTCTGAAGCCCAAACTTCAGGCATTCTGCAGACGCCGGGAACGAATGAATCAATTCGACAAGCTCGGTCCCCAGCATCCAGGCCGGATCACGTTGTCGAAATCCGGTTCCATAAATCCCAGCGGCTTCCACGCCAACGATGGCCACGAGATTATGCAACACGGCAATCGCCTGGCGATCCACAACATTCTCAACCACCATCTGCGCGCCGCGTTTGCCAAGTTCCGTGGCCAGCCACCAGGCTCCGAGCGTCGCGGGATTCGTCGTCGCCACCATGCGGCCTGCGTAGATGCCACGACTCAGGTAGGTCAGCCAAGGCGTTGCCTTCTGATACACGCCATACCCGACGACAGCTTTGCGAATATAACCATACAGAGTATTGATGTTGTACTGCTGGACGTTGACCGGCAATTGCTCAAGGAGCACTAGCGTGTGCAGACAAATGCGACTGGCCGCGCGAGCCAGTTGTTCGAAGCTGGTTTCCAGGAGCGGAAACTCACTCTCGGGCTTGTAGATTCGAGCGACCTTCTTGATCAGTTCCAGGGCCTCATCTCGAATGGCAAGGGCATCGACTCGGCCTTCGACCGTGTATCCATTGCGACGGATTTTCTCATAGACTCGTTCGGCTTCGGCTTCCAGTAGCTTGTGAACCTGACGATCCTGCTCACTGAGCTTTTGAAGTTCTCCGGTGACTTTAGAGGCATGCAGATCTTCGGCAGGGTATTCCAGAAACTCATGAAATCGCGAGAATCTGGCAACGAGATCTCGTTCGCGTTCATCCAGCCGCTGAGTTCTTGTTTCCAAAACAGACAGCAGGGACGTGCGGGCTTTCTCGAAGGCTTCTGCCTGCTGTTGTCGTCTCGTTTCGTCTTCCGCCAGACGAGTTTTCAAAAGGGCCACCTCGGGATCCGCTTCATGGGTTCGTGGCCACAAGCCGACAAGGCCAACGGCTCCACTAAGAGAAGCGAGAAGACAAGTCCACAGCTGCCAATCGCGGACAGAGAACGAACTGATTCCGGCAATGAGTGTCAGAAGGACACAGGCCGCAATCATGATCAGGGCGTTCCAGATTCGACGAGGGAACATGAGCAGTATCACTTTGCTGTACGAGGAAGCCACTATACATGAGTCTGAGGCGCTAGCCGATCCTATATTAACTGCGCCTAACGGGACAGCGCCATATCTTCATCAGCCGGAGTGCGTGAGCACCCGGTTCATGCGGAAGAAACCAGTAAAAACCGGACGCAAGCGCGTTCCGGCTGATAATCTCTGCTCAAGCCCTCTGGATAAATCGGCTAGCGCCTCAGGCTCAGAATTGGAGCATTCCGGCAGAATGCTGCCGCAATTTGGCCGGGAAACGATTTAGCCGCAACGGCGGATGAAGCAAACCGGAAAAAATGTGACGATCATGTCGCGGAATTCGCTACCATGATCGCATCAAAACTGGGAACTATGATCACCGGAAGATGACATGAAGCGAATTCGACTGGGTGCGGGGATTCTTAACCAAACACCCCTGGACTGGGACGGGAATACTCAAAGAATCCTTGAAGCCATTCGTATGGCTCGTCAGCAGCAGGTTCATGTGCTGTGTCTGCCTGAGTTGTGCATCACAGGGTATGGCTGCGAAGACATGTTTCTGGCACCACACGTCTGGCAGACGGCGTGGGAGATGCTGAAGAAGATTGCTCCTGAAACCGAAGGCATGATCGTCTCGGTGGGCCTGCCGTTGTTTATCACCAACGGTGTCTACAACACGGCCTGCGTCCTGTCTCACGGAGAAATCGCCGGCTTCGTTGCCAAGCAGCATCTCGCCGGCGATGGACTCCATTACGAACCACGCTGGTTCCGACCGTGGCCGGCAGAAGTCACCAGCGAATATCATCACGATGGTCGCAGCTGGCCGATCGGAGATTTGTTGTTCGAATGTGATGGTGTACGAATCGGCTTTGAGATTTGCGAAGATGCGTGGGTCGCGGGAAGACCGGGCAATCGCATGGCCGAATGCGGCGTTGACATTATCCTGAATCCAAGTGCCAGTCATTTTGCGTTTGGCAAGCATGAGATCCGCAAGCGCTTTGTTCTGGAGGGATCTCGCTCCTTCGGTGTCAGTTATGTGTACGCCAATCAGTGCGGTAACGAATCGGGCCGCGCGATTTATGATGGCGGGGCATTGATTGCATCGTGTGGAGATTTGATCGCTGCGGGGAAACGGTTTCTGTTCGCTGACGTGGATGTCACCGTTGCAGATGTTGATGTGGAGCTCAGCAGAACTCGCCGAGCCAGCATTCATTCGATGACGGCCGATGTTTCACACAACATCTTTGATCGCATCGTGAATATTCCCGGTCGCTTCGCCGAAGTGGAGAATGATTTTGATTCACCACGGCACCTGTCGACACCATCGCGATACGATGAGTTTACTCAGGCCATCGCGTTGGGTCTGTTTGATTATCTCCGGAAGAGTCGATCGTTTGGCTTTGTGGTCAGCATGAGCGGCGGCGCAGATTCGTCAGCTTGCGCTGTGCTGATTCGCAGCATGGCAGAGCTGGGCCTCGCCGGGCTTGGAATCACCGGCATCCGCGCGAAGCTGTCCTATATTCCAGGTATCAATGACGCGAATGACATTGATGACCTGATGAAGCTGATGTTTGCCGGGGTTTACCAGAGTACTCGCAATAGTTCTGAGGTGACTCGCACCGCCGCCGAGAAAGTGACAACCGGTGTTGGTGGCACATTTCTTGAAATCGATGTCGATCAGATCGTCCAGCTTTACACGGGTTCAATTGAGTCCGCCATCGGTCGCAAGCTGACGTGGCAGACGGACGACATCGCCCTGCAGAATATTCAGGCGAGAACTCGTTCGCCGTCAGTTTGGTTGCTCACCAACATCCGCAACGCGCTGCTGCTTTCGACCAGTAATCGGTCCGAAGCTGCGGTCGGTTACGCTACGATGGACGGAGATACCTCCGGAGGATTGAGTCCTGTCGCCGGAATCGACAAAGCGTTCCTGCGTGAATGGCTGCGACAGTTTGAGACGAACGGTTCTGCGGGCGTCGCGGCCGTGCCAGCGCTCAATTACGTGAATGCTCAACAACCCACAGCGGAGTTGCGGCCTTCCGAATATGAGCAGACCGATGAAGGCGACCTGATGCCGTATCCGGTTCTGGACCATATTGAGCGTCTGGCAATTCGCGATAAGTTGAGTCCCGCGGAAGTTCTGGAAACGCTGTTGCGAGAATCCGCGAAGCAGAGCCCTGCCCGTTATTCGTCGGCTCAACTGTCCGAATGGGTGCGGCGATTCTTCACTTTGTGGTCTCGAAATCAGTGGAAACGGGAGAGGTATGCTCCGTCGTTTCATGTGGACGACAAAAATCTTGATCCCAAGACCTGGTGCCGATTTCCAATCTTGTCCGGTGCGTTTCGTTACGAATTGAGCCGCCTTGGCGGAAAATAGAGCGGTGGTTTTCGACGGTATACGTTTCAAGTAGAGTGTTGGTGGTGAGACTAGAACTGAGCAAAGATACGCCACCGGGTTTATCCCGGTGGAAATAGGCCTTTGCACTACTCCGATCCCAATTTCAGGTGCGACCGGCGTAGTGCAAAAGCCGGTAAACCACCGGGGTAAACCCGGTGGCGAAAGAGACTTCGCGTGTTTGAGTACTAGAGTAAGCGGTACGGCACCAGCCGCCGGTGTCTCTCACTTGAAGCGGAACAGCGCAAGCTGTCCGGTGACGGAAACCGGCTTCAGTGCAGATACCGGACGGCTCGCGCCGTTCCGCTTCAATTGGAAATCGACAACCATCTACCCCAGGCTTCTGGCAATTGTGGAGAGCATAGTCCCATGAAACGAGTCGACTTCATCAGCCCGGCTGCCAGACTGGAGGATGCTCTCAAGCAACTTGAGGCTTCCTGGATGGCCACCAGGGAATCGTGGAACGATCCCATCAGCCAGAAGGTCGAAGATGACTTTCTTGTACCGCTGCACGGTCAGGTTCGTAGCATGCTGGACGCCGTTCACAAGATGGCGCTTGTCATGCGAAAAGCCGAGCAGGATTGTCTGCATCCGCGGGAACGAAATGTCTCGCTCTAGTCGTTACTGCGCCCCGTCCTTCGCCTTGTCCGCCACCGGGTTTACCCCAGTGGTTTAACGGCTTCTGCACTACTTCTCTCGCTCTTGCTCAAGCAATTATAACCCCTCTTGTCCGGCCTTGTTAAATCAAATGCACGCTGAAATCATTGCCATCGGATCTGAACTGACCTGCGGTTCCAAGCTCGACACCAACAGCCAATGGCTCAGTCGTGAACTGGAATCGCTGGGCTGGACTGTCACGCGACACACAACATTGTCCGACGACATGCAGGCGATCGTCAACGAATTTCGTGCCGCTGCTGAGCGTGCTCGAGTTGTTCTCATCACCGGCGGACTTGGACCGACGCTCGACGATATTACTCGCGATGCCCTGGCAGAAGCCTTTCATCAATCGCTCATCCGTGATGCCGAATCGTTGCAACAGATCGAAGCCCTGTTCGCGGCCCGTGGGAAAGTGATGCCGGAACGAAATCATCGCCAGGCGGACCGGCCGGAGAAATCCCAGGCACTCCCCAACAGTTGCGGAACGGCCCCCGGGATTCTGATGCGAGTCGAATCTTCCAGCGGCCACACCTGTTTATTGGCTGCGATGCCGGGGGTTCCAGCCGAGATGCGTCCGATGTATGAAAAGCAGATCCAGCCGCATCTGCTTGACAGCAGCATGGTGATGTGTCGTCGAGTCATCCGGACATTCGGCTATGGAGAATCGGAAGCCGAGCGTTTGCTGGGTGATCTGACGGCGCGTGGACGCAATCCGGAAGTCGGCATCACTGCCAGTGAAGCGGTGATCTCACTGTGGGTCACTGCTCGTGCAACTTCGCAGGACGCTGCAGAAGCCATGTGTGAAGAGACAATGCAGTTGATTCGGGAGAGGCTTGGTGAAACCGTCTATGCCGAAGGGAATGCGGAGTTACATGAAGTTGTCGCAAACCTTCTGACGAATCGAAAGCTGCGAATCGGGCTGCTGGAAGGATCGACGACAGGTGGCCTGATGTCTCTTTGGATGACCGAGCATCCTTCGCTGAGTTCCGTTGTCCACGAAGCACGAGTCATCACTGGCCGCTGGAATGAGATGGCTGGCGCAGAGATTCAGAACGCCGTAAATTCCGCAGCGGATCCCAACGACTGGGCAACGATCGCCGGGCAAGTCGCAGCCGATGTGCTTAAGAATCAGCCCGTCGATTACCTGTTGTTGTCGTCGCCACATGAAGACCAGATTTCCGAATCCGGAGTCACGCTGCGTCGAGGCTCTGTTGCGATCGCTGGGCCGGAGTTGTTTCTGACCTTCGATGCCACGATGTCCGGTAATCTCGCTATCTTCCGCCAACGAGCAGCGCGAACTGCTCTGAACCGCCTGCGATTGCATCTGGCGCGGTAACAAGGCAACGTCTGCAGTTGTCGACAGAGGATTTCCAAATCTCTGCGTCGCGCGAGCAAAACGGACGAGCAGACTCTAGAATGCCAGCGCCGTGAGGACACATTTCGAAGTAAGGCGTCGCAGGGAATTACACTGTCCAGTTAGCGGAACGGCGCGAGCCGTCCGGTGCCGCAGAAACCGGAGGGCTCGCGTCCTTCCGCTACATGATGTCGATTGATCCGTTTAATGTTGTGCGATGCCTAACGGCCTTATTGTTCCGGTGTTGGGGAGTTCTGGCGATGGATACGATGATCGATCCGGAATGGGCGTGGTCCGAGTTCAAGCCCGAGGACGAATCCGCGTGGAATATGCGGACGGCGTCTCATTTGTTTCGCCGCGCGGGGTTCGGGGCGACTCAGGAAGAATTGACCGCAGCGGTCAGCAAGACTCCGGTTCAGGTTGTTGACGAATTGCTGGCTGCCACGGAGCCTGCGGACTTTTTGCGAGACATGAAGTCTCTGGCGGATTCCGCCATCGCCACAGGAAATGTGCAGCAGCTGTCCGCGTGGTGGGCCTATCGAATGCTCAGCTCGACGACACAGCTCAAAGAGAAGACAACTCTGTTCTGGCACGGACACTTTGCGACTGGCGCAGATAAGGTCACTGACCCGACCTTGATGCTGATGCAGAACGAACTCCTGCGTTCATTCGCATTCGGCGATTTCTCCAAACTGCTGCTAGAGATTTCGCGAGATCCGGCCATGCTAATTTATCTGGACTCAGCGACGAACAGGAAAGCTCACCCGAACGAAAACTACGCACGCGAAATTATGGAACTGTTCTGTCTTGGCGAAGGACAGTACACCGAAACCGACATTCGAGAACTTGCCAGATGCTTCACGGGCTGGGAGATTCGTCGCGGTGAATTTCGATTCAATCGTTATCAGCACGATACAGGAACAAAATCGATCCTTGGACAGAAAGGCGAATTTGGCGGTGAAGAGGGCGTGCGAATCGTCCTCGAACAGAAGTCCGCGCCGGAGTTCATTGTCTCCAAACTGATTCGTTTCTTTGTGATGGATGAGCCCGCTCCGGATGCCGCATTGATTGCTCCGCTCGCCAGCCTGATGCGTGAATCCGGAATGATGGTTCAACCTGTGCTGAAGCGCATTCTTACTAGCAACCTGTTTTATTCTGTACACTCCGTGGGACGCAAAGTTCGTTCGCCCGTTGAATTGGCCATTGGTTTGTTGCGGTGTCTCGAAGGTTCGACAAACTCGTTTGAACTGGCTTCTGCAATGCAAACGCTGGGACAGGGGCTGCTTTATCCGCCAAGCGTTAAGGGCTGGGATGGCGGACGCACGTGGATCAATTCTTCCACGTTGCTGGGGCGATCAAATCTGGTTCGTCTGCTGATTACGAACGAGAAAACTCGATTTGGAAAAGAATCGCTGCGAGAATACCTGGCAACGCGAAAACTCACGAACTCCCGCGCGCTGATTGACTACTTCGAAACATTGCTGTTTGCTGTTCGCATTCCCGACGCAGCGCGGGAACGTGTTGAAGCGTTGATGAAGCCGGGCACAACCGCGGCACTCACAGAGGGACTGCATGCGTTGTGCACGTTGCCTGAGTTTCAGTTGTGTTGAACGCAGAGAAAGATTGCCAGAACGGACATGTCGATGTTAAACAGCGAGTGGCTCCAGACTGAGATTATCCTGCCGGCGTTTCCACGTGGATGCCACCTGATTACGTCTCACGTGTTGCGTGAATTACCACATTTGAAACGCTGTCGAGTTGGCTTGATACACGTGTTTATTCAGCATACGTCGGCCTCGTTGACAATCAATGAGAATGCGGACCCGGATGTGCCGATCGATATGGGGATGGCGCTGGATCGACTGGTGCCGGAATCCTGGCCCTATCGTCATACGTGTGAAGGCGCTGACGACATGCCGGCTCATGTGAAGGCCACGTTGACGGGGCCTTCGCTGTCAATTCCCATCTCCAACGGACGGCTGATGACAGGAACATGGCAGGGGATTTACTTGTGCGAACATCGTAACAGCGGTGGACGACGGCATTTGATCGTCACGATTCAAGGGCAGTTTGAGCCAGCGACTATTTGAGGATTTCGGAGCCGTCATGGCCAAGCTGTATTTCTATTATTCGGCGATGAATGCCGGCAAGTCGACAACGTTGCTTCAGGCGGCCTGGAACTATCAGGAACGCGGGATGCGTCCGATGTTGCTGACTCCGCAACTCAACGTTCGCGACGGCATCGGAAAGATCGCGTCACGAATTGGGCTCAAAGCCGATGCCATTGCGTTTTCGCTGACGGATTCACTGCTGGAGATTTTTCGAAAGCATCAGGCACACGAACCTCTGTCCTGTGTGTTTGTCGATGAAGCTCAGTTTTTGACTCAGCGACAGGTTTTCGAGCTGGGCGAGATCGCAGATGTCGAAGGAATCCCGGTGCTGGCTTATGGACTGCGGACCGATTTTCAGGGACAGCTCTTTGAAGGCAGCCAGTATCTGCTGGCCTGGGCGGATGTGCTGTCGGAGATCAAGACCGTATGCCACTGTGGTCGCAAGGCGACGATGGTGCTGCGGATTGATGGTGACGGGAAGCCGCTTCGCTCCGGGGAACAGATTAAAGTCGGCGGCAACGAAAGCTACGTTTCTGTGTGTCGACGCCATTTCAAAGAAGGAATGGCGGAGCGAAGTTCACCTACGCTGCCGTTTACGGATTTTGATTTGGAATAGGGGAGCGATGGGAGTGATGTGAATTATGGGAGTGATTCGCAGCGACGGGGATTTTTTTCCGACGCGGTATCATGTGGGGCCGATTGTTCACGGTCTGAAGACTTCAGGACGCGATCATGTGGTTGTTCTTGTCGACTCGCACAACTTTGGGAACATGCTTCCGCTGCTCGTCTTCAGAATACTGAGCATAGCTGCAAATGATCACGAGGTCGCCGATGAGCACCAGACGTGCTGCGGCACCGTTGAGGCAAATGACTCCGGAGCCCGGTTCGCCGCTGATCGCGTAAGTCGTCAGGCGATTGCCGTTGTTGATGTCGAGAACGTCAACCTGTTCCCATTCGACAATGTCGGCCGCTTCCATGAGCTGTGGATCGATCGTCACGCTGCCTTCGTAGTGCAGGCTGGCGTCGGTCACGGTGGCTCGATGAATCTTCGATTTAAGCAGAGTACGTTTCATGGAATCGTCGGCAGTCCTGCGACCACCTGAACCTGGAAAACGAGGAGTTTCAAGAATTTGACGCGGACGATAGGGAATTTCGATCAGAGGACCAAGGGGAGTTCTTGTTGCTCTAAGGTTCCGCAGTGAGCGGTACGGCGCTAGCCGCCGGTGTTTTCCAGTCTTCGGGACGACAAACACCAGTGGCTAGCGCCATTCCGCTCACTAAGATCGACAACCGGACACTAGCGTGTTCCGGCTAATGAAATCAACACTTCGGAATTGTCGCACAGTTCCGAAGTCGGCGAAATGCCTTGATTTGAGGATTCCCGGCTGCTGCGTCACGTTTCTCAGAAGGCGCTGGCACATGTGGACCTCCAGCCATTAGACTCCGCGAATGAGCCGAAGTTCACAGAAAAAGACGTCCCGAAGTCTCGCCGCAAGTCATCAAAGAAGCTGGTTATGGGGGCGTTACGCCGTCATGGAGACACTCACGGCTGGCCGCTGGCCAATTGTTGAGCTGCTTTTGGACGAAGATTTGCCTCGCGAGGTTATTGACAAAGCGGGCCGACTGGCATCTGCGGTGCGACTGCGACTTCAGGAGTTGCCGGGTTCTCGATTGACGGAATTATGTCGCACGGAAGAACACCAGGGCTTTCTGGCTCGGATGGGCGAATTCCCGTGCGGAACTTTCGAAGATCTGCAACAGCGACTTCGACAAACTCAAGAGGAGCGATCCGCAGAAGGCCGCAACCTGCCGCCGCTGTTTGTTGTTTGCGATCGGCTCCAGGATGCTCACAATTTCGGCGCTATATTGCGGTGCTGCGATGCGTCGCAGGTCGATGGCGTGATCATTGGCGAACGGGCTCAGGTGTCGATCACTCCCCACGTCGCGCGGGCTTCCTCGGGAGCGGTTAATCATCTTGCGATTTATCGAGTCCCGGTTCTTCTGGAGGCTCTGCGTGAATTGAAAGCTCAAGGCGTCAACGTGTTAGCGGCCTCTGAGAAGTCTGACAGTCTGCTATGGAACTGCGACATGCGTGGGCCGCAGGCGATGATCGTTGGCTCAGAAGCCACTGGGATTGCTTCGGAGTTGCTTGCTGAAGCCAACAGCCCGGTTGCGATTCCCATGTTGGGTGGCGTTGAGTCATTGAATGCAGCAGTCGCGGCCGGCATTGTGCTTTACGAATGTCGTCGCCAACAGATGAATACACGAGGTTAGAGAATTCAGACAGGGCTGATAACACTGTCGATGGGTGCGATTTTCCTGCCGCTGCCAAAACTTCTTGGGGGCTTGCCTGAGCATTTTCGGATTCGCCCCCCCGGATAAATCACAAACCCGGAAATCCGAGTTTTTTCGAAGGGTAAAGCTCTGCAGGCACAAAAACGGCTGTTCTCAGGCCACGCCTGACGGC
>JBILXT010000237.1:0-11062 GCA_044378235.1 Planctomycetaceae bacterium
GTGCGGGACGAACAGTGTTTCCGCAAGAACTCGAGACAAACTGTTTCGCAAAGCGACGGGCTCGGCGGTTCTCTGCTGAACATTCTGAAGAATGATGCTCAGTGCTTCGGAAACCGAATGCATGAAAAGGGGCTCTTTCCTGAAGACTCTGTGAAAGCAAAAGTGCCTTCGCCGAGATCAGGATCATTTCTCGTCGCAGGCGAGCGGCGGACACTGTTCGGCGGGCGAGGATGCTCCGTCGGATTCAACAGCAAGGGGGCCGCGGTCCGTTCTGAGGATATCAGACAGCATCCAGGCTTTGGAAACGAGTCGAAACAACAGAGCCGTACAGGTGATTCCCAGTTTCTGCATCGCTCTGGCTCGATGTTTCTCCACGGTCTTTTCGCTGATCTGCGTAGCGATCGAAATAGCCTTGTTGGTTCGTCCCTCGTAAACCATGTGCAGAACTTCGCGTTCACGCTGCGACAGCACTTCCAGCTGTTTTTGAGCGGCGGACACTTCCTGCATCAGGATTTGCAGAGCCGTTGTGTCAACATATTCCTGGAACCGAACCAATTGTCCGATCACGTGCGTGCCGTCCTTGACCGCACTGATGAGAACTCGAACCTTCGGCAGATCTCTCCGCAACAGAAAAGTCGGGGGTCGATGATCGTGGCCACCGGACATCGCGTAGACAAAGAAGTCCTCAGCATCGATCCCCTGCATTTTCAGGGCCTGAGCGATCGTACGGCGAGATTCTGCGAATATACCGGTCGTTGGCTGGGAACGAGCTTTGACGTTCCAAAGTGTCAGGAACGCCAGCGAGCACCAGACATCATCCCGGTCATCAACTGGAAGGAAGCACCATGCCGAAGGGTCCGTCTGCACCAGCGCCGTCAGAATCGACGAGTCTCGATTTTGAATTGGTTCAGCGGTTGACATTCGGCGGGATCTTATCCGGGGGACTTACTCAGGTCAGTGGGACTCAAATGCTCTTGGTCGTCAATTTCAAGTCCTGATCCTCGTGTTGAGAGAGGATGATTAGGCTCCATCGCTGTTTCATCGATAACCTGCAACGCGGATCCCACGTTATTCCTGAAGAGCTGTGGGTTATTCCCCATTGAGTGTCCTCAAAACCCCTCCAATCGCGCGCCGATTGAACGCGATTTCCCGTAAGGATTTTTCCTCGCCAGCAGTAGTGAAGGGTGACTCAGAAAGGGGGTTTTTCCGGAAGGACGAGGCAGTACCAGGAATGCATGCGATGGCACTCCTACGGATCTGCTGAGGGCTGATTGTGCGGCTGGGGCCGTGTGCAGTTGAGTTCGTTTCAAGCGTAACTATGTGAGCTGATCAGTGACCGTGCGAAGCCTGACGGCGAAAACGCACGGGCTCCACTGCGGCCAGCTCACGGATATTGTTCTGAAGGCGTGCTGGTCTGAAGGTCTTTGCGTGGAGAATGCCAGATGCAATCTCACGGTGCAACAACAGTGATCGCAATCGGGCGACTGCTGTAAGTCGCTTTCATGACGAAATTGATCGACACGTTCGCCATGATGCAGCATTGCTGTTTATCGACAGGCTTGGCATCTTTAGCGGCCGTCAGAGTGATCGAGCCTTTGCTGTTGGTGCCTGTCAGCAGTGTCTGGCTATTCTTGGCGTCAATTGTCACGCCAGCTGGCAGAGTATTTGCGAAGACTGACGACAGATGCTGATAAAGAAGATCCAGGGTGACATTCTTGTCGAAGCCTTCCGCTCTGGTTAGTTCAACGTCAACCTTCACAGATTCGCCCGGCTTCAAAACGACGTCATAATTGCTGAGTCGAACATCTCGAATATCTGAAGGTTGTCCCACGGCGACCGTATGCATTTCGACCGGATAATGACTACGCCCGCCGCCCGGCATGTAGATTTCCTGCATGGGTTGAGCAACAGACTCCAAAGCAACAGGTTCCTGACCTTCTTTGGTGATCGTTGCTGTTCCGCGAATCCGCACGTTGGCTGCGATCGGTTTTGCATCCGCAGTGGCTTCCAGCACAATGCATCCGTCGACTGCAGTTCCAGGAAGAATTTTTCCGCAGGTCGCCGTCACTCCTTCAGGCAGGCCTTCGATGTGCAATTGGATTTCTCCGTCGAAACCGTTTCGTCGAACGGCACGAACGAAAATGGCCGCACAACTTCCGGGAGTCAACCAGGATTTATCAGTGTCCATGACAAGATCAAACTGTGGTGTCGCGCGAGTAATCTCCAGGCCATAAACATATTCCGCACCGCCACGAAGATGCACGTCGCGAACTTCGATGGTGTAGCGTCCGTCGGCAGGCACCGTCCAGTTTTCGATCATGGAATCCTGCAGAGTTCTGCGGCCCCACTGTCGCAGATCATCGTTTTCGATTACCGGGTTGCCTTTGTCATTCAACAAACGCACGATCGAATCCAACGCCGATCTGTTGCGGCGAGCCAAAACTTCGATGCTGATTCGTTCGTCCTTTTTGGCATCGAACGCATAACAGTCGATGTCGGCTTCAGTCTCAATGCGGCCACTAACCGCTGACGGGACCGCAATCGGGGTGGCCGATGCAATCGCATTGTTTTCGCCGGCGGGCTCAAGTGTCACTGGCAGTGTCGTGACCACGACAGGCACAGGATTCAATGGGCTGCCGTTTGATGACAGAGAAACATCCAGCGTGCAACTTGCATCACCCGCATCCGGCAATTGACCAGGAGCCGGGTAGTCAACAGCCGGCGCTTCTGTCACATTCGAGCCGACAAGTTGCAACGCTGTGGTTTGTCCGACTCCCACAATGGTCGGATAGACCTGTGAGATGAACGGACGATTGCTCACTTCAATCACGTAGTTCCAGTACTTGTTTCCCTGATAACGGACGTCACGAACTTCCAGCAGGTATTCGCCCGGTTCGAATGCGTGAGACAAAAACGGATCTGCAGCAAACGTGTTATCTGCTGCCGCCAGAGTCGATCCGGTCTTCGCACTGCGAATCGCGATGATGGGGTCCACATGCGTCTGCAGGTCGTGAATTCGATCTTCAAGGCGCATCGCAAGGCAGTGGAACGTCAGAGAAGTCGGTTGTTCAACCTTGAAGCGAAAGAAGTCGACATCTTCGGCTTTCTCAACGCATCCGCAGATTGTTCCCGGAGCAACAACAGCCTGAGCTGTTTCCTGAGTATCGTTCTTTGGATCTTCCACAATCACGGGATCGCGAGTGATCACAATCTGACCAACGGTACTTGGGCCAGTCGGGCCGATGATGCGAAAATCCCGGACTCCGGTCATCGCTTCGGCCGCCACAGTGAACTTCAACTTGATCTGAGTGAGTGCCGGTTCCTTGCCATCTTTCCCCAGTTCCATCGGGGTGATCACTTCACCCGTCACACCTTCCCCGGAGATCAGAACCTGATTCGCTCCGAACATGCTGTAGCGTGATTCAACAGTGTGCTCCGACGTCTGCCCCACCTGAACCGCGGCGGGTGACAGATTCATCAACATCGGATACGACTTCTGCGCGATCGCTGAATGGGAAACCAGCGTAGTGACCGCGACGAAGGCGAGGAAAGATTTCCACATGGCGGTTACCTCACGAACAAAAATTGTTTGCTGTTGATCAGAGTCCACAGAAGATCTTCGAAGAATTCCTGGCGACTGGCTGCCTCGGGCAGAAACTCCAGCGACGCCTTCAGCTCCGCTTCGCTCGGTTCGCGGCTTAGCGTGACCATATAAAGTTCCTGCACGATTTCTGCATCGGTCTTTGGTGTCGCCAGCAGCGAAGTGACTCGCCCTGTTTTGCTGGCCAGTTTTGTGGCGATGATGTCACCATTCAAAGTGTGCAGAGCCTGGCCGAGATTCTCATCGGGCATGCGTTCGCATTCGCAGACGCTGACTCGACGTGGCTTCCCAAACGTCATCAGGAAGTGGTCCGGGTATTCGCCGTCCGGCAATTCGATGGCTCGCGTTCCCGGTGGCAGGCCCTTGAACTTCGTTGGAGCCGCGGTGACTACGTCGATCGCATCCAGCAGCGGTTCTGCCGAGATGCGTTTGACTTTGAAGTGCGTGTAAAACTTGTTGTCTGAGACATTCTCTGTCGTCGGTTGAGACTGCAACTGATAAAGCCGTGAAGACATGATGGCTCGCACCAGTTGCTTCAGATCAAAGTTGCTGGCGATAAAGTGATCGGTCAGAGCCTCCATCATGGCTGGGTTTGTCGGCGGATTTGTCGCACGCATGTCATCGACAGGCTCGACTAGTCCACGGCCCAGCAGATACGACATGTAGCGGTTGACGACGGACCGAGCGAAGTCACGGTTGTCCTTCGATGTCAGCCACGTAGCCAGCGGAATCCGACGATCAAGATCGTGATCGATCTCTTCACCCTCCAGCGGCTTTGGCTTCAGGACTTTGCCGGTGCGCGGATGACGAACATCACCCGTCGAACGAACCATCACGACCGTTTCGCGTCCGAACAGTCCGAACTCTTCGCTGTTCTTGTTGCCGACTCGCGAGAAGAACGCGGAGAACGCGTAGTAGTCCGCCTGACTATATTTCTCAAACGGGTGATGATGACACTTCGCGCATTGCAGTCTGGCGCCCAGAAATAGCTGGGCTGTCGATTCAGCAAGGTCTGCGGAGTTGTTGTTGATCTGGAAATAGCTGGCCGGTCCGCTTGAAAAGATCGAGCCCTTGGCCGTGATTAGCTCGCGCACAAACTGGTCGAACGGTTTGTTGACTCGGAAGGAATCCCGAATCCAGTTGTGCATTGCCCACATACGTTGTTCGTCCGAGGCGTCGCCGTTGCTGGTGTTTCGCAGCAGATCGGACCACTTCAAAGTCCAGACAGCGGCATACTGATCGTTGTAGCGATCAAGGTCGGGATTCCCGGTGAGCCCCAGCAACGAGTCGATCAGCTTCTGTCGTTTTGTGGGATCCTGATCGGCGACGAAAGCCCGCGATTGTTCAGGCGATGGCAGAGTTCCGATTGCATCCAGAAACGCTCGCCGAACAAAAGTGGCGTCATCGCAGAGTCCGGACGGAGCAATCCCCAGTTCTCTGAACTTAGTCGCCGCGAACTCATCCATGAAGTTCTGGTTCTTCCAGTCCTTAAGATCTGGCTCGGGGCCGTAAGGCGAAACAAACATGGCGATGTCTGCCTGACCTTCAAAGCGAACCATAATCGGAGCCTGGCCGCGACCTTCGACCGTGACAAGTCCATCAGAAGTGACAGAAAGCACCGCGTCATCGGTGGAGTCAAATTTGGCCCAGCCCGTAACGTCTCGAGTGACGCCATCGCTGTATTCGGCGAAGACTCGCAATTGCTGAGTGTGTTCCGGAGCAGCAATACGTTCCTTCGGTTCAACGGACAGCTTCTTGATCGTCGGGGCATCCGGCTTGGGGCCAGGAGCTCCCGTCTTCAACCATGCGAGCATTGTGTTGTACGGCGTTGAGCCGACAACCAGCTTCTTGCCTCCTCCATGAGCCACCGCCAGCGTTGGTTTGCGAAGCAGCAGGCTTTCTTCCGGCTGCACAAGACTGACTCGCCGTTGTTGTCGATCACGGACCATAGCGTTGTAATCGAGATCCGGATCGAAGCCGACAACCGAAAGTACAAAACCGCCTTTGCCGAACTGACTCGCATGACAGGCCCCGGCATTGCACCCCAATCGACTGAGGATTGGACGGACATGGCTGTCGAAGCCGACCTTCGGTTGCTCTTCAACGCCAGCAACTTGAACTGTCACTGTTTGAGATGACTCGCCGTTGGTCACGGTAATTGTGGCTGAGCCATTGCCTGTGGCCAGAAGTCTTCCGGATTCAGAAACTGTCACAATCTTGTTGTCGGAAGAAACATACTTTGAGGATGTCGTCAGATCGTCCGATCGCTTATCCAGCGCGCCTTCGCTGTTGGGGTGAGCGACCAGCAGCTGAGCTTCACTAAAGTTGCCATGGAGAGAAACTGCGGTTGGCGTCACTTTAATCGCTGCAACAGTTGAGGACGCGGCCTCTGCAGGATTGACGCTAAGCACAGCGATCGACGTCAGCAAAGCAACCATCAAAGTCACTGACCGAACCCGCCCTGTTAGCCGAATGGCGCTAGCCACGGGTGTCGTGACAGATGCCTCATTCTCACCGGCGGCTGGCGCCGAACCGCTCACTGAGTCATCACACGAAATGCGGTCGGCTGAAAGGGCAGCACAAAATGCGCGGAGTTGAAGAGGCATCGCAGGGACTCCGAAGGCGGGGTATAAACGCGGGGACTGAATTATGGCCATCTGAAACCCCAATTGCCAACCTTCATGTTCGAGCTTCTCAGAGGACGGTGACCGTAAATTCAGAATCCGCGGTATTTTTTCGACCCAATCGTTGGATAGAATCCATGCCTCT
Source organism: Planctomycetaceae bacterium (assembly GCA_044378235.1). Taxonomy (GTDB): domain Bacteria; phylum Planctomycetota; class Planctomycetia; order Planctomycetales; family Planctomycetaceae; genus SXXK01. The sequence continues at coordinate 6,371 of JBILXT010000237.1, forward strand.
GGGTCAGTCAAAATGCCCTCGTGGGGAGTCGGACTCTTGCAAACACAAACAATCGCGGAGAATCGAACGTCCCTCAGCAACGTCCGCTGGGAGGCGTTTATTGAATTGGCAGAGCAGCGCCGTGGCAGTATTCCTCGAATGACATTTTGTGAGGGAGTGCTTGAGCTGATGAGTCCGCTTCGCCAGCATGAAAACATTGGACGTCTCATCGGCCGAATGGTGGAAACGTATACGGAAGTGCTGGGGATAGAGATTCACAGCGTTGCCTCTACGACCTTTAAGCGGAAGGATCTTCAACGAGCGTTTGAAGCGGATGAGTCTTACTACATTCAGCATGCGGATCTAATGCGTGTCAAAGAACACACTGATTTGACGATCGATCCGCCTCCGGATCTTGTCATTGAGGTGGAGATTACATCATCGCTGATCGAGAAAGTTGATCTCTTCGCCACGATGGGAGTTCCCGAGTTGTGGCGTCACGACGGTGAATCGTTGTGGATGTATGCATTGGTGGAGAACCGCTACCAAGTGATTGAGAGCAGTCTGGCCTTGTCCGGACTGACATCGCAAAAACTCAACCTCTTCCTCGATAAATGCTTCGAAACCGGCGAAACCGTGATCATCCGTGAGTTCCGGCAGTCTCTCATCCAGAATTCCTGATTTCATTCTCCGTCGGGTTTCCAGACTGGTACAGAACGGTTTTCCTGGAGTATGCTTTCAGAGTTCCGCCCGCCCGTATTTGATCCCCCCAGCTCTCGCCCGCCTTTATTTTTGCTCAGGAGTCAAAGCCATGTTCGGTTTTGCACCACGTAATCTTCGTGACTGTGAACGAGTGACTCGCCGAGGTCTTCTGCAGATCGGTAGTCTGACCGGTTTGGGTTTGAGTCTTCCGACATTGCTGGCTGCGAAGACTGCGATGGCAACCGAAGGGCGACCCGCAGCCGCTGGCGGCAAGGACATGAACTGCATTCTGATCTGGACGCAGGGCGGAACAAGTCACCATGACACATTTGATCCAAAGCCAAATGCTCCGGTTAGTGTGAAAGGTGAATTTGGCGTCATCAATACAGCGGTTCCCGGAGTTCAGTTCACCGAGATCCTGCCCAACATGGCTCGATCGCTGAATCGCTATGCGTTGCTGCGAAGCTGGAACCCGGAAAACGGCAGCCATGGTGTGGCTGATCAGTTCGCGATGTCGGGGCGCAAATTAAATCCGTCCCTGCATTACCCGACCTACGGTTCTGTCGTCAGTTGGTACAAAGGTTTCAAGTCTGCTCTGCCCGCGTTCGTGCAACTGGGCAGTTCGATCGATCGCCGATTCGGCGGCGGTGCGGCAGGAATTCTGGGACTGGAACATAATCCGTTTGAGATTCTGGCAGACCCCAGTGCGAAGGGCTTCAATGTTCGAGACATCAGCTTTCCGAACGGCGTGACGTCAGGTCGAGTTGATCGGCGTAAGCGAATGCTGGCCTCTTTGGATAACTTGCAGCGACAGGCCGATGTGCAGGCCGAAGCCTTCGACGCGCTGGATGAAAACTTCAAAGCCGCGTTCAACATGATCACGGCTCCGGAAACCAAAGCCGCGTTTCAGATTGATCAGGAAACGGACGAGCTTCGTGATCGATACGGACGACACAAGTTTGGTCAGAGCTGTCTGCTGGCTCGCCGCATGATCGAAAGCGGCGTTCGATTTGTCACCGTCACTGATGGCGGCTGGGATACTCATCAGGACAACTTTAAGTCACTCAAGAACAATCGAATTCCGCCAATCGATCAGGGCCTTCCTGCGCTGCTGGAAGATTTGGAAACTCGCGGTTTGCTGGATACAACTCTGGTGGTTTGGCTCACAGACTTCGGCCGCACGCCGGTTATTAATTCCGCCAGCGGTCGCGATCACTGGGCGAGTGCTGGTTTTGCGATTATGGCGGGAGCAGGAATTCCAGGCGGTGCTGTTCTGGGTGCGACGGACGAAGAAGGCGGCCGACCGATTCGAGATGAATATCTGACGGCTGACTTAGCAGTGACCATCTACGAAAAACTGGGCATTCCGAGCGACCTGATTGCAAAGGCACCAGACGGTCGCCCAGTTCGATTGGTGGAAGGCCATCCGATTAAAGAGTGGATGTGAGCAGGGTGCGACTGTGTTTTTCGTCGTGCTGAACGTAGAGCCGACTTAAGTCGGCATTGCACTCTGATGCTCAAGCACATTACGCCGCCGGGTTTATCCCGGTGGAAATAGGCCTTTGCACTACTCCGAGTCCAAGCACAGGTGCAGCCCAAGTGGTGCAAAAGCCCGTAAACCATCGGGGTAGACCCGGTGGGGAAAGAGGGCATTGTTTGTGGCTTCGTTCGCTATGGCACGTTGGCTGAAGCCAACGCTACGGGTTACGGGTTGCGGGTTACGGGTCGGTTGCTGGACTCGCCTCAGCTCTGTCCGTCAGATCTTCATTGAACCGAATGCGGTTGCCAAACGGGTCGGTCACTTCAATCGCCAGGCTGTTGTAAAACGTCTTCTCGATGCCAGGCCGCATGTAGCCGTAGCCGCGTGATGTAATCGTCGAGTGAAACTCTTCGATGCCCTTCATCCAGACAAAGACAGTTGACCCCGGACAGCAGTCACCGTGATGTTCAGTCAAATGCAGAATGAGATTCTGCTTGCTGATCTGAAGATACACTGGTGATCGATCGTCGAACTTGTGTTCCCAGTCCACGGTGAAACCCAGAAAGCCAACGTAGAAGTCTTTGGCTTTGACGGTATCAAAGATTCGCAGAATCGGAATAACGCTGACGAATTCGGTATTCATAGGCACGACTCTGTCTGCATGGAGGCCGGTTGTTCGCGGGGCATATCATCGAAGAACGTCTCAATCATTGCCGCGAGCAGAAACGCTTTCGCCGATTCCTCAAAACGCCGCACGACGAGACGGTGAAACCTTGATCGGATTTTCCGAACCGCATCCACCTGCGGTCGGTAACATCTTTCCCGGGCTGCACAGTCCTTTGGGATTGAAGACTTTACGAATATCAGTCATGACTTCCAGATCGGTTTCGGTGAACAGTCGTTTCATCAAGCTGATTTTTTCGACGCCGATGCCGTGTTCGCCGGTCACGCTGCCGCCAAGATCGATGCAGCGATTCAGGATTTCCTCGCTGGCTTCGATGACGCGATGGATCTGGTCTTTATCACGTTCGTCGAACAGCAGGATCGGGTGAATGTTGCCGTCGCCCGCATGAAAGACGTTCACGATGCGGATGTTGTGACGTCGTTCAGTCTCGATGATGAACTCAAGAATCTCCGGCAGTCGCGTGCGAGGAACCACACCGTCCTGAGTACAACAGCTTGGCGCCAGACGGCCGATGGCTCCGAAGGCCTGCTTGCGGCACTTCCACAGCATCAGGCGTTCTTCTTCCGTTTTTGAACGCTTCACTTCTCTGGCACCGGCCTGCATGCAAAGATCGATGATGGTCACCGCTTCGTCTTCGACAACGCAGTCCAGTCCATCGACTTCGATGATCAGGACTGCTCCTGCATCCAGTGGGAAACCAAACGAAAACGCTTCTTCCAGAGCACCGATGATCCCTTGATCCATCATTTCCAGTGCCGCCGGAATGATACCCGCGCCGATGATGCTGCTGATGGCTTGAGTCGCATCAGCCACGGTATTAAAGATACCGAGCATGGTGCGGCAGGCCGCGGGATCGCGTGTGATCTTGACCCAAACTTTTGTCACAACGCCGAACGTGCCTTCGCTGCCGACGAACAAACCAGTCAAATCGAATTCATTGCCACGACCACATGGCCCGCCGAATTGAATCAGTTGACCGTCTGAACTGACAAATTCGACACCGAGCACATGATTGACGGTTACGCCATATTTTAGCGTATGTGGGCCGCCGGAGTTCGTAGCGACATTGCCTCCGATCGTGCAGGCTCCCTGACTGCTGGGGTCGGGAGCATAATGAAAGCCGCTGCCAGCGAGTGCTCTGGTCAGTCGAACATTCACGCAGCCTGGTTCAACGACCGCGTAGCGATCGCGTTGATTGATTTCCAGAATACGATTCATCTTGGCTAAAGCAATCATGACTCCGCCACCAACGGGCAGACATCCACCGGCCAGGCTGGTTCCGGCTCCGCGAGCCACGAAAGGCACGCCAAACTGATTGCATTCACGAACGATCCGGACAACTTCATCACTGTTTACCGGGAACACGACGATGTCGGGTGAGTTCTTTTCTACGACGTAGCCATCGCATTCGTAAACGACCAGCTCATCCGGCGCATCCAGCAGTCGTTCAGGTCCGACGATACTTTTAAGACGCTGCTTGAACGCGTGCGTGATGAGTTTTGAAGAAGCAGAAGGCGAAGTCGCGCTAGCCGACATGATTAGACACTTTCTGGGGCAAACCACGGAAGAATGCCGCATTCGTACCGCAACCGGCGTTCACGGTCCAGTGTCGGGCGAGTTGCCGTTACAGGATCCGTCGCTGGAAGAAGAGGATCATTTCCTCTTTGTTGTGCGGATTCGGGACTGCGGAGACCAGTTGCCAGCCTCGGTCACCCACCTCTTCGTTGATGTCTTCGCCCAGAAAACGACCGTATTTGTCGGTTTCGAGATAGTAAGTGCGATACTCCATCTGTGGCTTCAGGAGAGCATCAAAGAGCAGTCTTGTGCACAGTTCAGCGGACCAAAT
>JBILXT010000238.1:0-11040 GCA_044378235.1 Planctomycetaceae bacterium
AGTCGAGAAACTCATGCCCATGGAATCCGCGCCTCATGGCGATCGTGGCGACAGAGGCATGAAAATCTCCCGAGCTCACGCTCTGCTGTTTATGCTCAACTCACTCAATGCTTTGACATGCTTAGCCGAGCAAGAAGCATCACACTTCCAGAATGACGCCGACTGAATCACCCTGTTGCACTCGGGGAAACGTGCGGAGGACTAGAACAATTCCGGATTGCTGAGCGAGGATCGGCATTGGCTCGGTTTGATCGAGCGGTATCACAATGCCCATAACGTCCCCGGAACGAATTCGATCGCCCGGCCTGAGCGACGTGTGAAAGTACCCGGTGCAGGGAGCAGGATTGCAGACCTGCATGTGTCCGGAACCGGGGTTCGTATCTTCAACAATCCAGGAGACTCGATTCGGTGGCTCAGTCCGATCCAGCATTCCCAACTCAGCCATCACATTCAGGCAACCGTCGATATAAGCATCAATGCCCGCCGCGCTGCAAGTGGCGGATCCGAGATACTCACAATAGATGGCTGGCACGTTGCAATCGCGAGCAACCGAAAGACTTCGCCCTTCCAGATGCGGCGATGTCCCCCAGATAACCGGCAAATTGAATGCTCTTGCCATGCACCGCTGGTCGCTCAGAACCTGCTCATTCGCATGCATCACGTAACCAGCAAGCGGATAAACGGAAAGTTCAGTCCCGCCGGTGTGCAGATCGACGTAATAGTCTGCAGAACCAATCAGTTCACTCAACGCCCAGGCCGTCTGCTCCGTAACAGTTCCGTCTGCACGACCGGGGCAGGTTCTTGCGAGATCTTTGCCATCGTCACCACACCGATGGCCTCGCAGATAAGCCGACTCATTCACGATGGGCACCAGCGTTACCGTGCCCTTAAAGTTTTCTACAGATGAATCCTGAGCTCGAAAGCTGCGAATCAATCTCGTAATAGCCGCGATCGGTTCAAACTCATCCCCGTGAACTCCTCCTGTAATCAACAGATGAGGAGCCGCCGGGCCGTTCTGAAATTGAAACTGCCTAAGCGATACCGTCATGACTTAGCCTGCACCGGCGGAACCAGCTCCACACGGCAATCCTTGAATCGGAAACAGCCATCGACCGGCAATACAGAACCTGTGATATAGTCGGCATCGTCCGAAACAAGGAAGACGGCGGCTCGACCAATATCTTCCGGCAGCCCCAATCGTCCCCACGGAAGCCTTCGCCCTTCGGCGGCGATCGTCTCTTCAGAGAAAGTCACATGCTCGCCAGGCGTGTCGATCCATCCGGGCTCGATGGCGTTGACGTTGATGTGATGCGAACAAAGCTCCACCGCGATAGATCTCATCATATGATTCAGCCCGGCTTTCGCCGCACCATAAGCCACGCAAAGACCGATGGGCATTTCCGCCTGAACGCTGGAGATGAACACGATCTTGCCGCCGTTTCCCTGAGCCACCATTTGTCGGCTGACCAATTGACTCATATGGAAGCCACTGGTCAGCGTGCCCTGAATCGTGCGTTCAAAATCCTCGGGCGTATACTCCAGAAATGCACCTCGACGGCTGTATGCCGGATTGCTGATCAAGATGTCAACTCGTCCCACCGCTGACATCATCTGACTAAACAATTCCTCGCAGCCCGATCGCGAAAAGACGTCTGCCGCGATGGGATGGCAAACTCCCCCGAGACTTCGAATCTCATCGGCAGTCGCCTGCAAATCAGTGCTGCCAGGGCGATCGTTGATAACAACCTCCGCCCCGTTCATTGCTAACTGAATTGCACACCCTTTACCGATTCCTCGGCCAGCACCGGTAATGAGTGCAACTTTGTTCTGAAGTTTCATGGCACTTCCTGAGCAGGTGCGAAGAGCAAAATGTTTCGCCGCTACGGCCGCTATTTGGCTGCATCGAACGCCGCAGAACACTCCTGCAGCATTCTCATGATCGCACCAAATTCACCGCCATGATTCATCAGTTGACCGCCCTGACGATGTCGCTGCTTCAGGATCTCCGGAGTTCCAGCTGGCGCGCCCCACGCTTTGCCGTTCTTACTGCACGCAGCCGCGACTTTTTCGAAGCACTTCTCCATGGTCATGGAACCGTCACTCAGTTTGAGTCGAAGCCCAAGGTCGCCGGGACCGATGAAGACACCGTCGAGACCAGGAACAGCAGCAATCTCTTCAATGTTGTTGACGGCTTCCAGAGTTTCGATCTGAACAACCAGAAATGTCTCTCGGTTGGCTTCCGACGTAAAGACATCGGCTCCATCTACCATGTAGTCAGCATCGAGTCCCGCTCCATCAAGACCTCGATCACCGATCGGAGGAAACTTGACGGCATCGACAAGCATGCGTGTTTTCTCGGCCGTGTTCACATGCGGAATCATTAGCCCGGTGGCTCCGTCTTCCAGATAACGATACAGCCGCGTCTTTTCGAGCGTTGGCGGTCGCAGCATGATGTCGATGTCGTGCAAATGCGAATGCGTCAGCAGGTTCTGCACGTCACGATCGGGCATACTGCGATGCTCCAGATCCAGCCAGATGCAGTCGAAACCGAAGTGGGCAGCCTGCTTGATAAAGGCCGGGATATAATGCCCAAGGCAACACATGCGAACAGGTTCGCCCTGACGAATCTTGGCGAGCGTCTTGCTTTTTCTCATGAGACTTCCGTTACATCGTTTTCTATTTCAAGGGTCTTTGTGAACAGTCCCGGGAACGTTTCCGGAACAGCGAGCCCCAAAGCCGGGGTTATGTCTAACGGATTGTTGAATTAATCAGCCGGAACGCGTTAGCGTCCGGTTTTCGAAGGCGAAACCGAGGAAAAACAACCGGGGGCTAACGCCCTGCGGCTGATGAAACGACTAAATCAACTGGCTGCTAAAGGTCGAGTGAAGGGCGGGGGCTTTCGCGGAGATCAATCGCTGGGCACGAAGCGGCAAACTTATTGAATCCGTAACAGCTGCTTTCGTGTCCTCACAAACAAGGCGCCGTCAGCGATCGCAGGTGATCCCAGAACAGGATCTCCCATGTCATTGACCGCAAGGATCTTCAGTTCCGGAGCATCCTGCAACACAACGATGCTGCCGTTCTCACTAGCAATGAAAATCTTCCCATCGCCATACACCGGCGACGCAAAATAATTCGCAGCATTGTTGATCCGAGCTGGCCCAAAAACAGACTTACCTTCTGCAGTGTCAAAGCAGGTCGCGATCCCACCTTCTTTGACCAGCAGCATTCGGTTATTGACGACGAGAGGCGAAACAATGTGGTCAGTGTGTTTCGTCGAGTGCTTCCAAAGCAAATGGGTCGCAGTCACATCACCACGACCACCTCCTTTGACCGCCATCACGTATTCATCGGCCGGAGTAGCGGAATCAAACGAAGCTCCTGCACGGTTATTCGGTGCCAGAAAAGCGATGTCCAGTTCTTCGCCCTCAAGATCACCATCTTTGTCCATATCACCGCGATCAAATGTCTTCTTGTAAAACGCTTCAGGAACCGGTCTCTTTCCAAAGAAGCCCTGCACCTCGTCTTTTGTGATTTTGTTATCGCTGTTACCGGTCTCGGCCTGATCGATCGAGGCCAGCCACTGACTGGCAATGCCTTTGCTCTGCAGCGAGATATAAATCACACCGTCATGACAGACCGGAGTCGTCTTGATATTCCGCAGCAAAGTGCGAGCCTGCCAAAGTCGCTCGCCGGTGCGAGGATGATAACCAACAAGTAATCCGGTGCCGGCAACAACAACCTCGTCTCCCTGATCCGTATGGCAGATTACGGGATGAGAATAGTTGACGGCCATGTCATTGCGGTCGTCCTTCCAGAGGATCTTTCCAGTCGTTGAATCGAACGCATACATCGCTGGATGCAGATCGTCGTCCTGCACGAAGTAGACGACGCCATCGTGCAGCACCGGCGACATCCCAGCACCCCACTTGAAGACAAAGTACGGAACCGGCAAAGTCTGCTGCCAGACATCGGCACCGGTTTTCGCATCAACGCTAACCATGCCCAATGTCGTAAAGTAGAAATAAACACGATCCGCGTCGGCAGCCGGAGTCGTATACGCATGACTGTTGGTCAGATGAATCTCATCCACATCTCCAACCGGCCAGGATCGCATCCAAAGTTGTTCGCCGGATGCGGCATCAAACGCGTACAACCCGACCGTTTTCTCGTCCACCATGGCTGACGTGAAGACTCGTCCAGAAGCGATCACCGGGCAGCCGATGCCATCCCCAAGTTTCGCCACCCACTTGACATGGTCGGTCGACGAAAACTTCTCCGGCAGTGGTCCCTGCGCCGTGGAAACTCCGGAGCAGTTTGGCCCGCGAAACTGAGGCCAGTCTCCCGCCTGAACCGAAGAAAAGATCATCGCAGCGATGCAACAGAGCAATCGTACCATTTGCAGGTCTCCATTTTCTGGATGTTCACAAAGCGAGGTGTGCAAAGGCGGGAGGCCATGGTGTAATGCCAAACAACGAATGATAAACCTCGGACGTAAAAGACCGAGTTCGATCAACATTGCCACGACATAACAGACCGGGCTTTCAGGGGCTTTCAGGGTCAGGTAACAGCAAACGCTAATCGATTCAGTGCCAACTTCCAACCGATCACTTGCATTCAATTCGCAACAGTCGTGCAATCCCAGCACTGACGAGGCGACTCTGGACCCGGGATCATTGCACCTGGCTAAAGATCGACGACAATCAGATCAAGCCTCACGAATCTGAGGCTCCGCAGTTTCGGCACACGCTGTGCAGCACGGTGAAAGTCATTGAATTTTGCCGTGACTTTCAAAGCCTCTGCTCATTCTCTAATCGAGGTTGATCAACTTCGGCGCGGACCCTATCCGTACAACCACTCGGCTGAGTTTCGCGGTGCACGAAAGATGTATTGCGCCTGGACACCAGCCGGTACAGCATGATCAACTCCTGTTTTTAGACTGGAACTCCGGACATGGTGGAATCAGCAGACTTTGTCGTGAAGTCACTCGGTGTTTGCCGCGTGGATTCACCATTGGCTCCTTTACTCGCGGCGCGAAAGCAGTCGATCAACAACGTCGATGAATCTGATCGAGTGCTTTTCGATGACATCGCCTCAATGGCCATCGAACGCGGCGTGCCGACGAATGAGCTGCCAGGATTCGAACCCGCCGGCCCGAGGAAAAAAATCTACTTCGATCCTTCAAAGACGCACGCTGGAGTTGTCACCTGTGGCGGACTCTGCCCAGGATTCAACGACGTCATCCGCGCTCTCGTGATGGAACTGACGTTTCGTTACGGCGTGAGAAAGATCTCTGGGTTTCGCAATGGCTATCAGGGCTTCGTCGCTCGCCACAGCCATCCCGTCGTTCAACTGACCCCGGATCTCGTCAGTCACATCAACGAGGAAGGTGGGACAATGCTGGGAACCTCGCGAGGTCAGCAGGATCCCGCTGAAATCGTGGACTGTCTGGAACGTATGGGGATCAACATGCTGTTCGTCGTGGGCGGCGATGGCACTCTGCGCGGCGCTTTGGCGATCACGAAGGAGATCGCCGACAGAGGACTTCGCATTGCGGTTGTTGGTATTCCCAAAACCATCGACAATGACATCATGTACATCGATCAGAGCTTTGGCTTTCAGACTGCCTTTTCGATGGCATCGGAGGCGATCCGGTCCGCTCATGCAGAAGCCATCTCGTCGCCGAACGGGGTCGGCCTGGTCAAGGTGATGGGGCGACATTCCGGATTCATCGCCTGTTATGCGGCTCTTGCCAAAAGTGATGCCAACTATGTTTTGATTCCTGAGATTGGATTTCAACTGGAGGGCCCTCAAGGATTATTGGCCAGCCTTCAGGAGCGTCTGAACAGAACAGGACATGCCGTGATCGTCGTGGCCGAAGGAGCAGGGCAGTCGTTGCTCAAAGAATGCCCGACATCCACCGATGCTTCCGGGAATGCTCGTCTGGGTGATATCGGTTTGTTCCTGAAAGACAGGATCAACGCTCACTTCGCCGAACAAGGCATCGAATTGAATCTAAAGTATATCGATCCCAGCTATCTGATCCGCAGTGTGCCAGCGAATCCGTTCGACAGTGTTTACAGTTTACGTCTCACGCACAACGCTGTTCACGCAGCAATGTGTGGCCGAACAGAAATGGTCGTCGGCCGTTGGCACGGGAGATTCGTGCATGTGCCGATTCCGCTGGCCATTCGCCAACGCAACACGGTCGATCCTTACGGCGATCTGTGGATGTCGGTGCTGGAATCAACCGGATAGCCGCCATCTTTTGGCGAATCTGCCTCTGCCCATTAGCTAGGCAAAACACAGCAGTCGACCGCTCTGCTGATCTTCGCCTACGACCAGACAGCCTTCGCCGATCGCGACTCCCGCACTGATTCCCTTGCCGGCGTTGAACTTCCACACCTCAGCGCCGGTGTCCAGGGAGACGCCATAAAGGTTACCGTCGTTCGACCCGAAAAAGATCCGCCGATCAACGACCGTCCCGGAACTTTCGATCTTGGCCCGAGTCGCGAAGGTCCACTTTGCAGCACCAGTCGCTCGATCAACCGCGTGCATATGCTTGTCGTGGCCTCCGACCAGCACAAGATCATCTGTCACAGCCGCAGACGCATGAAACGGCATCTTGCGAGGCCCCTCATACCGCCAGATGAATTCGCCCTTGCGCCAATCAACGCAGACAATCATTCCGGTGTGAGTGCCCACGTAGAGTAGATCACCGACGATCGCCGGAGATGCAATCAGGAACGACTCCAGCGGCATGTCACGAAACTCTTTGCCGGTCTTCAGATCGATGACTCGCAAATGCTCATCACATCCCGCCAGGAACGTGAATGAATCAGCAATACCCGGCGAACAATTGATGCGGTCGTTCGTCTGAAACTTCCAGACTTCCTGGCCATCCTTCGACAGACAGTAAAGGTAACTGTCATGAGAGGCCAACAGGAGCTTATCTTCAAATAGTGCAACGCAACCCGCGATTTCAGCACCACTGGCGAACACCCAGCTCTTCTTTCCAGTCGCTCGCTCCAGGGCATGCAGAACGCCATCTTCATCACCGATGTAAACCATCGTTTCCGTAATCAACGGAGTCGCTTTGAAACCGGCTGCAAACTTCTTTGGATCCGGGTCTTCGATGGAACGATACTTCCAGATCTCCTGTCCGGTCTTGAGATCGAAACAGTGCAGATAACCACACAACGCCGGCGCGAAGACATGCTCACCAACGATGGCGACTCCAGCGACCCAGCCATCAGGTGAAGCGACCTCCCATTTCAGTTCAGGCTTCTCTGCCAGCGTGCATTTTGCAACCCCACGCTGATCAGGAGTTCCGCGAAAAGACGGCCAACTGGTTTCTGAAGGAGCATCCAAAGTCGCTGATTGAGCAGCCGCCAGACTCTGAAGCGACCAGCTCGCAGCAGCCAGAATCGAGGCCACACCGGTCGACAATTGCCCCAGTGCGACTCGACGAGACAATTGCTCAGAAGAAATTGAACCCATGACTGATCTCTCCAGCAGCGTGAGACGATTGGCCATCAGACTTGAACGGGCCAAATTCAAATAGACTTTTACCGCAGAGCATTTCGGTACAGCTCAACAAACGCGGCTGCATCCATTTTTCGCGGGTTAAACGTTCCTGTCCACTGTTGGCTGGCTTCCTCCGCCAAACCTTGCAGATTTTCTTCCGTGATCGGTTGCCCAACGGCCTGAGTGATCGAAGTCGGCATTTCGGCAAGCTGCAGAAACTGAACAAATCCTGCCGCCAGTTGATCAGCCGCTTCCACAGGTGAAGGATTCCCGCCCATCCAGCCCGCTGTGTTCAACAAATCCTGGTACAGCGAACCAACCGCAGCTCCATTCCAGCGAATCACATTGGGCATCATCAGACCAACAGCAACCCCATGCGTCGTCCCAAAATGGGCCGTCAGAGGATTCGCGGCCGCATGGGCAGCACCGAGCATGCTGTTCTCAATCGCAGCACCGGCCAGAAACGCCCCAAGCTGCATCTTGCCTCGAGCATCCACGTTGGCGGGCTCGCGGATGACCACAGGAAACGCTTCGGCAAGCAATCCCCAGGCCTTGCGAGCGAACATTTTGGAAACCGTATTTCGCTTCGTCGTTACATAACTTTCGATCGCATGAGTCATGGCATCTATGCCAGTGGCCGTAGTAACAGACCGTGGCATCGTGACGGTGAGCTCTGGATCCAGAATGGCGATGCGACATGCCGCTTTGACGTCTCCACACGCCATCTTCATGTGAGTTTCAGAGTCTGCGATCACAGCAAACGATTGTGCTTCGCTGCCGGTCCCGGACGTTGTCGGCACGGCGATCATTGGCAGCATCGGAAGAGTCGCCTTGCCGACTCCTCGATAGTCATGCATCCGGCCGCCGTTGGTCAGCAGGAAATTCGCGCCCTTGGCACAGTCCATACTGCTGCCACCGCCAAGCCCGACGATCAGATCGACATTGGCCGGTTTGGCAAACGCAACACATCGGTCCACATCAGCGGTTGTCGGATTCTCCGTGACTTCATCAAACACGACGGATTGCAATCCGGCGGCCGTCAGCGATGCAACAGCACGGTCACAGTGTCCGACTTTCTTCAGGCCGGCATCCGTCACCAGAAGAACTCTTCGCCCCGACAATTCGCGAGCCAGCTCCCCCAGTTGATTGAAGGCCCCGCAACCATAAATCAATCGCGTGCGTTGCTGGAAGTCAAACGGACTCAGCGCGCTGTTGAGTTCTTCACCAGCAGGATTTACGAAGGCGGAAGAGGCGGTCATGGAGGCCCAGAATGCAGGACGGCGTCGGAGGGATTTATTCGGCCACAGGAAGGGAGAGAACGAATTCGTTGCCTTTTCGATGGTTAACTTCCCATGACGATACGCAACCCGTCTCGAACGTGCAACCAACGGCATCCTTGGCCTCGCACGAGTCTCATTCCTCAGGTTTTCACTCACCTCACAGGTGACTTACCAATAAGTCGCCTTAACAAACCAATCTGACCGGCATGCAGCATTTCATGGTGTGAGCAAAACAACAGCCCACCAAACTTTGTGGGATACGCGGCATAGGGCATGTCCACGGTTTCGTCCAGTTGCGACTCCGTGACGGACGGCAGTTCCAGCATTGTCTGTTCGAACACTCGATCAAAGACACCACGAATCTCTTCGACGGAAGGATTCGCCGCGGGATCGGGATCGGGAGTTGTGCCTTTGCTGAATTTCTTTCGAAACGATGATGACATCAGTTCAAGGTCAACTTCGGCTCGGCCTCTCATTCGGAACAGGCAAAGACCATACTGAGCCATCGCCAGATGCCCGATCTGCCACGCCAGATGCGACACGCCACCCGCAGGCTGCCGAAACCAATCTTCGGGAGACAAATCATTAAGAAGACTCAGCGTGTACTCGCGAGCGAATCGAATCTGACTGATAACGAGCGATAAACGATCAACCTGTGACATGGGAGGTTTTTTCAGGAATGGTCAACTGACACGACAGTTCTGTGAACGAAATTCCGTTTTCGAATTGTGGCATACCTGTTCAGTTGTGTCATGCATCCCGTCGCGAATTCCCGCCCCAAACTTCAGGCATTCAATCGATCTCATATGGCTTTGTATGAAGCTGAACGTAAGAAAGATGCAGCAAGGTGGCCTCACTCCGGCTTCCTCTCTTGGACTGCTGCAGCCTGCTGCAGCTTTCGTGCAGGCAGCCTGCTGCCAAACAACGAGCTTGAAATCGCGTGATGATCCGTACGATTAATCCTCAGCAGGCTGTGGATTGGAAAGCGGCAGCCTGCTGCAGCAGTCCAAGGATGCAGTTGGCTGTTTCTAAACGGTGTGAGGAACTATACTCCCGGCTTGCCGAGCGATCTGAAAATGCAGTCGATGGATTCGGCTATGGACTTCAGGAATCGACCAGTGACCAACAGTCTTCAAAGGGTGGCACAGCCTGCAGTGGCTGTGGTGCGAAGCACCAAGCAGCTCATCTGTGCATCAACAACCTTCATGGCAGACTGGATTTCAGAGGGCTGTTTTCGTGGAGGCTTCTTGCGTCTGCAACACACTCTCACGTCGTGGATGGGCCAACGCGCGAAACTCAGCTGTTGATATGCGATTGAAAGGGACCACAAGTGCTTCGAGAGTGTCTTGAGTGTGGCCTTTTAGGTTCTGACAGCAGGATTTGGATCCACCGTTTAGGCCCGAACATCCGGGAAAATGACGGCTACTGCGAAGTCATTGTCAGGCGTGGGCAAGAAGCGTGCAAGAGACTCTTTTTTGTCGTGCATCCTGAGAACAAACGTCCATCGGGAGGCGCCCCGGTCGACTGGGATGACCCATCTATGCTCTTTGTTGCTGACTTCCAAACCGCCACAATTGTTGGAGCACTCGAACATGTTTTTCAGAACTGTTCCGACATTCTGATCATGGAAGATTGCGAAGCGCCTCCAGAATTCGACCCTGGCACAAATGTCCAGCCGATTCAGGTCACTGAAGTTGAACATCAACGTGCTACTGACAAAGTTTGTGTAAACATTCGAAACAGCATTCAGATTCTTTACGTGAGTGGAATTTGTAAAGACAAGCTGGAGATAGAAGAGTATTTGATGGGGCAGGTGAGAGCCCTGCTTCAATAACTCACGACCAACAAAGGTGCCATTCACTTTGCGAAGCCCAAGCCGATCCATCGGAGTTGGTCGGCTCCTGGCTTGCCATTCATTTCGCGGTCCACCTATAGAATACTCAATGGAGGGAACAATGTTTCAGCAAATCAATAGGTGGGTCTTGCCGGTGTGGTGTGCCGGTGCATTGCTGATGTTTGAGGAGCCGACACAACGAAGCGAGAAGGTCCTGCCGGTTTTGGCAAGTGATATCACTAGCGGGCAGCAGATTGTGAATGGACAGTTTGGATTTCCATTGGGCAAAATCTTCCCCGTTGAATGCCGTATCGAACAGATCGTGGAAAAGAACTCAAAGGTGGCAGAGGTTACACGACTGTATGTTTCCAGCCGGAGTTTAAGTAACGAGGAAACGGA
>JBILXT010000017.1:0-39242 GCA_044378235.1 Planctomycetaceae bacterium
TTTCCCGGAAGCCCGCTCGTGACTTAGCAGGTTTCGACGAAAGTTGAGCGGTCGGAAGAAACCCTTCAAGCAGCAGATCCATCGCTACGGTTCGCTCCACGGTGACAGAAACAAGTCCGCCGATTAATCGACTGCCTCGCCCAGGCACTGAAATTGTCTGGCTATCGGGGCCAGTTCCGGCCAGTAGTGCTTCTTTCGCGTTACGGCACGAGTGCCACAATGAAATAGACTGCCACGGATCGAGATGCAGACCTTTCTGCTCAAACAGCTGCGCGACGAAATGTGCCAGCGCGAGATCCATATTGTCACCACCAACCAGCAGATGATTTCCCACCGCCGCGCGTTGCAGAGTCAGCTGCCCGTTTTCCTCCGCGACTTCAACCAGCGTGAGGTCCGTTGTACCGCCGCCGATATCGCAGATCAGAAGTCGATCGCCGACTTTCAGAAGTTTTCGCCATCGATCACCGACTCCACTGAGCCATGCATAAGTGGCCGCCTGAGGCTCTTCAAGCAGCACGAACGAATCCGGCAGCCCCGCCGCCATCGCGGCCTCACGCGTCAACTCTCGCGCGCTCGCATCGAATGATGCAGGAACCGTCAGAACAACTTGCTGATTCCGGATCGGCGAGTCGGGGAATGTCTGATGCCATGCCGCGACCAGGTGTTCCAGATATCGTTGAGATGCTGTGACCGGAGAGACTTTGGCAACCGTTTCAGGAGCCTGCCACGGAAGGATCGCCTGGTGTCGATCGACTTTGCTGTGACACAACCATGACTTGGCCGCACCAACAGTGCGTTCCGGGAATTCAGCAGACAAGCTGCGAGCTGCATATCCAACGGCTTCCGAACCCGTCGTCGACCACGGAACATCGTAGGCTTTGCGAGCGATTTCTTCTTTTGTCGCCAGGTACAAAAAAGAGGGAAGCACCGGGCGAGCTTCAAGCGTATTGGCCGACACGAGTTGAGGGATCGGCAGCACCTGAACCTGAGGTCTGTCTTCACTCAAAGCCGCATAAGCGAGAACACTATTTGTGGTGCCGAGATCGATACCAATAACATACTGCGCAGACATGATTCAGAGAGATCTCAAGGGGCTCGGGAAACGTTGGACGAAAACCATTTGGCCGCTGAAAAATCCAGAAGACCGGGAGGGTCAATGCGGTCTTAAGAACGACAGGATATCTCCGGAATAATATCTACTTCGCCAGCCGAAGAGGCCATCCTCCTGCAACACGCACCGAGATTTAGGCAAATAAGACTCCGCGTCGCCCACCAACGAAGACAGGCTCTGAGTCACGAAACCGATTCTACGATTTCATGACCCAGAGCCTGCAAATTTCAGCCGGAGCTGTTCGCAGCTTCTCGACGTGCTCTCTCAGAACACGTCCAGAATGTAGTGGTGACCACTGTGGTATGGCTTCTCTGTTGGATAGAAGTTGTACCAGTTCTTGTTGTAGACCGGAATTCTCATGGAAGGCTCATAGCGGTAGTACATGTGGTCGTACTGCTGTGGCTTCTGGAATGAGTGTGGATAGTAGACGTAGGGATAGTGGTAGAACCGCTGCCAGTCGGACGGCTGTCCTGGAGGAGCAGCCTCCACGGTTCGGACGGAAGTCAGCACGGCCACGGTGATGACGGCCAGTACGATCAAACGTTTCAGCATTTAACCTCTCCTCTGGACAACACGGTAGTACTGGACGAGGGCTCGGCAGGCGGATCGATCATGCAGACAACGTTAAGTTGTCTCAATCGCCCCCGGAAACAGATCAGAGATCCGCGTTGCCGAGGCTCGTCAGATGTTTTCTGGTGATCACGGTCAGCTGAAGGAAATCCCTCAGTCGTCCTTTCGGGCCGTCCCGAATTTGATCACGCGTTTATTCTTCGGCGTTCCACCAGCGACAGAATCAGTGCTTTCGGCAGAATCGTTAAAATCGAACGGTGTCTCTTCACATTTCGAGACGCCATCTGCTTTGGATATTCAGACGAACAGGTCTTTGCCCGGGCTGCATATTCTCACAATTCTCGAGAGACTGTTCTGGAGGCGATTCGGTTTGGCATGCCACGCAGCAATGGACGTGTCGGGCGAACGAGACTGTCAAACCGTTGCTTGAAGACGTGCAGAGAACTCAGTAATTCAGCAGAGATCTGGGTCAGGGACAGATTTGAATGCAAAGCGTTTTTGAACCGCGAATAGACGCGAATCGACGCGAATAGTGAATCGCGTTGGGTCGAGGCTCGTCACGAATGCATTTAGTTATGGCATAGCAAGTAGACTGAACCGCCTGCAAATCGATGTTTCCCGCATCCCTCACCTGCCCTAATTCGCGTTCAATCGCGTCTATTCGCGGTTCAAATCCTTCCTGTAATGCTCCAGCGATCCGCCCAGACCACGAATCTTCATCTGCAGAATCTGCCGCTGCATCGTCCCCAAGCGTCTGTCGCCCCTGGATGGCTCCGGATAATCGCCCTGATTGGCACGATCACAACAATGCAATCAAGTCGTCAAATCACAGCATCCGATACATCGATCAGGAGCATCGTGTACTGAACCGCTGCGCGCAGGTTCGGTCGGGGGGATTTGAACGCGATGCTGTTTTGAAAACGACGACCGTCGGCCAGCAAGCAAGTCGCTGATCTGGCTTGCGAGCGTCTCCAGCGAGGGACCGCAGGGATGACTCTCCGTCAATTCATAGCCTCTGTACGCTGTCATCGGAAATCGCTGTCAGTCACAGCCTTCCTCGGAGCCGCCACCTCTCTAACCGGTCCCGGCTTGTCCTTTGTCTACGCGGAAGAACCGCTGGTGACCAACGTCGGGCAGTTTCAGATTCCGTTTGATGTTGAAACTGAACCGGGCCAGAAGGCTGAAGGCTTCGCGGTGCTGTTCGGATCACAAAATGGCGGAGCCAACTGGGAGCAACTCCAGAGCGTACCGGCTTCTCAGGACGCTTTCATGTTCGCAGCACCTCGCGATGGACGTTATTCCTTCGCGATTCGCATGACTGATCCGCAGGGCAACGTGACTCCCCCGGCGAAGAACACGCCAGCTGAGCTTGATGTTGTTGTGGATACGGTGTCACCAGATCTCAAACTGGAGCTTTTCGAATCAGCCCCAGGCCAGATTCTGATCAACTGGACCTGCACCGATTCCAGTGTGAATCCAGAAACTCTGGCGATCGAATACCGCGATGGTTCAAGCAGTCGCTGGAAACCCCTGCAGATTGATCCCGTGGCCAACGGTCAGGTCGTCCTTCCGGCAGGGCAGGGGGCCGTGATTGCCGTTCGAGGTCAGATTTCTGACGCGGCTGGAAATCGCGGAGAAGTGTCCACAGAACTGGTGCTGAAAAGTGTTTCGCAGGCTCCGGCGGCAAACACCATGACACCTCCGCCGATGCCAGTGGCCATTCATTCCGCTCCGATGGGTGCATCTCCGTTTACGGCACCTCCGCAGAATCGCCCGGCGAGTAATCTGCCAGTTAATAATATGGCAACGAACAATCTGCCCGCTGGTTATCCGGCTTCAGCATCAAACGCTGCGGTCGCTCCTGTTCCACGCAGTGCGGCTCCGGCAGCAGGGTATTCGCAGCCTGCCGCTACGGCAAATTTTGGTGGTGGATACTCAGCACCAGTGAATTCGCAAGTCTCATCGACGATTCCCGCCATGCCTGGACTTCCGGGTTTTCATAATCCGATGAATGCACCCGCAGGCAGTGATGAGCAGTTGGTTAACACGCATATTTTTGACGTCGACTATCAGGTGGAAGATGTCGGTCCGTCGGGTGTCAGTGCGGTAGAACTGTTCGTGACCGAGAATGGCGGACAGCAATGGTTCCGTTACGGCAACGACACCGACCTTCGAAGTCCGTTCCAAGTGGACGCTCAGGGCGAAGGCACATTCGGCTTTGCCGTACGAGTTCGTAACGGTCTGGGTTTTGCCGACGCACCGCCCCAACCGGGTCAAGTTCCAGAGATTGTTGTTACCGTGGACGAAGCGCCTCCAACGGTCGAACTGGGTCAGCCATCCGTTCGAGTCGACGGGTTCGGGACTGTGCAACTGGCATGGCGAGTCACCGACCTGCATCCGGCGCCTTCACCGATTCGACTGGAGTACGCAACGACTCCAAACGGCCCGTGGATTCCTGTCTTCGATTGGCAAGCTGATCAGGGCGGATTCGACTGGTCAATTCGACCTGGCACACCGTCATCTCTGTACTTCCGCTTGCTGGCTCGCGATGCGGCTGGCAACGTCGGTGCCGCCCAAACGCCTCAACCGGTGATCGTGGACCTGAAGAAGCCTGTGGGTCGACTGTTGCGAGTTCAGGCCGCTTCACACTCCATCGCGCCACGCAATTAAAGTTTACCGCTCGTACTTCGGAATGTTCGGCTCTGGCACCGTCGCGATCAGTTTGGTGATGATCTCATCAATGTCCAGACCTTCGGCCTGAGCCTGGAAGTTCGTGGCAATGCGGTGACGAAGGACCGGGATCGCCACCTTGCGAACGTCAGCGATCGAGACATTCGGACGTCCCTCCATGGCAGCGTACGCTTTCGCTCCATTGATAAGATTCTGCCCGGCGCGAGGACCGGCGCCCCAGTCCACGAGACGCTTGATAAAGTCCGGAGCGGCCGCATCTTTGGGACGCGTTGCCCGGACAAGTCGAGTGACATAGGTAATGATAAACGGACTGGCCACGATCTGACTGATCTGCTTCTGCAGATACAGAATCGACTTTGCCGACAGCACCTTGCGTACTTCTGCACGCTCGCCGGTCGTCGTGGCTTCCAGAATCTTTTCCTCCTCTTCAAGACTTGGATAATCCACCTTCACGTTGAACATAAATCGGTCCTGCTGCGCCTCAGGCAACGGGTATGTACCTTCCTGTTCAATGGGGTTCTGAGTCGCGATTACAAAGAACGGCTCAGGCAGCTTGTATGTCTTTTGCCCAACCGTCACTTCGCGCTCCTGCATCGCCTGCAGCAAAGCAGACTGCGTCTTGGGCGGTGTACGGTTGATTTCGTCGGCCAGCAGAATATTGGTGAAGACCGGGCCTTCAACGAAGCGGAATTCTCGCCGACCGCTTTCGCTTTCCTCCAGAACATTCGTACCTGTAATGTCCGAAGGCATCAGGTCGGGGGTAAACTGGATGCGGCGAAAATTCACATCCAGCAGCTTGGCGATTGTGCTGACCACCAGAGTTTTTGCCAGCCCAGGAACACCGACCAGAAGGCAATGTCCGCCCGTGAAGATCGCGGCCAGAATCTGATCAATGACGGCGTCCTGGCCCACGATCACCTTGTGAAGTTCTTCCACCATGACTTCATGGTGACGATGAAACTTCTCGAGGAACTCATCAAAATCTCGCTTCTCGGCCAATGGACTGATCCTTGGAGAATTCTTGCGGCGTGCGACATCCTCGCCAACGTCCTGCGTTGCGGTCAACGTGTGGCAGAATAACGTTCTCTGGACGAATTTTCCTGTCCGACGACGCATCGTCGTTGCCGTGCGCCGGAAATGTCGATTCCATGGCTGCGAATGTCGGCCGATCCTTCAAAACATCTGGGGTTTGGGTTTGCGGATTCGTCCGGACTTCTAGAATCGCAGCAATTCCATTTTGACCTGCGAAAGTGAAGTACCACCCTATGACCGATTTGAACAACATTCTGGCCGGCGCGACCCTGCCCCCGGAAACTCGCGTTGTCGATCAGCAGCGAATTCAGGCCGCCGTTCGCGAGATCCTGCTGGCCGTTGGCGAGGACCCTGACCGTGACGGATTACAGGAAACTCCGGCCCGGGTTGCTCGTATGTACGCCGAGATCTTCGGAGGCCTCCATCTGGAACCCGGTCGGCATCTGAAAAAGGTGTTCGAAGAGCAGTACGATGAGATGGTGCTGGTTCGAGATATCACGTTCAACAGCATGTGCGAACATCATTTGCTGCCGTTCATGGGGAAGGCTCACGTGGGTTACATTCCGCGAGGAAAAGTGACGGGCCTGTCGAAGCTCGCGCGCGTCGTCGACGAGGTGGCTCGTCGGCCGCAGGTTCAGGAACGAATGACTCATATGATCGCCGACCTGATCGAAAATGAGCTGGCGGCCAAAGGCGTGATTGTGGTGATCGAAGCCGAACATACCTGCATGACGATTCGAGGCGTCAAGAAGCCAGGCGCATTGACTGTGACCAGCGCGGTTCGAGGACTCTTCCGCAATAATCTCGGCAGCCGTGCGGAAGCGATGGCTCTGATTAACGGCAAGCACTAATGCTGCGTCCAAATAAAGTTTCAGGCTGAAGGTAGTGGATCTTGCTAAAGATCCCCTGGCTGCAGGATCTTTAGCAAGGTCCACTGCTCCAGATTTTGGTCACGACGAGTCGTAAAGCTGCAAGCACTGATTGATATCCTATGGTGGCTCTTTTCGTTCTGAAACTTGTCACGGGCGTGACTTTGATGTGGCTGTTGATGCCGCGTAAAGAAGTCACCGACGGCTTCTTTCGAATTCAGATGCTCGTCGGTTTGGGACTCTGTGTACTGGCGGCCTTGACGGCAGATCCATCATCATTGACACCAGTGGCGTCCAGCGCGACAACGGCTGCAGTTCCTGCAGAGCAGATCGAACGAGCGAAGTCGACGGTTTCAATTCTCAAGGGCCTGATGATCGCCGGAGCGGTGACGTCGTATATTGGACACATCGTCTGGAAACTGGGACGACGTGGGCCGGGGCGAGCGACGATTTACCTGATGGGACTTTGCTGTGTGATCAGTCTCGCTTTGCATGCTTTACGAGCAGACTCCAGAGCCAATTCCATTGTGCAGGTCGCTTCTGATTTTTCCTCGGCCTCTGTTTTGGGGGCGATGCTGACAGGGATGTTGCTGGGACATTGGTATTTGACGACCCCCACGATGTCGATTCAGCCGCTGACATGGTTTGCAAAAACGCTCTTCGTGGCAGCATTGCTGCGTATGACAGTGAGTGGCGTTGTTCTACTGCAGTTTGGCTGGTCCGCAACCGACACGACTCACATCCTGTGGCTCAGCATGCGATTGATTGGTGGCATTCTGGTGCCTGCAGTGATATCACTGATGGTTGTCCGGATCCTGAAATACCGGAACACGCAATCGGCCACCGGCGTACTGTTTGCGGGGTTGATTTTGGTCTTTATGGGCGAAATGACCGCTGCTCTGCTGGAACGAGATCTCGGCATTCCGTTCTGAAACCGCGCTGCCTGTGTTTTCTGCAACGCAGATATCCAGGCCACATTACATGCAACGCAAGCCTCATGGCGTGAATTGCTGCTGCTGCGTATTTTTGTTTGCCAGCAATCGGTTTTGTGCGCGGTTTGACGTTTGGAGTCAATTCGGAGCCAGGACCGCGGCATCGCTTTTCTTTAAGATCCGCAAAGTCGTGCGTTCATTGGCCGATTAATGAACGATGCAGTGGTGCTCATCCAGAGCCGAAGACTAGCGCAACAAGGAAGCATCATGATGGCGAGTTTACGCTTTGCCGATCTGGCAATCGTGGTTTTGGTCTGCATTGCTGCTCCTGTGAATGCACAGGTTCATTATCACGACAATGACAACCCGTGGGGGCAGCGTGCGGATTCGGGGCCGGATGCGGAGGTGCCAGGTTGGTTTTATAACCTTGGCATCACCGGCCTGAGAGCGCAATTGGTTGAAGAACAGCCGAAAGCTCTGCTGGTCAAATATGTCTTTCCGACATCCCCCGCCAGCGGCCATGTCGACGCCGGCGATTTCATCATCGGCGCAGGGGGGCAGGAGTTTAAGGAACCTCATCGCAACGGATACGGCGAAAGCGTCTTCGGCGCCGATGGCCCCGTGCTGGAAATGGCCAAGGCGTTGGAGAAATGCCAAAGTCAAAACGGAAATGGCCAGCTTGCTCTGACACTGCGTCGTGGCGATCAGACCAAAGAGGTACTCCTGAACGTTGGCCAGAAGTACGGAAGCTACTCTTCGACTTATCCTGCAGACTGCAGGAAGTCTGACATGATTTTGGCAGAACTGCTGGAGTATCTCGTTACCCAACAGGGTGAAGACGGCTCATTCGGTGATCCTGTTCACAACACGTTTGCGCCACTGGCGTTGCTGGCCAGCGGTCATGAAAAATACAAGCCAGCTGTGAAACTGAACGTGCAATACCACTGCCGTGAAACTCAGGCGAAAGAGAAACGTCGTTTCGATCTCATCAACTGGACTTACATGAGTGCGGCGATTGTCGTCAGTGAATATCATCTGGCGACGGGCGAAAAATGGGTGTTGCCGGAACTGCAGGAGATTCATGATTATCTCGCGAAAGCTCAGTATCTGCAGATGTCACAGATTAATCCGAAGTCGAAAAAGTCACACCCGGATTCGTATCCCAAAGGGCCAGAGAACTCTCACGGAGGCTGGGGACACAATCCTGGCTTCGAAGGTTACGGACCGATCGCCATGCTGACCGGCCAGGGAGCATTAGCGTACTCGCTGATGCATCAGTGCGGAGTCAAAATTGATCGCAAGAAGCACGATGCGGCGTACAAATTTCTCCGGAAGGGGACCGGCCAGAACGGATATGTCTGGTACGGCGATGAAGTTGGAGGGCCTCCCGACGGTTGGGCTGACATGGGCCGAACAGGTGCTGCGGGCATTGCCAATTTCCTGAGTCCTTACGACGAACCTGTTTATCGTGAGCAAGCGATGGCGCATGCGAAAGTCATCGGACTTCATCCGCAGAGCTTCCCGGATACTCACGGCTCACCCCCGATGGGAATGGCCTACACAGCTCTGGCAGCCAATCTTGATAGCGACAGTTTTCGTAAACTGATGGATGCCAATCTCTGGTGGTTCACGATGGCTCAATGCACGGACGGGACGTTCTACTATCAGCCAAACCGCGACAACGCAGGATACGGCTCCGACGCTCGCAAGACCGCTTCATGCGTCGTGGCCTTTATTTACTCAATCCCGAAGCACAATCTCGCGATCACAGGCAAAGAGTTGAAAACACCCGGACCTTAATTCGCTCGCACAGGTCCCTGGAAAGAACATCCGATGCGCCTTCTTGATGCCACGCGAGTCTCACGACTCGCGGCCATCACGGCTTTGATGCTGTTGGATGAATTTGCCGCAAAGAAACTCACAAAGGAGACTCAATTGACTCTCCGGCAATTACTCAGTTCTCCCTCCAGCCCCCATAGTTTCTCATTCGGTTCACAACACGGCGTGCTCCAGGATCCCGGATCACTGGCGATCCCGGTTCACTGCAGATCGTAAAGCTCGTCGCGTTTCATCGGATCCTGCAGATTGCCCGCGGAGATGAAGCCGAGACGCTTCTTTTCCATTAGTTGAACCTGCTCCGGAGACAGAAAATTATCGCCAGGAACATCGACATGTACGGCATATGAGAAGCTTTCAACATGTCCGTCCAGAAAAGCAACATTGGCAGAGTCAAGATGACGGAAGTGCACGGTGGGAAAGTTCTGACTTGGAGGATCCAGCAGCCAGTTCTCTTCGAAACTGAACTGCATCGGAGAGAACCCCACGAGCTTTACAGCCGCACTGTCAGAGAACACGGCCGTACGTCCAGACTCCGGGACATCTCGAAATCTGCGACAAAGCGGTTTGGGACTAAACTGTGCAGCATAGGTGGGAGGCAACCACTCAACACCGGCCGGACGTGAAAGATAGTGTCCGTTATAGCCAAAGCCCGTCGCCGGACGACCAAATCGAACAGCATCCATCTGCGACGGTCCAAAGTTCGGGCATTGAAACGATTCGTAGTTCGTTTCCATAAAAGCGCTGAGCGGCCCGGCGGAAAAATCGAGTTGCAATTTGGGATCGGCCTGATCGTAGTCCACCGTACCAAACCAGAACTGAGCTTTCCCCTGGCTACCAGAGAACGTCTGGAGGTAATTCATTCTTGAACGATTCTCCACGACATATGGCACGAACTGTTCATTGAACAGATCCGCATAATTGTGCATTGCAAGCACAAGCTGTTTGAGGCTGTTTCGGCATTGCGTTCTGCGAGCTGCCTCACGCGCCTGCTGAACAGCCGGCAACAGGAGGCCAACAAGCACCGCAATAATTGCGATAACGACCAACAGTTCGATCAGTGTAAAACCACGCAGTCGTCGTTGATTCGTTCGAGAGTTCTTAACGTCAGCCATTGAAACCTGCTCCACCTGAAAAAGAACCTGCTTCAGGGAGTCACCGGCTGAACACGACACGATCCCAGCCGTCAAAAATACCGATCGGTTGTCGCTCTGCAATTGGACAACACCGGACTCATTCAACGCTACGCTGGAACATCACCGTCAGAGGTCTGAGAATCGGGACAGGCACCCAGGCCAATCACTTTTACCGTGATCCTGAATGTTAAAGGGAACTCGTCTCGTTTTTATCAGGCGCTCTTTTTAATTGTTCATACCGACAACACTCTTCCGCGGAGTGTTTGTCTACAGCGTTTTCAGGCAGGTCTTCTGGCTTTCGAATCATCCCAATCTCTGCGTCTTCCCACGAACTCAGACACACAGGCCTGTTTCACAGTGACATTCGGCAGAGTCAGTCCTCGATTACAGCGGCGGGACCGCGACGGATTCCCAGAAGTTCTGGTCACCGTCTTCCCTTTTCATTCGCACCCGCGATTCAGACAGCGACCACTAAAGGATCGACATCTTCAGAACCGCCCGCGAACACCTGAAACACTTCGATCAAGACGCCGACACGACGCCAGGATCGGTTGAATACTCTATCGGCCCAGGCAAAGATTGCAACGGCGAAACTGAAAGTGTGGCACCATTCTGCCTGTGCAAGAAGTCAAAGCCTCAACGGCCAACATCAAGCAGGACACACTTATTCGCCCCGATTTGAAAACAACAACGCCCCTCAAGAGCCGACGGCTGATTCGGAACGTACCTGATCAACCGAGTCAACGATTGGCCGAGGACAGATACCCGGAAATCCCACGGCATCAGTTCCAGAACTTTTCGCCATGCCAGTTGATCGGAGGATGAGTTTCCACTTCGCAATCACCATTCACACGAGTCTGGCAGGCGAGGCGTACTTCTTTCTCGGGGTTGCTGAAGATCTTCAGGCCGAGCAGTGGATTTAGCCACTTCCAGAGCATTTCCAGAATGCCCTTCTTTGTAACGTTCTCTTTGCCTTTAGCGATGATCACATTGCAGCTGCAGCATGTTCCCATGCCCATGCAGTTCACAATCTTGTGAGGCCCTGAATAAAGCTGAACACCATTCTTTCGGGCGACCGTGCGAAGGTCTTCCCCCGGGTTTGCGTCAACCGTAACTTTCTCGTTGACAAACTTAACCTTTGGCATTGCAGCGGGCTCTCATGCTTCAGCGACACAGGACGTTGGCTAGACAGGCAGAAGATCGTAGTTTGGACACGAAACTATTTCCAGAGGCCGCTAGTGCATCCCGACACTGAGAACCGAGTCGCCCCGTTAGAGTTGCACCAAAGTCCCGCGTTTTCTCGGATTTCCGGCCCATTCACGTCGTCGTTACTTCAAAGCATTCGGCTGCCCGGCAAACTGCATCGTGGAAATCACTCTGTGCACGGCTGTCGAGTTTCGAACGGGAGCCATCAGATCCGGAGGACAGGCCAGCCAGTCCGGAGTGTCCAACATCGGCATTTGGACTGACGGAGCCTGGATCGCTCGAAAATTAACATTCGGCAGAGAGAACTTTTGCACCGTAAATCTCGGAACGTTCAGCTTCGGCAACTGCATAGGCGACTGTGGTGCACTCTTCCGGGCAACAGCAGGACCATTCGACTGAGTGGGCGGATGAGAGCCATACTGAGGTCGTGCGGGAGGCGATGATTGTGGTTTCATCGACTTTGGCTGAGATCCCTTGTTCTCAGATGGACTCATCGCATCGGCCAACCAGGCGACTCGCTTATTGATGCGTCGGAAGGTTGTCTCGAAAGGCAGCTTCTTCGCTGACTTCTGCGGCATTCGGCGTTCCGCCATCATCGGTGGAGACGAAAACACCGGAGGCGTACTCATTTCTGTGGTGACTTCATGAAGTCGGTCCATCACGGGCTGAGGCTCGTAGACCGGGCTGCCAACAGTCTGTGCTGACTCCATTGGCATTTGCAGATCCGGAACCGGAGCCAACTGCGGTACGGCGGCCAGCTCCGGAAACGGTGGCATGGCTGAAGAGCCAAGTTTCTCTGATTCAATGTTCTTCGCAATCTCTGTGGTTCCATCTTCATCGGGAATCATCAGAGGAGAATCTGTCACGGTCCGATTACGATCGACGTTTGCCTCGCTGGATTCAGCGAGTGAACTCTCCAACTCTGTTTCCAGAGCAGGAGGAGCTGGCACCGGGGTCAGAGGAACTTCTGGTACCTCTGTGCTGGCTATTTCCGGAACTGGTGGCACTGGAGTTGATGGCGCAGAATTCTGTTTCAGGTAAATGCGAGATCGATACTTGTGCCAACGCTCAGGCTTTTGCTCCGCTAAAGGCATGACCGGAGTTTCCGGGCTTCCGGGATCTTCACTGTGAGCAAGAGCCGGGTTAGGCGCTGAAGGCTCACCAAACTCCAGCTCAACCGGCGATGCAGCGCTGGAAGGATGAACGACGAGACTGTCACTGGAAGGCTGGCCGAAGGAAATCGTCGGAGGGTCGGTCTCCACCATGTGTTCGCTGGTGATCGGCTCACCTGCGGGTGCCGAGTCAGCAAGCTGGAACTTTGTTGCTGAATCATCCGCAACGGGTTCCGCAGGTTCAATCGGCGTTACAAATGGAGTCGATCGATCGCCAAACAGGTCCTCCGGCGGCAAACCTCTTACTGCGGCAAAGGCGGATGACAATTGTTCGCGAGTTCGTGTGGAACCCGCCACTCGCTTCAATTCCTGCGATTCGACTGCAACGACTGAGTTCTTTGTCGCAACAGCATTTTCTTTGTCAGCAAATATCTCCGGAAGACCGGGGTCAATCACGGTTTCCTCTGAAACCGCCACAGCGGATCGACGAGATTCTCTGGCCGAGGCTTCCTGATCGAGACTGAGAACAGGCAACTCCGCCGATTTCTCCGGCTGCTGCTCTGCAAAACTCAACTCTGGCAGAGCGGCTGGAACTTCAGCTGCCGCCGCTTCATCGAGCGGTGCGAACTGAACGACGGTCTCTTCCTGAACCGAAACACGGCTCGACTCTTCGACGGTCTCTTCTACGTTGTAACTGATCGGCTCAATCACAGGCACGGAAGTAGCTTCTGAGTCGTCTGATTCTTCTGCTGGCGGAGTTGCGGGCGGCGAGATTGGCTCGAAGGAAATCTCCTCTTCGATGCTGAACGCAGAATCCTCTGTCGTCGTCGAAGATTCTCGGGACGTTTCCAACTCAACTTCGCGGCTTGCCTCTGCAGCCTCTACCGTATCCGGCGCGTGAGCGGATTCGAGATTGCGAACGCTTTCTGTTTCTGAACTTCCCGTGCCGGATGACAGCGTCGCAGTTCGGCCCGCAGTCATCTGACGAGAATCACTCGTTTCAGAGATCGATCGCATCCGGACGGTACTGCGACCTTCTGTCTGTTTCGAAGCAGACCGAACTTCCGACGCACCCTGTCGGTTTGCGGCTGAAGATTTCTGAGAACTCTCTGCCGTCTGATCTTTCTTCTGGGAGACAACTCGACCCACTGCCCTGGAGGCGTTCACTTCTGATTGGTTTGAGGATTCGCTTTCAGAGCTATTTGCCCCAACAGCCGCAGACTGCACAGGAGCCGAAGCCGCGTCGACAAACTCGGTCGAGTCAGCGCCGTCCTTATGGACCTGATACGAGAACACTCGCTGGTCCTGACGAATGGCCGACTGTTGTGCTTTCACCTCAGCGAGCGATTCTCGAGTCTCAATTAACTGAGCCATGAGTTCGCCATTATTGACGTTAATTGTCACCGGCACGGAAACCTGTGGGCTTCCCGTCGATGAACCGGACGACCATGACGTGATTACTTCGGAGTTATCATATTCCGATGTGGTCGTGACAACTTCATCGAAAGTACTCTCGGAAGCATTCTGAACGATGTTTGCCGAGGCCGAACTCGTTGTGGTGGCCGGAACTCGTTGCTCAACCGGATAGAATTCCCCGAATCGATTACGGAGCTTCTGATCCGCAGTTGAAACCAGGGCCTTATCGTTAGCGACAGGGCGGAGTCGAAACTGCGAGAAGCCACTGAACAGCATCACAACGCAGCCGACGATCGTTGCGACGGTCAGTACGGTGATGGAAGTTCGGAACGAGTGATTAGCGTTCATCCGTGTTTCGCCGGCAGGAGATCTGTCTCGATCCTGCAGGAAACTGACGGCGCAGGATCGCCTGTCGGTCGTCATCGGCAATCGTCAAAGTCAGACTTTACGGAAAAACCATAAAAGTCATCGCAATCGTCGCATTCTTCCACCTGCAGTGTTCTCGCAATGAATCCACCACAGCGCGCAAAAATAAACAGCGCGGCAAGGTCCCCTCAAAGCTCCTAGCTTTCCTTACCGCGCTGTTAAGTCGATTGATATTCTGTTGCTGTCGCTGTGGATCTCGCTTGCACTCCGTGAGTCGATTTCCGCGTCAGCCAGAGAAACATAGGTCGAGGATACGGGCCGTCAAATATTTGTTGAGAAATTGCTTCGTCAGGTCAAAAACGGCTGATTTAGTCCCCATCCGGTGCATCCATTGCACTTTCGCCCGTTGTCGGCAGTTGCAGATTCGCCACGAGATCCTGCAGGCAGCAGACGTATTCACGGAGAAACTGACTCGCATCATGAGCGTTGATCGCCTCACCGTCGGTCCGCAGGCTGATGGATAGCTCTCCGGCATAGTCACCAATCGACATCGAGGCTCGCGTATTGGGTCGAACCGGCGCGACCCCGTGGATCTGCTCGACGATGACGTTGCCAGCCACCCATTTTCCCTTCTGCAACGGGAAACGACCGCTGAACCTTCTTCGAACGTCGCCTACGTTCGCCAACACCATTGTGCTCAGCACCGTCTTGAAGCTCAGGAACGCACGCATCGCTCCGGGAATCCGCCGCAGAATTCGAAACACCTTCAGGCAAACAATCCCTTCCCGGTTGTACAACACATCGCTTGTCTGCTGATGAATCGATCGCAACAACTCCTCCGGATCTTCACAATCCTTCTCACGTCGCGTCACCAAGGCATAACTGACGACGTTGGCGGCCGGCATGTTTTCATGCAATTGAGTTCGCATGCTGAGCGGTATCGCGAGGCGTATCCAGCGACGACCGAACAGAATGCCGCCTCTTCGATTCCACTGACGAATCTGCAAAATCATTTCTCTGATAAACAAGTCATTGATCGAAACATCCTGCTTCGCCGCGACACTTCGCAAGGCTCGATACGTAGCCCTTGAAAGGACCGCACTTTGAATAGCGGCAGCAGAGGTCTCCACTTCCCGAACAACAACACTTTGAGAAGCATCGGCTCGGCCCGATTCAGAACGGCGTGCGAGATCTGCGGATGCAGCAAGGACCACGGGTGCTCGTAACAATAACCGTGAAACCTTCCCAATGATCCGTGTCAGAGATCGCTTTTGCCTCTGCGCCGCCGCATCCCCTGTCTCATAATTCTCGCGTTCACTGAGCTTTCGAACATCGACCTCGGCGAACTCAGGTTGTTTCGCCCCAGCCTCTGCTGTCTTCTGCCCGTATCGAGCCAGCAACTCGCCCACCAGTTGCAATGCGGCCAGACCATCGCAACACGCATGATGCAGCCACATCGCAATTCTGGCGGCAGAGCCTGTTGTCTTCACCTGCACGCGAATGCCGGGCGATGAGCGGATATCCAGAGTCCTGACGACGGGGACAAAGGCAGACCCGATATCCGCAGAAACCTGTTCCCATTCCAGGACAGAAGGCGGCGTCGAAAGAGGAATCCAGCACCAGCCCGATTCAGCCTGTTTTTCTACACGACAGTTCAGCAGGGGGTGTGAATCCAGAAGTTCTCTCAACGACTGACGGAATTGAGCTTCCATCAAACAGCCGGAAACATCCACGACCATCACGAATACCATAGGATGCGACGGACGATCGTCCAGCACCATGTAATACTCGAAATCAGACAGCGGCAGAGGGAACATGGAGTTCGATGTCGGCGTCGCCGGAGTTCCGTCGGAAGCAGGCAAGGTTTGCACCCAAACAGCATTGTGCAAAAAACGTGGAGACCAGAAGTCGATCGACTCGGAACCCGCCCGATCCTTCCCCAGACACGTGCGATCCTATCAGGCCCGAATCGATTTCAGCAAGGGCTGGCGGATCAGCAATTCGCAATGACGCCACGAAAAACCTTCTGGCCACATGTCTTCATGAACGCGGCGACTAGTGCTTTGTCAAAAATTAAATTTCGGGTAGTGGACCTTGCTAAAGGTCCTGCAGCTAAGGGATCTTTAGCAAGATCCACTACCTACAACCCGAATTCCTTGTCTTGACGGAGCACTAGTCAACGATCCCCCGCCTGCGCACGGCGGCCATCGCGGAGTTGCTGGCATCCTCCGAGGAAAGCCCCGTCTCGACCTGTTCGTAAAAACGACGCGTATGCTCCGATGGCTCCTGCCATCGTGAGCGAACTAACTGATAAACCGCCCAGTCGGCATCCGACGCGTCACCATGACGCGCATCGATTCGCTGTTTTGTAATTTCGGGCGGAGCCGTGCATTCAATCCATGCGGCACGCGTCCCGCACTCCATTGCCAGCTGCAGAAAACTCTGACGATCCTGTTCTCGCTGAAAAGTCGCGTCGACAATGACACGTTTCCCATGCCGAAGCGCCAGACGAGCCCGTTCAAGACATTCGTCATAGACTCGCTGAGTTCTCTCTGATGTATACAAGGACGCTGTCTGATCAGTATTTTCAGCCGCAAAAATCTCTTTGCGGATCACATCGGAACGAATGACTTCGAAGTGCCCGAGTTCCGACAACGCCCGAGAAAGCGTTGACTTCCCTGTGCCCGGAAGTCCCGACACGAGAATCAGTGCCGGACGCTGTCCAGGCGATTCCAGTTCCGACAAACACCACAACCAATGTGACCTGGACCGTTGAATCGCCTTCATGCGGTCAGCCTCAGGAACTTCGGACTCACAGGCCAGGATCGCCGCCACCTTCGCTCGCACAGCAGAGCGATAGACGGCAAACAGCGGCAGAACATCGAGACCAGTCAAATCTCCGGATTCCGCAAAGTAGGCTTTGGCAAATGAGTCCGCCAGTTCGGCGAATCCCATAAAGGAAAGCTCCATCGTCAGAAATGCCATGTCAGCTACAACATCAATACGGCGGAAACCAGGATCAAATTCAATCCCGTCCAGAATGACAACATCTCCGGGTGGCGATGAATCAGGAAAGTAGTAGACATGTTCAAGTCTTAGATCCCCATGAACATCGCGAATCCAGCCCTGCTCCGCGCGCTTCATCAAAAGATCATGACCATAGTCCAACCACCTCTCAGAGAGACAGGCAATTCTCTCCAGCACGGAACGAGAAATAATCTCTTCCGGCAGTTGTTCCGCGAAACTCCAATTGTCCATCCAAAGAGTTCGAAACGCCCTGACCGCTTCGCGAGCCTCATCGCCTGAGTAAGCAGTCGCGGTCCGATGAATCTCCGCAATGCGGCGAGCCACTCGTTCGCAGTCACTCTTCTCCAACTCACCGCGATTCAGGCGAGAACGCAGTGTCACCGATTCCGGAAGACGAGTCATTTTGACTGCCCAGTCCGCAGCCTCCCC
Organism: Planctomycetaceae bacterium; assembly: GCA_044378235.1. GTDB lineage: Bacteria > Planctomycetota > Planctomycetia > Planctomycetales > Planctomycetaceae > SXXK01. The sequence continues at coordinate 17,734 of JBILXT010000017.1, forward strand.
TTCGCCTTCGAATCGATAACCTTCACGGCCGCTTACGACCGGAACAACTCCCAGATAAACACCGGGAGCCCATGGACTATTGACTCGCACCTCCTCGTCACAGAAGTGATGACGGAACGCCACGCTCGAAAAGTCCAGGAACGGCAATTTGACAGGCTTCTTCATCTTGTAGACCACGTCATCCACGAGAAACACCGCGGAGATATGCGTATGTCGCACTTCGATGGATTCGACCGGGAACGGATAGGCCTCTTTCCTCGACAGTGACCGGACCTTTTCCTCAGCTGCGTCGCCGAGAGTCGAGGGATCGCTCTGCTCATGGGGAATCGTCATTTTGCCCTCTTCGCCGAACGTCAAAAACTGCGAGGAAGAACGAGAAACTATTCGAGATAGATCACGTTCCGGAACGGCTCTCTCAGTGAGGCCATGAGAAGTGACGCCGAGATCTGACACTGCACCTCATTGTCGGGATGATGTCAACCAACAGTCTGAGGGATGTCGTGATTTCGCTTCTGCATCACAGGCCTATTTTGCCGACGAGCCACAATCCGCAGTAAACCGCTGCGACATTCCTCGCCGCTCCAGCTCGGCATTCAGCACGCTGTGGTAATGAGCCAAACGAATTGCAGCATCGTCCAGGGAACCGCCGAACGATCGTTTCTCGTCCAGATAAATCAGCGGCACCGCAAATTCCTGAATCTTCCAGCCCAGATCAACCGCCTGCACCCACAATTGAAGCGGCATTGCATAACCCGGGTCAGTGATATCCAGGCCAGCTAATGCAGGAACCCGATAGGCTTTGAAACCACAGAACGCGTCAGTAATCGACAAACCCAGTTTCTCGTTCAGGCATCCCGTGATGCGAGCGTTAATCTGGCGGCGTTCGATGGGAGGAATACTGTCGCCCGAAAACTGCTTCAGATATCGCGAGCCGGAGACCATATCAACTGGGCCATCGGGTCCCTGAACCATGGCCGCGATCTGGCGCACCAGATGAGGCTGGTGCTGGCCATCGCAATCCATCGTCACCAGCACATCGAAGTTGTGTTTCAATGCATATTCGAAAGCCGTCGTCAGAGCAGCACCATAACCACGATTCGGATTGTGGTGCACAACCTTCACGTCCGGAAAACTATTCAAAACCTGAGCAGTCCCGTCCGTGGAGCCATCGTTCACAACCAAAATGTCTTTGGTGTGATTCTGCAGTTCTGAAAGCACGCCGGCGACGTGCGACACTTCGTTGTAAACGGGCAAAGCCGTCAAAATGCGCTGGCTCATGGTGTCATCGTAGACTTGGCCGCAGTGATGTCAATTCGACGTGGCGGAAACTCCGAAGAGCGTGTCGATCAACGTCGCTTCTGGAAGTCATGGCGAACAAGACCGGGCAACACATCTGCGTCAAGATTGGCGGTTTTTCCGGCTTTCAACAGATCCCATGCAATGGCAGCCATGGCCGCGTTATCGGTACACAGGTTCATCGGAGCCACCAACAGTTCGATTCGTTCACGCTTTGCCATCTTCTGTAGCTCGTTGCGCAGAAGCTGGTTCGCGGCGACTCCTCCACCGACGCACAGCCGCGAATAGCCAAGCTGCCGTACGGCCTGCCGACACTTGGACACGAGCACTTCGACCGCTGCTTCCTGAAACGCGGCGGCAAGGTCATTGACACATTCCGGCGGAGTTTCCGCAAGCTGATTCGGCCCCGGGACACCTCGCGCCGCATACAACACAGCCGTCTTCAATCCGGCAAAACTGAAATCCAGTCGGCCGCTGTGAATCAACGGTCGCGGCATCGTGTATTTCTTTGCATTGCCGCTCATAGCCGCCTTCTGAATCGAAGGCCCGCCGGGATAAGGCAGGTTGAGAATTCTCGCGACCTTGTCGAAGGCTTCACCCGCCGCATCATCCGTCGTTCCGCCAATCAAATGGCACTCCGTCGCTGATCGACAATCGTAGAGATTCGTATGTCCGCCGCTAACAACAAAACCCGCGCACGGATAAATGGAATGATCCTGCCCCATTCCACATGCGTAGATATGAGCCTCCACATGATTCACGGTGATGAGCGGAATTTGCAGGCTCATGGCCATCGTTTTGGCGGCCGTCAAACCGACCAGTAGCGAACCAACAAGTCCAGGTTCCGTCGTTACTGCAATGGCATGCAGATCTGCCGTTGAACACCCTGCTTCTTTCAACGCGGCCTGAATGACCGGAAGAATGCGCCGCACGTGGGCTCTGGAGGCGATCTCGGGGACGACTCCGCCCCACTCTTCGTGAAGTTCGAACTGCGAAGCAATAATGCTGGACAGCACGACGCCATCTTCACGCACAACCGCCGCCGCTGTTTCGTCACAGGACGATTCAATCGCAAGGAGTCTACGCTGTGTATTCGTTTCTATCACAATTCAACGATCTAGGCGGAAGAAGATGAAGCTTCGGCTATCCAGAGCAAAGATCACGATTCCCTCGTCTCAGCACAATTCCCCAATAGAAATCAGTTGGTCTTAAACGGATTGCGATCGGGTGCTTCGTCATGCGGAATCGCTCCCAGCAAGCCTTTCACCATCCAGTTCAAAACAGGTTGCCGATGTCTAAGCCAGGCACGCATTGGCTCCGGTCTCGCTCCCATGCGAGCCTTGGGGTCCAGAGCCGTTCTTCCGAATGACAGACGCTGACAGCCAAATCGAATTGCGTCCTCAACGCACACCTGAAGAAGCCGGAAATACAAAGGCGTCTCCTGATTCACTTCGTAATCAAAACCAATGTAGTATCCGACACAGGTCGCTCCATCCTTCAGCGTCGTGATGAACCCAACGATCTCTTCGCCCCGCCTCGCGACCGTACAGCGAAAATCATCACCCAAAGCGCTGGCCATTTCCGGCAGATAGTTCTGTTCGATCGACACCGGTCGCACTGCGGCTTTGGAATGAACCTGCGAATACAGCTGGTGAATTCGCTCTGCGTGTGGAGTAACATCCGAGAGTACCTCCAATGTAATCCCGGCGTTTGTCACATCCTTAATGATCTTCTTTGCACCGCTTCGATATTTCGATGCCAAGTCACTCAGATAGTCCTCAAAGGTCCGCCACGCGGCAGGGATCTCGAGCACCATATTGGGATCCGTCTCAAGCGGCGCGTACTCGAAATCGCGCAGCTCCGAGATTCCGTCTTCTTCGGCTTTCGTAAAGTCCTTGACCATCACGATGTCGGTTTGACCTGAAAGTCGTTCCGCCCTTCGAATGCGATAGAGTGCTTCGGCTACCGCAGACCAACAAACCGGCAAAGGATAGTCGGAAGAAAATGCTAAACCGTGCTGCCCCCACGAAAGCAAATTGCCGCAAACCAGCAACCGCCCCTGAATCTTTGCAATTGCTTTCTTCTTAGCCGACTGTCCAATCTCTTTGATCACCTTCCGAAGCGTGCGTCCCTGACCACGGGCGAGCTCTCCAGCATCCTCCGTTTGACTTATCAAGTTCTTGCCGCTGATCTCAATAAGTTGGGCGGCAATCGCGACGACCGGGACTTTTCCGTCGAAAACCATCGCATACCGAGGCGAAAGTCCATCCGGAGCAGCAGACTCCAGAACTCGCAGATAATTCCGCGAAAGGTATACCGAGGAAGCGTGCGTAATCTTGTCCCACGCTTTCCCCGGAATCAGTTCAATACTGTCGGCAATGACAAACTGCAATCCCGTTGACGAATGCCGTCGACGATGTGCTCGGGCGGCGTCCTTCAGTTTTTCCTTGAGCGACCGACGAGGACTGACAGCATCTTTCTTTTCTGACATCAGTAGCCCCGGAAACAGTCAATGGAGAACCAAACCTCGCCCCTGCAAGCCAGCGTCGTGTCTCTCAAATTCGTGTCATTTGAGCCCCGCGCATTGACTCGGAGCCCGATTGGTATGAATGATCACAATACTGGTACTCCGTCAAGATAAGAAATTCGGGTTGGACGTAGTGGATCTTGCTAAAGATCCCTTCGCTGCAGGACCTTTGGCAAGGTCCACTACCCAAAGCTTAAATCTTGACAAAGCAATAGTACCGTTTTGCCAGTTTTGCCATGAATCAACTTTCGTCAACTCAGGACTTCGTCAGCACATCCTTGCCAACCCACGGACGCAACACTTTCGGCACAACCACACTGCCGTCTGCCTGCTGATAGTTTTCCAGAACAGCGATAATCGCTCGCGCACAGGAAATGGCCGTGCCGTTCAATGTCTGGACAAACTGAGTGCCCTTCTTATCCGGGCTCTTGCAGCGAATATTCAAGCGGCGTGCCTGATAATCCGTGCAATTTGAGGCACTGGTGACTTCGCCGTATTCTCCGCCGTCGCCACGTCCCGGCATCCACGCTTCGATGTCGAACTTGCGATACGCAGGACCGCCCAGATCGCCGGACGCCGTATCGATCACTCGATAGGGAATCCCGAGTGCCTGAAAGACTTCTTCTTCGATCCTCAGGATGTCGGCATGCAATGTGTCGGAATCCTTCAGATCCGGACCGGTGTAGCCGAACATTTCAACCTTTGTGAACTGATGCACTCGATAGATGCCGCGGCCAGCACGACCGGCCGCACCGGCTTCCGTTCGAAAACAGTGAGACAATCCGGCGTACTTCAGTGGCAAAGTTGCGACATCGAGAATCTGATCCTTTTGAATTCCGCCCAGAGTAATCTCGGCGGTCGCTACCAGGCTCAGATCGCTGTTGGCCACAGAGTAGATCTGAGTTTCGTTGCCGCGAGGATTAAAACCGATGCCTTCAAGGACAGAATCGCGAGCAAGGTCAGGCGTCGTAAACAGCGTGAAACCTTCGCCACGCAGCTTCGTCAGTGCAAACTGCACCAAGGCCATCTCCAGCATGACGGCATCGTTCTTAAGGAAGTAGAATCCTGAGCCCGCCACGCGTGCACCGGCTTCGAAGTCGATCAGATCAAGATTAGCGGCAATCTCAACGTGATCTTTCGGCTTGAAGTCGAACTTCGGCTTGTCACCCCAAACACGAATTTCAAATGCATCCTCTTCGCCACCGATCGGGGCTGAAGGATGAGTCATATTCGGGATGCGAATCTGTTCCTCGCGCAGCTGTTCTTCAACCTTCTTCTGCTGCTCTTCCGTCTGGCCCACTTGATCGCGCAGCTGTTTACCCTGCTCGACAAGTTTGGGACGCTCTTCTGCAGAGGCTTTCGGAATCTGTGCTGACAGTTCCTTTTGCTGACGACGCAGCTCATCGCCCTTGGCGATCAGAGCATTCCGCTCATCACGCAGTCGTACAACAGCGTCAACGTTGACTTCAACACCGCGTTTTTTGCAGTTGTCGACAACAAGATCACGATGATCGCAGATAAACTGCAGATCCAGCATGGGTAAACTCCAGGAGCAGATTCAGTAGTCAGTGAAGCAGAGGGCTGAGTGCAAAGAGGCGAATGTCAGGCCGTTTCCGAACCTTCAGTTCGTTTACGCTTTCTTCACCTTAGACAGCTCCGACCAAAGGCAGGCGCTGGCAAGAGTGCCGCGATGAAAATCCGTGACGTGGATATGTTCATCCGGGCTGTGAAGATTGTCCGAGTTTCGGCCCCAGCCGAGCAGGAGCGTATCGATTCCCAGAATCTGTTTGAAGCTGAGAACCACCGGAATCGAACCGCCCTCACGGATCAGAACCGGAGGCTGCCCAAAAGCCGTTTCCACAGCCTTCCGAGCCGCCGTCAGCCAGTCGCTTGTGGGATCAAAAACGAAGGCTTCGCAACCATGTGATCGCTTGAATTCGAATTCAATTCCTGGCGGACAATTGGCCTTCAGGAATTTCTCAAGAGCATCCAAAACCTTGGTCGGATTCATCTTTGGAACCAGACGACAAGTAATCTTCGCGACAGCTCGTGAAGGAATAATCGTCTTGGGACCTTCTCCCTGATATCCGCCCGTAATGCCATTGATGTCGCAAGTCGGGCGAGCAGTGCGACGAACCAGAGTTGATCGGCCTGCTTCACCGAATGTCGCTGAACTGCCGACTTCCTTCAGAAATGCCGATTCCGAAAACGGCAGAGCGGCATACTGTTCCTGTTCGATCGCTGTCAGTTCCAAAACGTCGTCATAGAAGCCCGGAATCTGAATTCGACCATCGTCACCCACCAGCTTGCCGCACATCTTTGCGAGTGCATTCACTGGGTTTGCAATGCTGCCGCCGTAAATGCCGCTGTGAAGATCTTTGGATGGTCCCTTGAGTCGTACTTCCGCCGCCACGATTCCGCGAAGACCACAGGTAATCGCCGGAATGCCATCCGCGTACTGACTGGTGTCGCTCACAACCGCGACATCAGCTTTCAGCAACTGCTTGTTGTTTTCGAGGAAGTGATCCAGATTGACTCCGCCAACTTCCTCTTCACCTTCGATCAGAACCTTCACATTCACGGGCAAGCTGCCGTGAATTTTCGTCCAGGCTTCGATGGACTTCAGATGAGTAAACAGCTGGCCTTTGTCGTCCGTGGCTCCGCGAGCAAACAGCTTTCCATCGCGGACCTGAGGTTCAAACGCCGGAGTCGTCCACAGGTTCAAAGGATCGGGAGGCTGCACATCGTAGTGGCCATAAACCAGCACTGTCGGCAGAGCTGGGTTCTCAATCCGTTCCCCGTATACAATCGGATGACCTTTGGTCGGGTAGATCGTAGCCTTTAGCCCCGCTTCCGTCATCGAGTTCCGCACCCACTCGGCACAAACTCCCATCTGCGGAGCATAAGCACTGTCAGCGCTGACACTGGGAATGCGGAGAAAGCTGCAAAGCTGTTCCAGAGAAATCGATTGTTGCTGACGAAGAAAATCGAGCACATCATTCATAGGAGTGACCTGAAAAAGAATTACTGTCTTTCGATTTTCAACCAAAGTTCAGCGACAAAGAATCACACCTTACGAGATGAGAATTCAGGACGCCGACGGATTCTGCCCTTTGGCGAGTTCCGCTTCCCATTCATCCAGCAGAGGCCAGTCCACGGCACACGTTCCAAAGTCGGCCATATGCTGATACTTGTCGAGCCGATCAATCGCCGACTGCAGCAGCTTGGTTTCATTCCGAAACGCCGGACCATGACTTGGCAGCAACCACTCAACACTGCTCTTCTGAATCCGTTTCAGTGAATCAATAAACGCTGGCAGATCAGATCCATGGTGAGCATCGATGCTGCCAACACAACCATCACGGAAAATATTGTCGCCCGAGAACAGCAGGTTCCCCAGACGAAACGCCAACTGACCGACGGCATGACCTGGAGTATGCCAGACCTGAATCTTCAGCTTGCCAAGTTCCAGAGTTGTTCCTTCATCGACCTCGCGATCGATCACGAAGTTCGGCATGTCGATGGAAATTCCCTGCGCGGGGATTTCTGCAAAGGAGGCAATTCGATCGTTTGTCTCCAGAATAATCTTGGCGTCCGGGTGAGCCACGAGCTGAGATCCCGGCAACAGCTCTTTCGCGCGCTGGAATCCCTGGACGTGATCCGCGTCCGCATGAGTTGCGACGAGATACTTGCAGTTGGCGAGCGGGAAATCCATCTGACGAATCAGATCGATGATTTCTTCCACAGTGTCGGCGTATCCGATATCCAGCAGCATCCAGTCGCTGCCGGAGAAAATCAGATATACACAGCATCCCAGTCGACGTCGCGCCTGAAAGTTGAGTTCAATTACGTTTGGAAAAAGCTCACGCCGTTCGAGCATTGGGGCCGCTCACATGTCCTTAACAGGGTTCCGGCCGCCACAAAACCCGCTTCGGCAGCCCTGGGACGGATTCTAGGGAAGCCTCTCAATCCCGGCAACGCACAGTGTGAATTGGGAACCGACGGGGTGCAGTCGGTGATTCCGGGTGTTTTCATCGCCGAACGGAAACACCAATTTTCTGAAGGCACCGAATTTGGCTTAGAACGCCTAACAAAACCGGGACTGGCTCCCGCGAAGAGTCTGAATTCGGGGAGAAAAACTATCTCGAAGGGTGCCTGTCCCGGTTTTGTTTAGAGCCTCTTAGAATCTACTTCTGAAGTCTTTGAGATACGTAGCGGCGAGAGCGGTCGTCTGATTGTGAAAATCGTTATGGGACTGCATCATTCTGTGGGTTGGCTGCCTTTGGGTTTGGCCGCAAAAAATGCGGGCTGGAACCAAATAGCCCGAAGAGTGCAGCGCACTCCTGGTTCCTGGGGCCTTGTGCTCTCTCATCTTCTGATGCAGCCACGCCCTCGAGTAGACCCAATAGCGTTCGACGGTCGCAACGGATAACTGGGTCGCCGTGGCAATCTCATCTGTCGTCAAGCCCGCAAAGAATTTGAGTTTGACGATTTGCGATTTGATGGGGTCAATGCGTTCAAACTGCTCGAGGGCAGCGTGCAGGTCGAGCACATCATCCTCAATGGCATTGGTCATCTGGGAAGATTCATCAATGTCGTGCCGAACGACATTTTCTCCGCCGCGTTTCAGTCGCTTCCTGTATCGGGCTTTCTCGATAAGGATCCGCCGCATCGCTTCTGACGCAGCACCGAAGAAGTGCCTTCGATTCTGCCAATAATCGCCTGAGCTTCCATGGCCATTGAGTGAATCTGCCAGCCGGATCCATACTTCGTGGACGAGTGCCGTGGCTTGCAGAGTCTGATTTCTTTCCTCGGAACGCAACTTGTTCGCGGCCATCAGTCGCAATTCATCGTACACGAATGCGAGGAGCCTGTTGGACGCATCCAGCGAACATGGACTGTTTCCAATCTCCCTCAGGATTTCAGTCAGGCCTTCTCGATGATCCATGACGACAAGCACATCCCTGTTTGTGAAGAAATCGGCAACAGGGAATGAAGTTTAGGCTCTTTCTCAGTCATACAAAAGCAGCAAATTGCCCACTCTGAAGGAATGTGGCTTCTTTCGTTCTTCTTTGCGAACCAATGAATGAACACGCACACTGTTCTGTCACTTCAATGAACAACGAGCCCTGTGCCGAAGTAACGTTCGGCTCGGTCTCACGGTCTTGTGGCCACGTGACATGCAGGTTCCATGCTCACTGCAATTTGCAGTGCCTCGGACACATTGGCGTCTGAGGACGAATCGGTCAACAAGCCGAATTCGCGAGCAGGCCTCGGCGTCATGCGCAAGGCCTTTTCGCTACTTGACCAGAGAACTCGATATCAAGGAAATTCACTGCACGTCCAACTATTTTGGAGACTCGGCTTTATGAGGCTCCACAACGTCTTTGAGCGAAGTTCGAATCTGTTCAAGCTGGTCTTTGGAGAACCTGCCGGTTGCTTCGAACATCTTCACAAAGTGGTCGATTCCTTCTGCTGCGTCAGGAAAGCCGATGTTTTCCGCCTTTTCATTCATACATGTGGCAATCGGTTTGGAATCAGTGCTATTCAGGATAGCAAACCAGGGAATGCCTGATGCTTCGGGGCTGAACTCTGTCAGAAGTTCCTCTGCGCCGAAGTTCGCACCAGTGTCGATCTTCACATCAACGAAAACCTTGTCGAGCATACCGTGGATATCAGGTCGCGACATCCACTCTTCAAGCACTTGACATGGCCCGCACCAGGTGGCACCAAAGTGAAGGAAGATGAGCTTTTGCTCTTCGGCAGCTTTTTTCTTTCCTGCATCGAATACCTCCTGAGCACTGCCCGTGATCGACACAATCGACTTGCCTTCGAGCAAAAGTCCAATGGCTTTCTCCAGAGTTTCGCCATGAAGATTGGTAGCGACGTGCTTTCCTTGTTTGTCGATCAGCAGCGTCGTGGGAAATGCTTCGATCGAGTACTTCGTGGCAATCTCAGTTTCGCCGTCGACGATATTCTTCCAGCTCAGGGGCTTCTTGCTCAGAAACGGCTTGAGAGAATCAACATCATCAGCGGCCACACCAAGAATCTCAAATCCCTGTGATTGGTACTTTGCGTGAAGCTCGGTCAGCTTTGGCAAACCGGCAACACAAGGGCCACACCAGGTTCCCCAAAAATCCACCAGGACAACCTTGCCCGTGTATTTAGCCAAGCTGATCTCTTCAGCATCAATAGTCTTTCCTTCGATGGACAGGTCGGCAATTTCCTTAAATGGCTGCATCAACAACGCAAGCGATTCATTATTCAACGCGTTCTCTAACATGCGTTTGCGATTGAAGCCATCAAAAAGCCAGTGGCCATCTTTCCTCACGAAGAGAAGATACTCGATGGCCATTTCAGGAACCGGCTCTTCACCGTCAGGTGCAGCCACCTCAGATGTGACCTTACCCAGAACAGGCACTTCTGCCTGATCTTCATTGACTTCGAACTCGCCGAGCCTCAGCGACATGGGAGACTGCATGCATTTGCCCATGATCGTCAGCATTTCTGTGGTGGTCTTTCGTCGCTCGCTGGCCGGAATACACGCCAACACTCTCTCCTCGGCGGCGTCCAATGCCTTCAGCATTTCATCAACGATCTCCTCGGGTTTCGAAGAACCATCGGGTTCAGGCATGTCAAACCCAATCTTGTCAAGCCCGTACTTTGTGACAGCCTTTTGTAACTCCTTGAAGTCGGCGCTCTCGGTACCTTCGGCACCCTCCATTTGACTGATCTGAGGCAACTGAACGAGCATCGTAGCCATGTACTGATTTGCACCCTTCTCGGTCATCAGCTCAAAAGCCGCACCGACCTCCTTTTGACTCAAGGCAAGGATCACGGCCTCGCCGGCTCTTTTCAACTCCGGCGAAACAACCGCAGGCTGATCCTGTGCCTGGACGAGGCAGCCAATACTTCCAAATAGCCAAACGGCTGATCCGACCAACGTTTTTTTCCAAAGAGAATTCATACTTCTTAGATCCACAGGTTTCTGTTTTGGTGAGTAGGACACACGCCACAATTAGTCGTCCCTGAAAAATTGGCATGACCATTCGTAGTTGGCCTGGGCCGGTAGATTCGTGTCGCTAAAATTGCAGGGAAAGGTATCTTCCTAGACCAAAACCTTGCAATTTGAGACCGGCATGAAGCCCCGATCTGCCCCCAAAACCAGCCAGTTGGATCTGTTTCAGGCTCAGTTGGAGCAACTCCTGAATCTCAACCATCCGCTGTGTGTTCTTGCAAAGAAGGTCGACTGGAAACGCTTCGAAGCCGTCTTTGCTGACTGCTACTGCCCTGACTTCGGAGCACCCGGCAAAGCCACGCGATTGCTGGTCGGGCTGCATTACCTGAAGCACGCCTTCAATGAATCAGATGAGTCATTACTCGACCGCTGGGTAGAGAATCCGTACTGGCAGTACTTCTGCGGATTCGACACTTTGCAGCATCACGTTCCATTGCATTCGACATCGCTCACGAAATGGCGAAAACGTGTCGGTGCAGACAAGCTGGCTGAGATGCTGCAGGAGACAATCGCCATCGCCGTGAAGGACAAGCAGGTCACGCCGCAGGAACTGGCTCAAGTCAATGTTGATACGACCGTGCAGGAAAAGAACATCACGCATCCAACTGATTCCAAACTGTATCACACAGCTCTGGTGAAGCTGGCCAATGCGGCAAAGAATCGAAGCATCCGGCTGCGTCAAAACTACCTGCGAGTTTCGAAGCGGACAGCTCTCATGGTCAGTCGTTATGCGCATGCGAAACAGTTTCAACGCATGCATCGCCAGCTGAAGAAACTGAAGACGTGGCTGGGACGAGTGCTGCGTGATCTGCATCGCCAGATTCCAAAGCCGGATGAGTTTCTTTCGCAGTTATTGGCGTTGTGCGAACGGCTGCATGCTCAGGAAAAAACAGACAGCAAGAAGCTCTACAGCCTGCATGAACCGGACGTAATGTGCATCAGCAAAGGCAAGGCGCACAAGCGATACGAGTTTGGTCAGAAGGTGTCTGTCGCCACCACAAATCGCGGCAACTGGATTGTCGGTGTGAGACTGTGTGAAGGCAATCCTTACGATGGTCACACGCTGGCCAAAGCCATTGCCGGCGTTCAGCAGACAACGGGTGTGAATGTGACAGATGCATTTGTCGACAAAGGTTATCGCGGTCACGACTACAAAGGTGAAGCCACGATTCATCTGGCTGGCAGCAGTTCTCGAAACCTGACCCGCGCGATGAAGCGACGTCGCAAACGTCGCAGTGCGGTCGAGCCGAAGATCGGTCATCTGAAGAGCGATCATCGGATGCAAAGATGCTTCCTGAAAGGTCTGATCGGAGACGCCATCAATGCCACACTCGCCGCCGCTGGATCGAATCTGCTTAAGCTGCTGCGCGCGTTGGCGCATTCGCTGATTTTCTGGCTCCGATATGCGTTTTCAGTCCCCGATTCGGGGAGCAGGGACCGTCTAAGCCCAGTGATGGTGCCGCTCATCTGAGACAAAAGAACAGGCCGAGACGAAGGTCACCCTTAAGAAAATGCTTCATCGCATGATTGAAAATCGGTCTGCGACTTTTTCAGGGACGACCAATTAGCCATGCGTCATCCACAAAGGAGCCCCCTCAAGATTTGCTTCTGCTTTGGAAAATTTGAGAAATCCGGGACGATCCGAAAATCTGCGGCCAGCCAAAACAACGAATGATGGGCATTTTGGGGGCACAACACTTGTTTCGGAGCAAGAACAACGGGGCCATCCAAACCTAGTTGACAGAGCGGAGTGTGTTAAGTACCCTGACGTTCCGTCAAGCTACCTTAATTGAATTGGGAAAAAAGTGATGGCACGAGTCAATCGGCGTGAGATTTTGTCGGCGGGCGAGATTCAGGTTGTGCATTGCGTCAATCGGTGCGTGAGGCGTGGATTTCTGTGCGGGGTCGATGAACTCACGGGGAAGAATTACGAGCATCGGCGGCAATGGATGCGGAATCGGCTGGAGTTTCTGGCGGGAATCTTCGGTGTGGACGTGCTCGGATTTTCGGTGATGTCCAATCATCTCCATGTAATCCTGAGAAGCCGGCCGGATGTGGTGAAGACGTGGAGTGACAACGAGGTCGCGCGGCGATGGTGGAATCTGTTTCCTCAGCGGCGAAATAAGGATGGTTCCCCGGCGGAGCCTGCTGACACGGATCTCAATCGCCTGATGGCCGATGAGAAAACTCTGGCCGAGTTGCGGGCTCGCCTGTCCAGCGTTTCGTGGTTTATGCGATGCACTTCGGAAGTGATTGCTCGCATGGCGAACGCCGAAGACGAATGCACCGGGCGGTTCTGGGAGGGCCGCTTCAAGGCGACGGTCCTGCCGGATGAAGCAGCGATCGCGGCGTGCATGGTTTATGTGGATTTGAACCCGGTGCGAGCCGGTCTGGTGGCAACTCCGGAGAAGAGTGACTTTACGAGTGCTCAGGAACGTATTGCTGATCTGAAGTCTGCCGATGAGGTTTCGACTGCGGATGCAAAGGACGTGCGAATCGAGCATGGCCAGAAGGCAGGCTGGCTTGCTCCTGTAGAGTTGGAGCCGAAGCGAAAGAAGGCTCGCGAGAAATGTTCCAGCCGCCGAGCTTCGAACAAGGGTTGCATGTTCATGACGCTCGCTGAATACCTGCAACTGCTCGATTGGACCGGTCGCCAATTGAAACCGGGGAAACGCGGCGCAATCCCGAAGAATGCTCCACCGATTCTGGATCGCCTGAATCTGTCGGCGGAACTCTGGCTGCACGCCGTCGAACACTTCGGCAAACGCCGTTCGGCCAATCGCGTTACTCCGGCCTCAAGATTCAATGCAACGGCGAAACCTGCCCTGCAATCAGTGGCTGTTCAGTAGGCTGAGAGAATGGTTAAGGGGATTTGGCGTCGTAAGTGGGAGCTTGGGTCTTAATGTGGATGGCCGCCGCTGCCAGCCCTCGCCCTTGCTGCCAGAATAAATGTGGATGGCCTGCGCTGCCAAGGTTGTGGAACCCCATCGGGGTTCTGGACATTCCCTGTTCCCTACCTGGGGTGCGCCGCAAGGCGGCAACCCCAGGCTTTGTTGTATAACCCGTACCGGGTTGAATCGCAAAATACCTCTCGTTGGTGTCTTCAGGGGCGCAAACACTGTGGGCTTATCTCCTTGCCTTGCCCCGACCTGTCTGAAGATCTCCACGCGAGTCTTATGCATAGATATCGCGAACCACATGACCTTCAACATCCGTCAGTCGGAAATCGCGGCCTGCATAGCGATACGTTAGTTTTTCGTGATCCAGCCCCATCAGGTCCAGAATCGTGGCGTGCAGATCATGAATGTGGACTTTATTCTCGGCGGCGTAGTAACCGTAATCATCCGTTGAGCCATACCGGAAGCCACCCTTCACACCGCCACCGGCCAGCCACATTGTGAAACCCTCCTGATTGTGGTCTCGCCCGGCTGCGGGACCTGTCGTTTCCGCCGTTGGCGTGCGTCCGAATTCGCCTCCCCACCAGATCAACGTGTCTTCCAGCAGTCCTCGCGTTTTCAGATCCTGCAACAACGCCGCAATCGGCTGGTCGACTTCCAGAGCATTCTTTGCGTGAGCAGTCTTCAACTCAGAATGCTGATCCCATTGCACCTTGTCATCGTTGTGAGTGACCTGGATAAATCGCACGCCGGCCTCAGCAAATCGGCGAGCCATCATGCACATTCGTCCGAAGTTCGCTGTCACCGGATTATCCATGCCATACATTTTGTGAGTCGCCTCGGACTCCGTCGACAGATCCTCAATCCTTGGCAGTTCAGACTGCATTCGAAATGCCAGTTCAAACGACTGCATGCGGGCTTCAAGTGACGCCTCCGCGCCAGAACGAGCCATGTGTTCTCGATTTCGCTGTTCGAGCCGTTCCAGTTGCAGCTGCTGAATCTCGCGAGGCAATCGCGAATTGCGAATAAACTTCACCTGGGCTTTGGCGGACGGAACACTGGCGTTGCCGATCGCCGTGCCCTGATAAGTCGCCGGGAGAAACGCGGAACTCCAGTTGTTGATGCCACCGAAAGCCAAAGTCGGACAGATTGTGACGAACGCCGGCAGGCTGGAGTTCTCAGTGCCCAATCCATAGCTGACCCACGACCCCATACTTGGCCGGACAAAGTTGTCGCTGCCAGTATGCAGTTTCATCACGGCACCACCATGAGCTGGATTGGTGCCGTGCACCGAGTGGATCATGCACAGATCATCCACATGCGCCGCAACTTTCGGGAACAGATCACTGACCCAGAGACCACTCTCGCCGTACTGACGAAATCGCCACGGTGACTTAAGCAGATTGCTGGTGGCGTTAAACTGAATCTCAGGCTTGGCGAACGGCAGAGGCTTGCCGTCATCACGAGTCAGCAATGGCTTTGGATCAAACGTGTCAACCTGCGACGGCCCGCCGCTCATGAAGAGAAAAATGATCCGCTTCGCTCGAGCCACATGATGCGGCTGCGGAGGACCTTGCTGAATCTGCCCGACGACGGAGCCCTGACTATTCGACTCAGAACCAACCGTTGTCTCAGCCAGCAGTGAAGAGAACGCCAGCGATCCGAACCCAGCGGCGGTTCTGTGCAGAAGATTCCTGCGAGATCCCACCGGGAATGAAAAATCCGAAGGCATTTGCGAGTCAGCCATCTACCATTCTCCTTCTGGCTCCCGGACATTCACCCGAAAACAGAGTTCGAAAGTGTCGCAGCTGCGTATTCACTCTGGAGTGATGAATGAACCACACCGTTGACCGTCTATTGACCGAAAAGCATACACAAGCCAGCTCTCTCATTGAACCGGCTGCGTTCCGAATTCACTGACGACCACTGGAAATGTGCCGACCAGAAATCTGCGCCCGAACTGGGACTTCCACCCCTACGTGCTTGAATAATCAGCGACGAAACTACGACCTGCAAAGAAATCTGGACATCGGCAGCGTCCGAGCGACGTCCGGAGGTGTAAGGATCGAAACTGCGCATGCTGCCATCAGCCGATTATCTGTCATCAATTCTGCTGAGCTTGTGATTTCAAACCGATCGCAAGTTTGTCGGCGTGTTAAATTCCCACAAAGGCAGCGGTCTCAGACAATGGGGGAGACGACTCCTTCCTGTCGGAGCCTTCATCTTCGCGTGGATCGCGTTTCTTGCTAAGGGGCTCTCACAAAACCGGGACAGGCACCCTTGGCGGTGGATTTCGGGAATAATTTCAGACTTCCGGCGGGAGCCAGTCCCGGTTTTGTTAGGCGTTGCAAGAATTAAAAATGGACATCTCCGAAGTGAAACTGCACCACCCGAAACTCGTCAGGTTGCTGCAATTGGCCTACTCCGCTGAAAAGGCTGCAGCATTCGCATACATCGGCCATGCCGGTTCAGTCAAAAGCGGAGAAGAGAAAGCTGCTATCCGGCAGATCGAACTTGATGAATGGCAACACAGAGAAACTGTGCTGTCATTGATGCGACAATATGATGTCCCCATCTCCGGATACTTTGAATTCAAGTACCACATTCTTGGGCGACTGATTTCAGCAAGTTGCTATGTGATTGGCTGGTTTATGCCGTACTACTTTGCCGGTCGGCTCGAAAGCGGAAACGTCTGCGAGTACTTCATCATGATGAGGTACTTTAATGAACTCGGCATCACCAGCCACGATGAGGTGTTGTACGAGATGGGCATGAAAGAAAAGGAGCACGAGGTATACTTTCAGCATGGACTTCGAAACAATCGCCTGCTGCCGTTGTTCGAAAAGATCTTTGGCTGGGGAATCAAGCATAGCGCTAACGATGTGGATCTGGACCACAAGGCGACTGTTGAACAATCGAAGACCTATTGCCGACGGGAACGCGAGCCTCATGAGTGAGCATCGCTGAGGAAACTGGCCACAACCGGTGCGACAGACGTGATGAATCTGCTATTCCCACGGCAATCATCGCCAATTTGCCAATTTCACGTAGGGTGTGTGCAGCGGAGCGAAACACACCGACGCGAATTCGTCTAAATCCATGGTGCGTTGCGCTCCGCTCCACGCACCCTACCGGAGTCGCAGGCTCACAAACTGGCCAGCCGTGGAGTCCAGACTGAGTTCACCGATGGTAACGAGGGTGATGTTTCTTTTCTTATGAAATATGAAGCGACTCGTGCTCACTGCGTGCGTTCGTAGACTTGTAGAGTCGGAGGGAACACAGTTTGATGGGCATTGATGAAAAGAATGGCATGATACCATCCGCCAAGTTGTCCAGATCGCGATCTAATCGCGAGGCGGAGAGCCTGAATTCAATTGAGAAATGATCGCCCAGCTGCCATTCAGGTGGCCAGCACTGTTGCAGAGCGATTCGGTTGTCCTGAATTTGCTGTTCGGATCTGCGGTCGCCGATCGTACCGAAATACGGAACATCAATATTAAACCACGAATCGGTGTCGGGAAGTACGGGCGATTCGCAAATGGCCACGTAACCAAATTGGCCAGTGGCTCGTTCAACCTGAATGAATCGCAATTGAGTGTCGTCGCACGTTGAGCTGATAAGGGCACCGACCGGGAAAAACCGGCCACTCCGCTCCTGAACCAGTTCGTTGAGGTTCACCAGGTCCGGATACCTGGTGCGGGGATCAGCGTTCGATCCTTTCATGAACAGGGCATCGATCAGGCATTTCCAGTACTCTGTCGGCCAGAGAATACCGGTGCGTGTCGTAACGATCTTCAGGCCGATCATGTTGCACCGTTTAAAAGTGATTGGACGGCGGCGGAGAGGAGTTGGGTGCTGGCGGATTCGGCTTGGGTGAGTTTGGCTTCCAGGGCGTCGCACAGGGACAGCAGGTCGGTGACCTTGGTGACGATTCGCTTTTGCTCGGCGAGCGGTGGGAGCGGAATCGGGTATTCGCGCAGGAAACCGAGTGAGACGAATGACTGAACTCCGCCCGCCGCCTGTTTTCTCATTTCCTCAGATGCATATCGCAGGTAATGAAGCAGGAAGTGCGGACATGAATCCGTTGCAGATCGATGCTTGAACAACGCAACGTTCTTGATACTGAATTCTGTATCTGTTTCAACAATCACGGGGTTACCGATGCTGCCGATCATTGCAAAAAGTATGTCACCGCGTTCGACCGCGGAACGTACGGCGATGGCTCTGTGGTCGGCTTCCGAAATGAGTTTAATATTGCTCAGTTCTAGCCGACCACTCGAAAGGTTTTTGCTCGTGACCAATGGGAATCCACTCTCAACATACTTCGGCGTATCATGCGTTCCGTCGCGTACATCAAAGGCTTCTCCCAATCGTGTCCAGACCCAACCAGAAGGAATCGCGACGGAAGAATCTTCGTCGACAAACTGGCTACGAGTTCGACGCGTTGATTTCCTAGATTGCTCACCAGCGTTCTTGACTCGTTCAAGAAGCACAGTTGCTGGTTCATCATTCGGATCTTGCGGCACGAGTTGCCCCTGAACGGCGAGTTGTAGGATGGTTTGGCGGAGTTGGGGGATGGTGGTGGGGGTGTCGAAGAGTTGGTCGAAGTGGTTGCGGAGGCGGTGGGCGTCGTCCTGCATGACTCGCCACCGGGCCTGCCCCGGTGGTTCATTGGCTTTTGCACCAGTTGTGTTCTCGTCGAGTGGTGCAGAAGCCGTTAAACCACCCCGGCAGGCGAGGTGGCGGGATGTGTGAGGCGATACCAGGCGGTCGAGCGTCGCTCCGACCAGCCGCTGCCGTTTCTCCCGCTGTGCCGCCTGACGTGCTGCCAACTCGTCACACAGCCCCAGCAACTGGTCCACCTTCTCCACAATCCGCCGCTGCTCGGCGAGTGGCGGGATAGGAATCGGAATCGATTCCCAATTCCCCTTGTTCAACAATGAAATCGTCGTGCTAGTTGATCGCTGCCACGCTTCGGTCTGGAAGTACCGCGACTGCAGAAAATAGAGCAATAGCGACGAATTGACTTGTGGCAATGGGGTGATGGAGTTGATTTGTTGATTGAAGGAGCAATCACGTGTAATCACGTTGCACTTGCCGATCGTCCCAATACACACCATTAACACGCTGCCAGCGGTCGCTACCCTGCCATATTTTCCAACACCAGTCCGAGAGAGCCCTACATTGTCATAAACGACTCTGTCTCTCAAGATATCAGCAGGTTTGATGAACGGATAGTCGGAACCAAACGCCTCATGGTCGCCCGACTTCGGTGTTGTCCCAGTTTGAGTCTCGCCGAGCTGGCCAATCCGAGCCCAGTCCCAAGACTCTGGGATCGAAAAACGATTGTTGCGTGAAACGTCGCTTGCTTCACCAGCGAGCAGTTTGGAGCTTAGATCAACACGCCGATCGTCATCAGTGCTCCAAAGGAATCGAATTGCTGGTTCGTCATCTGGATTTTGTGGAACGAGTTTTCCTTGGACGGCCAGTTCGAGAATCAATTCCCGCAATCTTTCAATGCCATTGGGCGCCTCGGCAAAAGTCGCGAAGTGCTCGCAGAAGGTCTCGGAGTTCATCGCGTTGATCCTTCCAATGCCTGGAACGGGTGAATGCCATCACTGTTGCACTGCCAGGCAGCACGCAATTCCGTTCTTTTAGGCCCGGCGGGCCGACAGCATATAGCCGTGGGCGTCAGCCCACGGACATCGTGGCAGTTTCCCCCACAGCCCCGACAGGGGCGGCAGATGCGATCTGTGCCGTGTTCTGTCGCCCCTATCGGGGCTTCGCGGAATGTGAGGGCTCTCAACCGTGGGCTCATGCCCACGGCTACACGCTGCCGCCACTTCCGTGGCTGAATCAGATCCGCAAACGTCGCGAAGTGCTCGCAGAAGGTTTCGGCGTTCATCGCGTTGATCCTTCCAGGGCCTGGAACAACTCGTTCTTCAATCGGTCGCAACTCGGGAGGGCGAGGCTCCTGCCGAGCCGTGGGTGCATGTTATAATTCATTGCCGGGTTCCGCCAAAGAAGTTGATTGAACAGCCACGGTAATCGTTGGGCGAGAGCAAACGGCTCGGCAGGAGCCTCGCCCTCCCAAGATGGCTCGTCTTGGCGATACCCTCATCGCGTTGATCCTTCCAGTGCTTGGAACAACTCGTCCTTCAATCGATCGCAACTCGGGAGGGCGAGGCTCCTGTCAAGCCGTGGGTGCATGTCGTGGTTCATTATCGGGTTCCGCGAGAGAAGTCGATTGAAAAGCCACGGTAATGCTTGGGCGAAAGCAAGCGGCTCGGCAGGAGCCTCGCCCTCCCGCTTTTTTTTTTGGCGCTCATTTAGCTCGGCAGGAGCCTCGCCCTCCCGGGAAACGTAAATCTGTGATGATCGATTCATTACCATTGCTCCCAACGCAATTCGTTGAGGATGCCCCAGTATGGCCAATCCTCCGGACGTTGTGTCAATTTGTGACGCACAGGATTGAAACGGACATATTCCCATTTCTCTTCATATTGTTGGCCGGTTCGCATCCGGGTGTCCCAATCATCTGTTTGCCAACGGTGGTCTGCGACCTTGTGCCGTTTGGTAAATTGCGACTTCCAATACTTGACCCAGTTCTTGAACTCGATCTCGGTCGAGGTTGCAGCAGCAAACAGATGAATATGGTCAGGCATGACCACATAACGGCCAACAAGCCATGCCGAGGCGTCAGCCCAAACCTCGCGAAGAAGGTTGTGGACATCCTGATTGGCAAGCCAGGGTTTCCGGTCTTTCGTGCAAACGGTGTCGAAGACGATTGTAGGCTGGCGATCAACGTAGAGAACGCCATGCGCTGGATGTTTGCGTTGTGGGAGATCGGAGTTGGGTTCGGTCATTGTGATATCCCAATGAGTTGAGATTCTGGCGTTTCGGGAGGTCAAGGCTCCCGCCGAGCCGTGAGCAAGCGGCTCGGCAGGAGCCTCGCCCTCCCGATTTGAGCCAATAGTTCAAGAGTCCTTTCGTGGCCATGTTTCAGTCCGCTGAAATTGGACATTTCATGGGGCGTCCTTATTTTAGAAAACTGACGAAAATTAAAATAACAGGTCCTGAAACGGTCATGCCGGGCCCCTTTGATCGGCTCGGCAGGAGCCTCGCCCTCCCGATCTGCTGCATCTTTGTCGTATTTTCATCGCCTCGTTCCTTCCAAAGCTTGGAACAACTCGTCCTTCAGCCGGTCGCGAGTCTTTTGCAACTCGGCCATCAGGATCTGGTAGTCGGCGAGCAATTCATCAGGATCAGCGTGGGCTTCGCTGCTGTCGTGCGGATTCTTGATGTCGAGGTTGTAGCCGTTGGCCTGAATCTGCTCGATGGAGACTCGCCAGGCTTGCGGTGATTCGACGCGGTTGGTGAAAAGCGACTCAGCCGGAGTTTCGCCATCCTCAAACAGGCCACGGGCGGCTGTCGTTTTGGTTCCGGTTTCCTTCTTTGCTTTGCCCTTCTTCTTTGGCTGCTCACCAAACCACCACGACTTTTCAAGATCGAACTCTTCGATCCGGATGGGTTTGGTTTTGTTGTACGACTTGGCTCCCGGTGGATAGGGGTGCTCGTAGTACCAGATTTCTTTCGTAGGCGATCCTTTGGTGAAGAACAGCAGGTTCGTCTTGATGCCGGTGTACGGACTGAAAACACCGTTCGGCAGGCGAACGATCGTGTGCAGATTGCATTCAGCCAGCAGCTTTTCCTTGATGGTGGTCTTTACGCCTTCGCCGAACAGAGTTCCGTCCGGTAGAACGATGGCACC
>JBILXT010000239.1:0-10998 GCA_044378235.1 Planctomycetaceae bacterium
ATGGCAGGAACTGGACTCAACCCAGCCAAGTTGAAAATGTCCCCAGCGAGTTAAAATCACTCCGGCTTCATTGAAGACCTTCTCGCCATCGCCCAGCCTGACTCGAGTATGATCAACCACGAAGCCCGCGGGAGGTGTCTTTTCGATGCCACCAACAGCGGAATATGTGAAATCACATTTCTTCTGCCGGGAAAGAAAGCGCTCGATGGTCGCGGCGGAAGGTTTTCGGAAAGAGAACATCATGACGCTCCGGCAGTTGCCTCAAGGTCGTGCGTGACACTGATGGCATAACCGCAGAAGAGTTCCCGAGACAACAGACTGCGCAGTACACATCTGAAAAGTTATGCGATTGGCGCCAGCATTGGCCTGCATCCGGTTGCTCTTGCCGTTGGACCGGAAGTTGTAGTTGTAATTCGGGAATTTCTGAAACATAGTCACAACAAGCCCACGGATCGCGAAAAAAACGTACTCTGTTTTACCGCTCGCATCCCTTGACGCTCTAGGGGAACGCCGGCATTCTCTCCCATAGATGTCCTAGGGATGAGTAACGAGCATTGATCACGAGATCGACTCTCGAACAATCGGGACGGATTTATTGACCAAAGGGAAATCGACATGGCCGCCAGCAAGAAAGTCACGCTGCTGCAGGGGAGCCTCGATATGCTCGTGCTGCAGTCGCTGAAAAAAGAAGCGAGGCACGGATATGCCATCGCAAAATATCTGAAGGAAGTCAGCCGCGACTTTCTGCAGGTCGAAGAGGGATCGTTATATCCGGCCCTGCATCGACTGGAGCAGCGGGGCTGGATCACCTCCTACTGGGGGGCCAGCGAATCGAATCGCCGCGCCAAATACTACGAATTGAGCACGGAAGGACGATCTCAGCTCAAGACTGAAACAGAAGCGTGGAAGCAAATGTCTTCGGCGATCGACCGCGTACTGGGGTTCCAGTCCTGAATGCGGTGCAGGTGATCATATTGAAGGGACCGCCGCGTCAAGGCGAAGCGGCTGGCCGGTATCTCAATCGACAACAGTGACAGTCAGTAGGGGGCGCGGCGATGATACTTGCATCCGGACTTTTGCGACTGGGCGGCTGGACATGGCGATCGTCCGAAGCCGTCAACAGTGAAATTGATGCAGAGCTGGACTTTCATATTCACTGTCGAACTCAGGAACTGATCGACTCCGGCATGAGTCCCAATGAGGCGGCTGCGGAAGCGCAACGACTGTTTGGTGCCCGCGAGCAGGTTCGCCAGCAATGCCGCAGAGTTGTCTACGGAAGTAATCTGTGGCTGATGGTGTCGATGGCCGCTGGGATGATCGTGGCCGCGGGCGTCATCGTATGGCTTGCGAGTCGCCTGAACCAGCTGAATCAACAGAATACGGCGATGCAGTCCATGCTGGCAGCTCTGCAGCCTGCTCCCGAGGAAAAGCATGATCTGACTGGCACCGTCACCGGAGCAAACAACAAACCCGTCGCGAACGCGCGAGTTGTACTGATCTATAAGAGCTGGCCTGGCGGACGCTACACACAGCAAGCTTTTGCCACGAATACCGATGACGACGGAGTATTCCTTTTCAAGGATCTGTATTCGACTTCCTCCGCAACGGCATTTCTGGTGACAGTGCTTGCTGATGGCTACGCGATGGACAGTGAATACGTGAAGTTCGATGCGAAGACTCGCGCGAAGATGTTTCAGTTCCAGCTGAAACCCGCGATAGACAAGACGCTGGTGCTCACCGGTGCCGATGGAAAGCCGCTCGCAGAGACCGTCGTTTGGCCTGGACAACGCAAGCCGGCGAACGGGCGAGATGACATCATTATTTACGAGCAGAGTGGCCCTGATGCCGGCTACAAAACGGACAAGTCCGGAAAAGTTCGGATGGCCCTATTTGAAGAAGGGGACACGGTCAGCTTGTATGTCGCTCGTGACGGATCGAATGAATTCCTGACGTTCAAAGCAGACAAGTCAGCCGAACAATCCGTTGGCGCGGCTGCAAAGTCCACGTCTGGTCTGAGCGGGACCGTCGCCGATGCTGACGGAAAGCCCGTTGAAGGCGCCAGGACGCTGTTGATTCTTAAGAGCTGGCCCGGCGGACGATATCAACAGGCGCCCTATGAAACAGTCACTGGGACTGACGGAACGTATGCGTTTAACGTCGGCAATGTGGCTGATCAGCAGGAGGCGTATCTGGTCACGATCGCAAAGGACGGCCTTGCGCTGCAAAGCAACTACGTCATCAAGAAGAAAGGTGACTCGATCGCGGGGATAGATTTCCAGATGAAGCCTGCGATGAAAAAAGTGATTGTCATACGCGACGCGGCTGGGAAGCCGTTAGCGGGAACGAAGATTGTCCCGTCTAAACGCGTGGATGCTGACGGGGGCGAGCATCTGATCTTTCCGATTGCAGCGCGTTCGTTGATGAAGCCCACCGACGATGCCGGAAGGATCGAAGTCCCGTATTTCGTGTCGGGTGATCTAGCCAGCCTGATGGTGGTGACTGCGACGGGGCTTCAGGAATTGTCATTCCGAGTCAATGATCAGCCTGAACAAACGGCAGATCTCGGCAAAGCACCCAAAGCCGCCGTGCCGCAGCGTTGGACGCCACCAGCTTCCGAAGTTGATCCGGCGCACGTTGCGTGGGTGAAGAAGAACGCGATTCCGTTCCGTTTGTCCAGCGATGCGTCAGATGACGATTTCAGCGATCTGCAACCTCTGAAAGAAATGATTGGGAATCGTCGTATCGTTCAATTGGGCGAGCAGACTCATGGCGACGGTCACTGCTTCGAGGCCAAAGTTCGGTTGATTAAATTCCTGCATCAGGAAATGGGCTTTGATGTTCTCGCCTTTGAAAGCGGACTCTACGACTGTCACCGCGCGGACGCGGCATTTCGATCCGGCGTCGAACCATTGACGGCGGCGCAGTTGGGCGTGTTCCCGATCTGGACCGGCTGTCGTCAGACCGGGCCTCTGTGGAATTACGTCGCCGCTTCAGCAAAGGCAAATCGGCCGCTTGAAATCGCAGGCTTCGATTGCCAGTTCACGGGTGTGGCTTCACAGAATCATTTCATTGATGATTTGAAAGCCGCTGTGAAGGAATTTACGGGCCGTGAATTGTCCGGAGCAGACGATGAGAAGTTCCTGTCAGATCTTAAGTTGTTGATTAGTCAAGCCAGGCAGAAGCCGTCAAAGACGGAGTTCCTTGCTCGTCTGGACGCTCTGATCACTGAGGTCAGTACCGTAAGTTCGGACAAATCATCAGCCGATCAGTCCGACGCGAAGGTTCGCAATCGTCAACGCTGGATCCAACAGCTTCGCAGCTTGCGAGCTTATGTTGCTTACACAATTCCGAGTGGCCTGCAAATGTCCCAGTATTCCAGCCTGAATGCTCGCGACGCGCAGATGGCCGACAACCTGATCTGGCTTGCCGAGAAGTACCATCCCGATCGAAAAATTATTGTGTGGGCGGCGACCATGCATCTGACACGCAGTGCGGCCGGAATCGAAGTCCCTGATGGATTTGTCGACTATTCCGGAGTTGTCCCGATGGGACATCTCGTCCATCAGAAGCTGGGCGAACAGGTGTTTACGGTTGCATTCACAGCTGGTGGCGGAACCGCCGGGCTCTGGTTTCAGCCCTCCTTTGAAATTGGTGCCGCACCGGCTGGAACGCTGGAGGACATCTGCACAAAGGCTGGCCTGACGGAAGCGATTGTCCCGCTCCGGTCGGACTCACCCGACGCCGCCTGGCTGTCCGAAAAGCTCTTCGCACGTCCTCTCGGGTATTCGTGGATGAAAGCCGTCTGGCCGAACCACTACGATGCCGTCGTGTTTCAGAAGACGATGGAACCTGCTGTGCGAATCGAATGACCGCCTGTAACAGCGGGCTGATAACGATGGGTGGACAAGGGCATCAGAGGCTTCTAGGCCCGGCACACCGCGTTACGGCCTTTGCCTTCTGCAAGGCTCAGCACAGGGCCAGTAGCCCGGCATCCACGACAAGAAAACAGTACGGGTCTGTGCCGTACGCAAACGTGTCGCCACAATATTGATCATTCCACATGACTGTTCCCGGTCTAAGTTTCTACACTACCCGCAGTTGCTGATCTTGATTTTTGTCCAGATCTTTACGCCACGCCAGGATCAGTGCTATTGACTAGTCCGGGGATCGTTTGAAATGAAGCATTGCACAAGTGGTTCGTTTTTTCGGATTGTGATCGTCGGGGCTCTGCTGCTGCTCGCTGACAATCGAGTCGCCATAGCTCAGAAATCTCCGGGATTGGGGTACGTGTATCCTCCTGCTCTTCAAGCAGGAAAAGTTCACGAGGTCGCTCTGGGAGGCTATGACTTTACCGTCGACATGCAATGGTTTGTTCATGATGAACAGATCTTGCTGCAGACGGATGGGCTGCCGGGGGATTATCATATTCCGCCGCCACCGTATTGGTTCGGTCCCAGAAGTGGACTGCCAGCGATGGCGATTCCGCGAGAAGTCCGCGGACAGATTACTATACCAGCGGAGACTCCCGAAGGTTTGGTTCGCTGGCAGGTGGCGAATGCAAATGGTTCGTCCGAAACAGCCGTTTTCTATGTGAGTCACGGCGATGAACTCATTGAACGTCGTTCGCGCGATCTTCCGCAACGACTTGAATCATTACCGGTCGCGGTGTCGGGCAGGCTGAGTCGACTCAGCGAAGTGGACCGATACGAATTCATCTCTCCTCGTGATCAAATCGTATCGCTCGATCTGATGGCACGAAGGCTGGGAGTGGACATGAATCCTGTTCTCGAAGTTCGTGACGAATCAGGGACATTGGTCGCGAACTGGACTGATACGCTCGGTCAGGATGCGGCTCTGCATTTTTTCGCTTCAGCGGGGCGGCTCTATACAGCCAGTGTGTTTGACCTGGATTTTCGAGGTGATCGTGCGTTCGTCTATCGTCTCACACTAAAGACCGGAGCGAAGATTCATGCAACGATTCCGGCATATGTGCAGCGTGGGAGCACGCTGGAGTTGGAGTCGCTGGGCGTAGGCGTGCAATCTGGCACTGCGAAAACTGAATCCGTGAAGAGTACTATCTCTGTTCCTGCAGATCCCGCGTTAACCCATTTCGAGCATGTGTCGCAGACACCGACGGGAGAAGTCTCGTTTCAGATTCCTGTTTCTGATTTGCCAGAGAAGATTCGCAACGAGGATGTGACTGCCATCGCCGGATCCGAAGGTGTCACGGCCTTGTTTGGCCCTGCGGAAGATCCACAACGCTATTCGATTGCCGTAATGAGCGGCGAACAGTGGTCGCTCGATTTGGAGTCGTTCGGCATTGGACCGCCGGCGGATCTGTCATTGGAGATTCTTGACGAGACTGGAAAGGTCATCGCTGAAAATGATGACGGCCCTGCTGATTCGGATCCATCACTTCAATTCAAGGCCGCGACAACAGGTAACTACACAGCTGTGGTCAGGAGGGTGACAACAGCCGCAGAGGCTTCTGTTTATCGACTGCAATGTGTCCGACAGGTGCCGGATTTTCTGCTGACGGTGCCTCAGGTGGTCACACTGCCGCTGGCAGGGAAGTCCGAGATTGCGGTGCAGGCTGTTCGCTCTGGTGGCTTTGATGGCGAAATCGTTCTTAGCGTCGAGGGACTTCCGGACGGAGTAACGGCCAGCGGTGACTGGAAGATTCCTGCAGGCAAATCGGATGCAAAAGTAACGCTCGAATCGGCAGCAGACGCGGCCGTGGTCGCAAAGCTCATCACGATCAATGGGAATTCAACGGTGGGAACCACCGAGACTCGACGTACCGCGACAGCCACTGCTGGTGGAAATCTCTGTCCACGACAACTCTCTGATCGACAAGTTCAGAAGACAATGCTGGCGATGACGATGGCCGCTCCTATTGAAGTGCTTGTCGTCGACAAAGAACGGCAGCGAGATGTCCATCGCGGCACAACCTATCTGGCCGAGCTGGAACTTGTTCGCAAAGACGGATTCGCCGGTGAGATTAAACTGGAGATGACCGCCAAACAGGATCGCCAGCGTATGGGAACTCGCGGGGGAATTTTGACGGTCCCGCCTGATCAGAACCGAGCTTGGTATCCGTGTTTTCTTCCGGAATGGCTACCGATGGACCTGACACGCCGCATTATTGTGCATGGCGTTGTGGCGGTTCCGGATCCGAAAGGCAACGTGCGTTACCTGACGAAGCCCGGGAATGCGCGCATCACTATGATCATGGAAGGCGCACTGCTGAAAGTGTCGACAGAGAATTCGGATGTGGTCACTGCGCTGGGTGAGAGTCAGGAGATCTCCGTCAACGTGTCTCGATCCCCTGAACTTCCCCTGCCCGTGAAGGTGGAATTGATTGTGCCGGACGAAGCGTCAGGATTCATTTCCGCCACACCATTGATCATCGATCCTGATAAAACTTCGGGAGTTCTGCAAATTGTTTCGCGGGCGGACGAACAACTGCGAGGCCAATGGAATCTGACGGTGAGAGCGACAGCCCTGCAGGATGGACAATGGCCGGTCATCTCGGAATCGGAAATCCGCGTTGAGTATGTTCCGGCTCGCTGAACAAACCCGTCGGAAAGAATGGCGAATAACTCACTGTGGCACACTTGGTGTGATCTGATATAGACTTCGTTACGTTTCAGAGTTTTCGCCGGGAATTGATTGTTCAGAATTGGTCGCTGAAACCGGACATCAGTCGACGTTTTCACACTGTAAAACTTTTTGGGGGAGCCCGTTCAATGGGGTTGTTTGACAAGCTGCGAAATGAATTAATCGACATCATCGAGTGGGTTGATGATTCGCGACACACGCTGGTCTGGCGGTTTCCTCGCTACCAGAACGAAATCAAGAACGGTGCGCAGCTGATTGTTCGTCCGGGCCAGAAGGCGATCTTTGTTCATCGCGGCCAGATTGCCGACATTTTTGAACCGGGCAATTACGAACTCAAGACAGACAACCTTCCAATTCTGAGCACGATTGCCGGCTGGAAATATGGTTTCAACAGCCCGTTTCGCGCTGAAGTTTACTTCGTCAGCACGAAGCAGCTGACGGATCTGAAATGGGGTACTCCAAATCCAATCATGATGCGCGATCCGGAATTCGGACCAATTCGAATTCGCGCGTTTGGAACTTATGCGGTCAAAGCGGTGGACCCAAAGGCTTTGTTGACAGAGCTGGTTGGAACCGACAAAGAATTCGGTGCGGATGCCGTGACCGAACTTCTGCGTTCGATCATCTCCAGCACGATTGCTGAAGTGCTGGCGAAGTCGAATGTGGCTGCTCTGGATCTCGCAACAAAGTATGGCGAATTCGGTGAAGTGCTGCGAAAGGCCGTGCAGGAAAGAATCGACGACGAATACGGCCTTGAGATTCCTCAGCTGGTTATCGTCAATATTTCATTGCCGGAAGCTGTCGAGAAAGCCCTGGATACTCGAACGAGTATCGGTGTCATCGGCGACCTCGGAAAGTTCCAGCAGTACCAGATGGGCCAGGCTTTGACAGCCGACAATGGACCGGGCGGCGGCGCGGGCGCAGGGCTGGGGCTCGGCATCGGCGTTGCAATGGCCGGGCGAATGATGCAGCCGGGAATGTTCCCGGGAGCAGCTCCTGGCGGCGCGGCGCCGGGCATGGCACCACCAGCTCCTCCGGCCATGTGGCACGTGGCCATGAACGGACAGTCTCAGGGACCTTACGGTGCAGAACAGCTTGCGGCTGGCATCGCAGCCGGGCAAATTACACCAGCGACTTTGGTCTGGACGGCCGGAATGGCCAACTGGGCTGCGGCCGGTCAAGTGCCTCAGCTGGCAGGTGCCTTCGGGCCCCCAGCACCGCCTCCAATGCCAGCTCCGTAGTTGGATCAGGATGAGTCAGGGAACCAATCGTGGGCCGAGGCAAGAACGCTCGACACGATTGGTTCCTGTTTCTCACCACCGATTCGCGATGGCCTGACTCTGTTGGCAGCACCAGAGCCTGGGATGCGATTCGGGCTCGGACTTTTGGGCATTTCCTGACATCGCGTCTGGCGTTTTCTGTTCGCTTACCTGCATTCTTCAACGGGTCGATCTTTTCATGCCGCTTGAAACAGACTCACGAGATGACTCTGCGGATCTGCCGTCTGAGATCGATCCGAATGGCCCGTTGGATATTCATCGTCGTGATGTTCGCACCGGGGAAGTGGGGCGTACGTTCGATTCTGGTGAAGGGCGAGTCTTCCCGTGTGAGTCGTGTGGGGCAGACCTGGAATTTCATATCGGCGAACAGTCTCTGAAGTGTCCCTATTGCGGTCACGTCAAGCAGATTGAGAAGTCGGCCGATTCAGTTCTTGGTGAGCAGGACTTTCATGCGATGCTGGAACAACTCCGGCAATGGCGTGAGGAAGCTCATGATCGCAAGGTCGAAGAGGATCCATCGATCGCCGCAACCGAGGCAACTCATCGAGAGTTGCGTTGCGAATCCTGCGGTGGAAACGTGGAGTTCTACGGTACGCTCACCAGTACGCTGTGCCCTTATTGTGCGTCGCCCGTGCAGCTTGAGAATGCTCACAAATGTGAGGAACATCGCATCCCGGTGGACGGAGTTCTGCCGTTTCAGATTGATAAGGATGACGCACGCCGCAATTTGCAGCAGTGGGTTCGCTCACGCTGGTTCGCTCCGAATCGTTTTTCGAAGGAAGGTGCGGACGGCAAATTCAATGGCATCTACTTGTCGTACTACACATTTGACTCGATGACCTTCACGGCCTACACGGGCCAGCGCGGGGAACATTATTACGTGACGGTGGGAAACGGAAAGAATCGACGCACCGAACGAAGAACTCGCTGGTACCCTGCCAGCGGATCATTTCAACGATTCTTTGACGACGTGTTGGTGCTCGCCAATACCGGCCTGCGCAGAGACTACATGCTGGCGCTGGAGCCCTGGCCGTTGCTGAAGGTCGTGCCATTCAACCAGCAGATGCTGGCTGGCTTGATGGCCCGCACGTATGACATAGAGCTCGATGACTGCTTCAAAGAAGGGCGAGCACGCATAGATGCGGCGATTCTATCGGAGGTTCATCAGCGAATCGGCGGTGATACTCAGATGGTCAGCAGTGTCAAAAGCCAATACGACGCGATTACCTACAAGCATCTGCTGTTGCCGGTGTGGCTGTTGGCTTACCGTTTCAATGGCAAAACGTTCCAGGTGTTTATCAACGCTGCGACAGGTGAAGTTCAGGGCGAGCGTCCTTACAGCGTCTGGAAAATCATGTTTGCGGTTATTCTGGGACTGGCTGCAGCCGCCGGAATCTACGCCGCGACACAGCAATAGTTGATCAGCCACCTCAGCTTAGTTAGCCCCTCACCCTCCGAGCCAGCCCACGAAAAGCGTTGGTGATGAGTATCAAGCGATCTTGATCTGGCATCTCAAGGTTCCTCGGGCATGAATTCCGGGGAGCTCACTTCGAGTTGGATGGCGAAAAACTTGGCCCATCTGGTGATTAAACGCCTCCCTACGGACTTCCTTCGCGTTCAAAAAGGCCGCATTTTCGTATGGCGGACCTTCGACTCTGGCAAGAAGTTCCCAGTGCGGTGAATTGTCCGAAAAAACGACATGGATAGATTGGGAATTCTGCGGCAACAATGAGAAGATGCGCAGTTGTATGGATTTTCATTGTTGCTCTGCAAATTCACAATCTGCCAAATGTTCACGACGATACAGGATGTGTGTCGTCAGCAGGTTGCCGCTGCAGGCAGGTAGGAAAAGGAAAGTGATCATGTTCTCAGGACTGCGCAAACGATCGATTCAGCGAGCGTTGGGCGTTCTATCGCTGGCCGTTGCGATGGTGGCCATCTCCGCGTCATCGCCCACGATACTTCAGGCGACTCAGGAAGAGGCACCGGCCGTTACAGAAACGGCACTCTTAATTCCCGATGACTTGTCGGCCGAGTCATTAGAGGCCATTGACGCGGAACTTGCCAATACACTCAATCCAAAGTTGGCCATCCTTTTTGATGCGGCCCAACCTGCGGACGCTCGCAAGGCCGCTGCGGCAGAACTGACGGAAGCGGCTGGTAAGATTGATGGCGGCACGCCTGCCCTCGAAACTATGAAAAGACATTTGCTGCGACGCACAGCCCTGATGCAGGCGGCACTGTTGGCTGCTGAAGCCGGAGATCTGACCGCCTCTGCCAATGCCGGTACAGACAAGCTGGCAGAAGCCGTTTCAGACGCTGAAACAATGCTGACCGCGATGACGAATGGAGAGGGCTGGGTGACTTATCTGCATCTTGCAGACCTGAAGGCTGGAAGTGCTGATGAGACAATGAAGAAACAGGTTCTGGCAAATCTGTCACCGTCGGATACTCTGAACAACGAACAGTTAGTATTTCTGAATCGTCCTGCGTTTCAGACGCTGAAAGCGGCATTGGAAACATCCCTCGCCGTAAGCTCTGCGAGTGGTGACGAAGCCGCAGCTCGTGCCGCTCTGAATTCTCATATCAACCAGCTTTTGACATCAATCTTCGCCTGGGAAAAGAACGCTCTTGCGAAAGATGCCGAGCATACTCGAACCGCGTGGCGTTCGCTTCGAAGTCGCTTTCCGTCTGCCTCAGAGATCATTCGTCCTGTTGTGAACGAAAACTACTTCAATCACAACGTTCACTTCACGGTTTCGGAAGACCTGTTGTCTCGACTGATCTCAGACTACCGCACCGAAAGCGGCTGTATCGCGGACTGCATCATGGGTGCCTGGGTGACCGGATCGCAAACAACGACTGTCGACGTGCGAGCCGACATTCGGCCGTCTCAGAACACTGCTGCATTCGACCTGAACGTGACCGGGAATACTCAGTCAAGCACGAAAGCTCAGAAGAGTCCTGCGACCGTCTGGACCAATGGCAATCACTACTTCTGGATGAATCGCTCGGTGCACTTCGACGGCCGACACGTGAACGCCACGGGAGCCAGTTGCAACGTTGATACAAACAGCCGTACGGTGGGACTCGCTAC
>JBILXT010000240.1:0-10990 GCA_044378235.1 Planctomycetaceae bacterium
TTCTTCTTGATCATCTTTCCGAGCTTGACGTCATCAAGAACATCCATCGCAATTGGTTGATGGCCGCCCAGGGATCGGTAGAACTCTGCATTCACGAGATTGAACGCTCCCACGCCGGCATAAGCTAACGGCCAGCGAGTTCTGATGAGATAGATCTGCATGCCGGTGGCGAACGCGAGCCCAAAGAAACAGACCAGAACATTCTCCAGCACGCTGCCCGGGAGCATCTTTGGGAGCAGGCAAAGATGCTGCAGTCCGGCCCTCTTGAAATGCCGAACAGCCGCTTCGATCGCTCGTGGTTCGTACAGAATGTCGCCATCAGTGAACAGAAGCAATTCGTTAGACGCTGCCTGCGAGCCAAGATGCATCGCATGATTCTTGCCAAGCCAGTTCGGGGGCAGCTCCGTCACATGGACGACTCGCAGTCGCGGATCGGTCGCTGCGACCTCGTCCATGATCTGCCCTGTGCTGTCTGTGGAACGATCATTGACGGCGATCAGTTCCAGACGAACTCCCGTTGACTGCAACAGCGTCGTCAACGCGTTACGAATCTGAGCCTGCTCATTTCGGGCCGGAATAATAACGCTGACGCTCGGAAGCTCCGATTCCGCCACACTATCCGACGGCAGCTTCAGGCGTTTGAGCTTGAGGGCGACGACAGCCGGAATGGTCGTCATCGCTACAAGACCGAATACAATCCAGCCAAGCCAGTACATGATTGAGACTTACAGAAACCGTCGATGCAGGAAACGTCCGCCAGACAAAAAAAGTGCCGACTCAAGTCGGCACTATGGAAACTGATCCGCATCGACAAGATTCAAACAACTACGAAATCATGTGAAGTCTGACGGATTGCCGAACATTCCACGTCCGCTGGAGCTGCCTGTGCCGCCGCGCAGATTCGTGTTGCGTGGCTTGCGAGGCTCGACCGGAGCTGGCTCTGGTTCTTCTGCCTTTTCGGACTTCGGCGGTTCAGGTCGTTTCTCCAGTGCCTTCAGAGACAGAGAAACTCGCTTCCGTTTGGTGTCAACTTCGACCACCTGGAAGTCTTTGGATTCGCCGACCTTCAGGATTTCGCCGACGCTGCCGACTCGACGCCACGCCAGTTCGCTGATGTGAACCATGCCTTCGAGGCCTGGCTCCAGTTCAACGAATGCACCAAACTCTGTGACGCGAGTCACCTTGCCTGAAACCGTGCGGCCCTGAGCATACTGTTCTGAAGCATGGGACCATGGATTCTGAGCAAGCTGTTTCATCCCGAGACTAATGCGTTTCTTGTCCGCATCGAGCTTCAGAATCTTGACATCAACTTCCTGACCTTCGGCCAGAACATCCTTCGGATGATTGATGCGTGACCAGCTGATCTCGCCGATGTGCAGGAACCCGTCAACCGGTCCGATGTTAACAAACGCACCGTAGTCCTTCAGAGTCTTCACGACGCCCTTGAAGTCCTGGCCAACTTCGACGCTGCCCCAGAACTCACCTTCGCCTTCGGCACGTTCAGCCTGCAACAATGCACGGCGACTGACGACGAGGTTACGTTTCTTCGCATTGACTTCAGTAATCTGCACGGTCATCTTCTGGTTCAGATAACCTTCCAGATTCCCGGCAAATCCGAGTTCAACCTGACTTGCAGGCAGGAACGCTCGCAGGTTGCTGACCGTGACCTGCAAACCGCCTTTGTTGACGGCAGTGACAAGGCAGTCCACAACCTGGCCAACGGCAAGAGAATCCCAGTTGCCGCCCGCACGATGACGTGCGCGAGGAATTCGGCCCTTGATCAGACCATCAGCATCGACACTCTCAACAATTACATCCAGCTGATCGCCGACGGCAGGTGCTTTGCCTTCAGCAAATTGTGTTGTCTGCAGAACGACATTATGTCGCAGACCAGCATCCAGGAAAATGTCACCGCCGTGAATTGCCTGAACGACGCCCTTGACCTTGGCCCCGGGGCCAATTTCTTTCGCGCCTTCGGCAGGCTGCTCTTCAGCGTTGGCAGACAGTTCAATTGGAGTCGACAGATCACCGCTGTTCATCGCAGCGGAGATCTCTGCTTCCAACGAAGAATCAAGATCGTCAGCCGCCGGGATCTCAACCGCTGATGCTCGCTGCGGAGTGCGAGGAACATTCGCCTCGGCCGCCGCTGGACGCTCAGAACCGCTCGCCATCTTCTCTCGCACTCGCGACGCCGCGGAGGACGCTTCTTCAAGTGCAGCTTCCTGAGCTGCTGCAATCGGATCAGCCACTACGGCACTGGAAGTGACTTCCAGCGCAGGGGCTGATTCCGTTACCGGGACAGGTGCAGCTTCGGGGGCTACTGGAGTTGGCTGAGGCTCTGGTTGTGTTGGGTCCGTTGTCATCGCATCATGGTCCTGTCAGAGCCGACGGTGTTGAAAGTATCAAAAATTAACATGTCCAAAATCCTCGAAAGGCTGTCTGACTGCAGACTTCCGAGAATTGCATGTCGAGAGGATAGCTGAACAAATACACGTTCGCCAAGTGACCGGAGCAAATCGCTCGACTTTTCACCGGGCCTTCAAAAACTGGCGGCCTCCACAGGCTCAGCCTTTGATCTCAAAAATCGCTTCCACTTCGACCGCTGCTCCAGTTGGCAGAGCGGCAAAACCGAGAGCACTTCGAGCATGGTAACCGTCGCCGGTCTTGCCAAAAATCTCGTGGAGCAAATCCGAGCATCCGTTAATCACGAGGTGCTGATCGGTAAAATCTCCGGCCGAGTAAACACAGCCAAGGACCTTCAGAACTCGCAGACCGTTCAGCGTTCCGTGAGTATTAATGACGGATCGCAGAATCTTTTTGGCACAGTCTTTCGCGGCTTCATAGCCCTGCTCAACTGTGACGCCCTTGCCAAGAACGCCCTTGAGATCGCTAACATGGCCGGACGAGATCAGTTGATTCCCGGATCGAATACACAGATTCAGATAGCCCGGCGTCACTGGCTCAAAACTCACACCCAGCTCTTTGGCTTTGTCATCAGGTTGCATTGTTTCTGAAAATCCTTTGAATCAGTTGAACCAATTTTAGAGAGGAGAACCTTTCGTCGTGATGACCTCAGTCAGCACGTCACCACGAAGCTCACCACTATCCTCAAGTCTCGCCGACCGCGAGTTGTAGGTGTCTGTCATCCTCATCGCAAGCGGTCGAGCCATCTGAGGCTTTTTGAATGCCCTATTGCTTTGTGAAGATAAAGAACGGGGGTGGAGGGGGGTGGAGGTAGTGGATCTTGCTAAAGATCCCAACACAGCAAGACCTTTAGCAAGGTCCACTACCCCCAAATAAAGCTTGACAAAGCACTAGCCTTTCCTTTCTTGTGGCGACCAGGTGTGTTCCGTGAGAATCTGCGTCTCGAGGTCAATCTTCTGAATGGTCGCGCCTGACTCGATCATTTTCGAACTGGTTAAAGGCTCGGGTCTTCCGGAAAAACTTCCGTCTGCACGTCTTTCTGAGACCTGTTCACAATTGGAGTCCGTTGTCACCAATCCTATATTGCCCGTTTCGAAGACATGAGTTCACCCATGTGCTGGATGGATTTGCCTGATGCCCATTTCCATGGATTGTCCAAAGTGCGGCGAGTCGCACCATCTGGCCAATGAACAGGGCGGCAAGAAAATTCGCTGCATAGCCTGCCGTGAGATTGTGAGCGTCCCCGTTGCTGGGCTCAAACCGCAGGCGACCGCAACGACTCAGAAAACTATACGTCTCTCTGCTGAGTGTTCATCCTGCCGTTGTACGATGCTGGTCTCACAAGAGCACGCTGGCAAAACGATTCGCTGCGTTCGATGCCGAAATCCCGTTGTGGTGCAAAACGATACTCCTTATCAGGAAAATTCTCACAACAAAAAGGGAGGTGGCAGGCCTTCACCACGAACGCCAGACACGAATCCATCCACGACCGCCTCACGGGCTTCGGTAAAGGGGAAGCCTCAACGTCCGCAGCATAACCGAGACGTTGAAAAACCTAACCGACGGAGACGTCCCGCGTCTCTTGATGAACAGCCTCAGACAACCGATGATTTAGAGGATCTCTTTCAGGAAGAAATTCAACAGGACGAATGTCTCGCGAATCTATCTGCCGAGGAACGTATTGCTTACGGTCTGGCCACACCGGTGCTGACCGCACAGCCGACCATGACTGATCGCCGCAATTCCGTGATGGCCTTTGGGTATCGCGACGACATGGGGATGCATCAGTCGAGTTCCGGGAACTGGAACGTGATGCTGTTCACCGTCTTGGCCATTGTCCTCTGCCTGGGCACATTTGTAGTTGTCCAAAAGCACCTGAACGAACCGCAGTCCGGCCAAAGTTCCCTGATGCTGGATTTGGCCATCGTGGTCGGACTGAGCCCCGCGATCGCAGCCAGTTTGACTTTCCAGATGATTGCGTACAGTGAAGACCTTGTGACCGGGTTTCTGATTCGGCGAATTCCGTTTCTGGCTTTGATCTGCCTTTTCGACAATCGATATAATCACCCGATGGTCTGGAGAATGTTTGTGGTGGGACTGTTCACGATGGCGTTGACTTTACCGGTACTGTTTCTTTCCTCCGGTTGATGCATCTTCAATCCGTCGATGCTCCCTGTCTCATCCATCATCCTGTCAGACCACTTTCGAGAGCTTCATGCCGATCAGCGTCAAGTGCCACGGCTGCAGTAAGACTCTTCGCATCAGTGACGATGTCGCCGGGATGCGTTTTCGCTGCAATTCCTGTGGCACAATTCTTCTCGCTGTAGCACAGGACGACAGAACGAGAAGCAACGCGTCTTCGGCGCCGAGGAATAAAGAAGCAGGAACGGAAAAAAGCCAGCGAGGGAATCGCGGCAAATCAGAAACACCGGTCCGGCGAAAAAAGCCTGAGCCGCAGATGTTGTCAGATCAGGTCGACGACGAGTGGAACGACGGATCGGAGGGAGACGAAGCCGAGTGGCACAATTCTACGTCCCTTCGCCCCTCATCGCAGCGGCCCCGTCGAAAGCCTCCTAAAAATTTCTCAAAGATTCTTATCCGGATTGGAATCATTCTGCTGTGCATCGTGGCGATTCCACTAACGATGAAGGCCGTCAGATTCCTTCGATGGTCTGTCGCTGGCGGAGGAATCGTCTGCAACAGTCCTCCGTTTGGTAATCAGTCCGGTTCGGTTCGTACCCCGGAGACATGGAAAGTCGCCGGCGTTTCCAAACGTCTTGATGATTCCGGCGTCAGAATCCACTTTGAGGACCATGCGTTCAGTGATCATGCGCCTTCAAGAACCAGTTTTGAATTGACCGTGATTCATCTTTCGCCAGAGGAATCAGCTCTCAGGTTGTTCCGCGATGACGGCCAACTTGATCCTGAAGTGCTCGGATACACAGGAAGCGGATTTCCAGGTGCCATGAACTTAGCGCCGCCGGAAGGTGAGTCCTATTCCACGTCCTACAGAAATGTCGACGGCATCGAGTTCACTCGGATTTCCTGGAACGTCGCTGACTCGATGGTGCGCGACGGCCAACTCGTTCCGGCGACGACTCATTACTTCACCTATTGGGGGCGTCGAGACGACGTTCTTATTCTGATGGCTGGAGGATACAGCTCTGGCAATTTGAGTCTGCTGCATCCAGCGGACGCGATTGCGGGGACGCTTCAACATGGGTTGGCGGAAGCGATTGTTCCAGCGATTGGTCGCAGAGCGTCTGACTACATGAAATCGCAGGCCAACGTTCCGAACAACCAATAAAGGAGAAGCTCCTGCAAACTCGGAGCAACTGTGCACATAGACGCCTGAAGACACAGCCAGAAATAAAGAAACCCCGCAGAACGCTTAATACCAGCATTCTGCGGGGTTCCAGAGTAGCGGCGGCCGGACTTGAACCGGCGACACCCGGCTTATGAAGCCGGTGCTCTAACCAACTGAGCTACGCCGCCAATTGTTGAACACTGATTCGGCAATGCGGTGGTCAACACTACTGCCAAATCTGCCGAAATGCGACTTCCTGCGTTTCCGTGGGACACGGTCAGGACGGTCGAGTTCGCGAGGGGCGGGATTTTAGCAAAAACCGCCGGGCGGACAACCGTGTGGAATCAAATTGCCGAGCAAGCTAATTCTCGGTGCGGCTGCATTTCGAATCTCTGCCAGTGAAGCAAATCGACTGGAGCAGATTTGATGTCGGATGGTGTATTCTGGCTGACGGGAAATTTCCCGGAACGGCTCCATCGTCGGAGGCACGCGGCCTTCGTGTTCTGACAGGGGCCATGGTCACATCCTGTTCAGTTGAGCGGCAGTTTTTGCCTGTCCGTTTTGTCAAGCAGAGCTTACGCAAACGGAAAGAGAAACTCTGACGGTCGTTAAGGTTGTTCGGTGTGCAATCAGACAAACGGTTCGGAGGGCATTCCGCCCGACCCCGAACGGTCAAGTCTTGTAAACGCGGTCGACGAAGAGAAGTATAGGTTTGTGCGTCTCTCGTGCGCTCACGTTTCACTCAGTTAGAACAGTCGAGGTAGAGGCAATGAAAAGGCTCATGCTGGGAGCCGCTGCTGCAGTTACCGTACTGCTGAACAGCGGTGTGTTGATGGCCGGACTACTCGGAA
Organism: Planctomycetaceae bacterium; assembly: GCA_044378235.1. Lineage (GTDB taxonomy): Bacteria > Planctomycetota > Planctomycetia > Planctomycetales > Planctomycetaceae > SXXK01. Next base: position 6,583 of record JBILXT010000240.1, read on the forward strand.
AGGGTGGTTACTCCGGTTGTGCAACATCCGCGTGTTCACCATGCGGAGATTTTGTGGCAGCTCGGTGCGGTAACGGCCCGCAATGTCAGATGGTTCAGGAAACGATTTGGGAACCTCAGCAGTATACCTGCATGAAGACTGTGTACGATCAGTGCACTGAGTCTATCCCGGTCACCTGCACCAAGAACGTTTACGAAACATGCTACCGTGATGAGTGCTACACGGTTTGCAAGCCGGTCTACACGACCTGCTACAAGACCTGCACTTACAACGTCTGCAAGCCTGTCTATCAGACATGCTACCGAGACGTGACTTGCCGAGTTCGCAAGCCGGTGTATCAGACCTGCTACCGTGACTGCTGCTACACCGTGTGCAAACCGGTTTATCAGACCTGTTACCGAACAGTCTGCTACAACGTCTGCAAGCCGGTTTACCAGACATGCTACAAAGATGTCTGCTGCACGACTTACAAGACCGAGTCCGAAACCTGCTACAAGGACGTGTGCTACACCGTCTGCAAGCCAGTTACGGAATCTCACACGGTTGACGTTTGCTGCGGCGACTGGATTACAGAAACCAAGTGCATTCCTGGCCCGGTTGTGAAGAAGTGCGTTGTTGACCCCTGCAACCCATGCTGCACAAAGACGGTTTGTGTTCAGTGCCCATCACGCACTGTCACCTGCCGCAAGTGGGTTCCAAAGGTTGTTCAGAAGACGGTGACCTGCACTCGCATGGTTCCGGAAGTCTGCCACAAGCAGGTTCCTTACACCATCTGCCGTCAGGTTCCTGTCACAACAACGAAGAAGGTTCCTTACACAACCTGCTCGTTCACACAGGAAACATGCACAAAGCAGGTTCCTTACACAACCTGCACGATGACACAGCAGACCTGCACAAAGAAGATTCCTTACACGACCTGCACATGGACCGAGCAGTGCATTACTCGCCGTGTTCCATACACAACCTGCAAGATGGTTACAGAATGCTGCACAAAGCAGATTCCTTACACCGTCTGCAAGATGGAACAGCAGACCTGCACTCGCAAAGTTCCTTACACAGTTTGCCGTCAGGTTTGTGAGACACGCACTGTCACTCGTACAAAGTGCGTTCCTCGTCAGGTATGCGTTACGATGACTCGCTGCGTGCCACGAGTTGTCTGCCGACCAGTTCAGACTTGCTGCGACCCATGCTCCGGTAACGGTGCTTGTGGCAATGCTGGCTGCGGGACAGGTGCTGCTTGCGGTGAAACCGCAATGGCTCCGGTTGCTCAGTAATCCTGAACAGCCTTGTGGATTCAACATAATCTCCAGTGGAAGGTGGTTCAAAGGAGTTGATATCCAGCAGTCACTCATGTGAATTGTCTGGGCCACTGATTGACAACAAACGAGAAGGGGACCGTGATTCACGGTCCCCTTTTTGCGTTGAGAGATTTGAGCATCGCGCAAGAGACAGGCCGGTGCGATCGAGTGCGGCAGAAGTTGCCGGTGCGAGTTTACGGATCAGGAAGCCTCCCGAGTCGTCCGCAAGATGTTTAGCGGTTGTGTCGATAACTCCTGTGTCTCCGTTGAATCCAACTTTCTTACGGCAGCGCTCATCAATGGATCAGGCTCAGGAAAATCAGGAACTCCGTCAGCGAATCAAGGTTCTTGAAGAAGAATTGATGAGAGCTCAGCGTCTGAGTTCCGTGGGGGCTCTGGCTTCATCGATCACTCACGAATTCAACAACATCCTGACGACAGTCATCAACTACGCAAAAATGGGCCTGCGACACGGTGATGAGGCGACAAGGACCAAATCATTCGATCGCATTCTCTCGGCAGGTCAGCGAGCCGCCAAAATTACGACCGGAATGCTCGCGTATGCTCGCAATTCCAGTGATCGCATCGAACCGGCCGATTTGAAGCGCCTGCTTGATGATGTCCTGGTCCTCGTTCAAAAGGATCTCCAGATGCATCGTATCGGAGTTGACCTGGTCGCTCCGTCGAGTGTCTGGGCGATGGCCAATTCAAGCCAGATCCAGCAGTTGCTGATGAATCTGATCGTGAATGCTCGTCAGGCCATGACGGAAAACGGACGCTTGAAGCTGATCGTTCGCGACAACAAAGCGGAAGGCTGGGCGGAGGTCATCGTCAGCGATACCGGCTGTGGAATTCCTCATGACAAGCTGCCGCACATCTTTGATTCGTTCTACACAACGAAACAGCCCGATGCTCGAGGCCAGGGCGGCACAGGGCTGGGTCTCGCACTCTGTCGACGCATTGTGGAAGCTCATCAGGGCCGGATTCGCGTTGAAAGTGAAATCGGCAAGGGCACCACGTTTACTCTGAAGCTGCCTCGATCCGAATCGCCCGCCGGCTTTATCGATACTTCTGCGGCTTAGCCCTGGTTACGTGCGGCGACCGGGACTGGCGCACCAAAGATGACCGTCGAAACGGCGATGTGACTTATTTTGTCGTCCCTGCCTCGTTCTATCGAGCATGTCCATCGAACCGCAGGCAGGCTCCGATCACGTCCTGTCCATCAGATCAGTTCACTGATCGGATATCGATGATCGACAAGGTATTGCGGCCGTCCGGCCTGGTCAGGAATGGTCGCGTTCAGCGCATCAATCCCCAGTCGATTATAAAGCGTGGCGAACACTTCCTGATAATGAACCGGGCGATCCTGAGGCACTTCGCCAAGGCGATTGGTCGAACCAATCACCTGCCCCATTTTCATTCCCCCGCCCGCCAGCAAACAACAGGATACCTGCGGCCAGTGGTCGCGTCCGCCGTCCTTGTTGATACGTGGAGTTCTTCCGAATTCGCCCCACGCCACAACACTGACATCCTGATCGAGTCCACGCTGATGCAAGTCTTCAACGAGCGCCGTAATGCCCTGATCCAGCTTGGCGAGTTGCGTCGGCAGGCGTTCAAAATTTGCCCCGTGCCGGTCCCAGCTTCCGAATGACAATGTGACGCAGCGCACTCCGGCTTCGACCAGTCGTCGAGCCATCAGGAACTGATCCATCCAGTGCGGTCCGGCATCTTCACCAAACGCCGGATCCGAGCTGCCTCGACCGTAGCGATCTCGCAGCGCTGCATCTTCTTTCTCGAGATCCAGAGCTTCGACCAGCTTACTTGAGGTCAATACGTCAAACGCTTTCTGAGTCAACGCGTCGACGCCTCGATACGATTCCTGAGCATCGACCTGACGCCGAAACTGATCGAAACTGGTTAACAGGCTCTGACGATTGCGAAGCTGATCAAGAGTAATTCCGTTCAGTCGCATATCCGCCATGCCCTGGCCTTCCGGCTGGAACGGCGCGTAGCCTGTGCCAAGGAATCCTGCGAAGCCCGGATTGCAGTACGGATCGTGCTTAGTCTTGATCGTCAGGCCGACAAAAGCCGGTACCGATGGATCCACTGGTCCCTGCAGACGCGAGACGGCAGACCCGAGCGATGGATGATTGTCCTGTCGACCTTTCGGGCCAATCGGATAACCGCTCATGCAGAGATCGGACGCATGCTGATCCGGACAACCATGCAGTGATCGAATGATGGCAAACTTATCCATCATCGTCGCCAGCTTTGGCATGTGTTCGCAGATCTCAATTCCCGGCACGTTCGTTGCGATCGGCTTGAATGAGCCGCGAATCTCCGGCGGAGCATCCATCTTCAGGTCGTACATGTCCTGATGCGACGGGCCGCCTGACAGATAAATCATGATCACGGCTTTGTGCGACAGCTTCTTTCCGGCGGTGCCTGCCGCGGATTGCTGAGCCTGAAGAATCTGTGGCAACGTCAGTCCGCCCATGGCCAGCCCGCCAATTTTCAGAAACTGACGTCGCGAATGACCATCACACAGCGCCGATTGACGGCGTCCGAGAATATGCAACATGGAAGGAACTCGGAAGGAATTGCTGGAGAGATTTCTGAGGCGGGGTGGGCCGGTCGAACTTTTCGCTGATTCCGGCGGAAAAGACAACTCAGTCCAAGGAAGTTTTTAACAGGCTCCTCTTCAATCTACAATCGGTCCCAACAAACAAGCCACGGCAGCGCATTCTATGAAAATGCGACACGCCGAGGCTCCGATCCGTTTGGTTCAGTCGCCCCCGACCCTGCGTCGGGGGTTTAACGGTTTTTGCACCAGCAAAGAAACCAGAGCTTTCGATGGTGCGAAAGCCCTTCGAGGCTGTGAAGAAATGTAGGACGCCCTTTTCAGGGCGTCGACGTCGGCCGCTTTTCTGATGTAACGACGGCCTGAAAAGGCCGTCCTACGAATAAATTCACTTCCTCGTTCGGCCCCTGAGGCAGGCTCAGGGGGGATTCAATCAATATTCTGAAAGTCTACGGCGGAGCAAGGGAATCCGTCCTGATCCGGACGACTAGTGCCTTGTCAAGATTTGAATTTCGGGGCGTGGACCTTG
>JBILXT010000644.1:0-3091 GCA_044378235.1 Planctomycetaceae bacterium
CACATGCGAACTTTTGGGATCAGTTCCTGACGCAGATAATCCATCGCCTTGTTCAGATGTCCAACGCCGGTTGGCTTGGGCACATAGTCCGTTGCTCCGGAAGACAGAGCGTCCAGGGTGGCTTCGCCTCCCTTCACCGTCAGAGTGCTGAACATGATGACGGGGACGGAGTCTTGCAGTTTGCGAATGGCCTTTAATGCTTCAATGCCATTCAAGGTCGGCATATCAACGTCCAGAAGAACCAGGTCGGGCTTCTGAGACTTAAAAAAGGAGATCGCCTCTTCACCATCCTGAGCAGCTCCCACAAGTTCCATGTCAGGTTCTCGTTGGATTGCTTCGGAGACGATGCGACGAGTGACCGAAGAATCGTCCGCTATCAGGACACGTATAATGCTGCTCATAATGGAAGCTCAGAATCTTAATGAGGGGGGTTATCCGGAAACGTGCGGGAGAGTGTTTTCTGCGATTAAACAGACCACATCTTCTGCACGTCTTTCTTTGCCGAAGTCATCATTTCTCTGCAGACATCGGCTAGTCGAGCTGCGACGTTGGTCTGACCGCAGCTCTCCAGAACATAGACCGCTTCGTTTTCTCGAAGGTTGTATTGATTGCCATTGTCAAATCTCTGCAGGTAGCTGGCCATGTGGTCCGCGATGGCGACCAGAGCCACCAGTCGGCGATGTTTCGTGCAGGCCGCGGGGTTGTGGTGATACCGAATGACTTCAACGAATTCGGATGGCAGTTTGCTGAGTTCCGCGTACCACGCACCAGCTTCACAGTGGTCGGTGCCGAGAATGCGGCGTTCCATGGTGAGCATTTCGGGTGACTCATCGAAGTGCAGCGGGTCGGCGGTGCAGAATTTGTCCGGAGACACCACGGCCAGCAGCAGTCGGCCGAAGTCATGGACGAGGCCGGCGGCAAATTCTTCGCCCTGGAATCCCGTGCCCACAATCTTGTTCACATTGATTGCCAGCATTCCTGTCAGGAAGCCGTGTCGGCACAGAACGTCGCGAACCCATTCCTCTTCAAGGCTGAGGTTCTTCATCAGCGACGCCATGCTGGTGCTAAGAATCAGATTGCGGCATTGTCGAAATCCGAGGCGTACGATGGCTTGCTGCAGGCTGAGGACAACGGGGCCGCCAGCGGAGAACATCACTGAGTTCGACATGGCCAGGATATCAGCCGCCAGTTTGGCGTCGCGTTCGACCACGGCGACAAACTCACGAATGGTACATTCCGGATCACGAGCGATCTCTAATGCCTGGACTGCGACACCCGGCAGCATCTGCAGGGCCTGCGCCTTCCGGCGAAATTCCGCCTGCAGTTTTGGGTCCAACTCACTCGTTGGCAGTGTTGCGGTTGACATGGTTTTACAATCTTCAGGTAAATTTTTTGGACCGTCTGAGCGTCCCGTTAAACATCATCGAAATACTGACGGCACTCCGTTCGCCTCATCGAAGTGTCGCAAACTCTGCACGGGTCATCTGTGCTTCACAGAATTCTCCCGCGGCCAGCATTCGGACCAGAGCTGAATGCTCAGGAGCCGATCAGGCTGCGTCCGGACACTGCACGCCAATCAGTCGCAGTTTTTCGATCAGGATTTCGGAAGTGAATGGCTTCATCACGAACTCATCCACACCGGCCATCAAAGCTCGTGCCATCTGAGCTGGCTCCGTCTCTGTGGTGACCATGGCAATCTTCATCTGCTGATACTGATCATCAGCGCGGACGGTCTTGACGAACTCCAGCCCGTTCATGACCGGCATATTCCAGTCGACCAGCGTCAGTTCGACATCCGGAAAATGTTCGCTCAGGCGGTCCAGTCCCTCCTGGCCATCACCTGCTTCCAGAATTCTGAACCCCAGGGGCTCCACAATCTGTCGCAGAATGCGTCGCATGGCTCGAGAGTCGTCGATAATCAGAGCGTACATGAAAACTCCTTAAGACATTAATTTGTGAGCCCAGGTCATGTGCTCACGTTTGAGTTCGTGATTTGTTGTGCTGAAGTCAGGGTGTATTTGTCAGGGGTGACGGGAAACAGTGTCGCCAGAAAGTGCCTTTATGCTTCTTATAAGTCCTATGCTTCTGATAAGTCCCATATGATTTACTTTCTTTAGTTACACGGACTGTGTTGTCCCTCGCAGGACACTGTCGTTCGCGTGTCGAACATTATCGTTCATCAATTGCCCGGCCGTTTCCGTCATGACACGACTGGCGTTAGCCATGTCGTCCACATTTCGAGACAGTTGCATGGTCATGTCGGACTGTTGGGTGACAGCCGAAGCAATCCCGGTCTGACTTTCATGAATAGCCATGACAACTTCGCTTACCATTTCGATGGACGTTAAAGCTGTCGCCGTTTCGTTCTGAATGGCTTCAATATGACCGATGATCGATGTGGCCGCTTCATTCGTTTGCGAGGCTAGTTCTTTGACTTCTCTGGCGACCACGGCAAAGCCCATCCCCGCTTCGCCAGCGCGAGCGGCTTCGATGGTTGCATTGAGAGCCAGTAGATTCGTCTGATGAGTAATTCGCTTGATCAGCTGAATCACCTCACCAATTTGCTGGCTGCTGGCACACAATCCATGCAGAACCTGACTGGTTCGGCTGACTGAGTCCTTCGCTGTCGAGCAGACACTCTCGGCCTGATGTGCATTCTGGGAGATTTCGCGAATGCTGTCGTCGAGCTGACGAACGGCAGCGGCAATACTATTGGCATTGCTGCCCGTCTCCGCAGCCTGAGTTGACAGCACACGAGCTTTCAGACGCAACGGAGCGACCGCCGTGCTGACAACCCAGCTGCCAACTCCGCCGACGATTACAATTGTCGTGACGACGATCGCAAGGCACAGGTTCGTGCTGGCGTTCATGCTCTCCACAATCTCACCTTCACGTCGGACGTTCTTTTCTGTGGTGTAAGCGACCAGCGAGTTCACAGCATCGCGATGCAGCGTGTACTTCTCCGTCAATGGGCCGAGGAGGACTTGAACGGCCTTTTCTTCCTGATTCTGTTCGCAGGCGGGAATCAATTCACTTTCGAGGATCTGATAGAATTCCATGGCTGGTGTGTAGAGCTGCTCCAGCATCATGG
>JBILXT010000643.1:0-3091 GCA_044378235.1 Planctomycetaceae bacterium
ATCTTCAATATCGAAGCCATCTTCGTGCATGGGAGTACTCGTGGCTTGACTCTGGTCGCGACGTTGTTTGTTCGCATGCTATGCCTGGGATTTGCCGCGGTCGGAATCGCACGCTTCGCAGCCTTATCGGTCAGCAGGCATGAGCGTTCCGGACTCCTGGGAACCGTTCGCTTTATTGCGGGAAGCTGGAGGCCGGTTGTTGTCTCGACTTCCCTGACGATGGCCATTGGCCTGATGGGCTTGCTGTTCTTTCGAGTCGTTGGACATCTGTCAGCGTGGATTTCCCCGGAGTCCGACGTTGTCTCCCTGCCGAACATCGTTTTTTGGTTATGTTCGCTGGGAACACTGATCGGACTTTATGTTCTGCTGACGGGTTGGTTGTTTGGGTTGTCGGCGATTGCTGTCGATCGTGTTGATGGAGCAGAAGCATTGAGTCGAGGTATCAGCTACGTGTTGTCTCGGTTTCGCAGAACCTCCTGCTTCCTGATCTTCATTGCCCTTATCGCGAATGTAGCGGGGCAAGTCACATCGTGGGCTGTAACAGCCTCCGGGAGCATTGCACGGCGATCGATCAGCGACAGTTCTCAGGTGTCGCCACCGCTGTCCGGGGGCTTCGATTCGTTCCGCACTTGCCTTGTCGAATGCGTCCAGCTCAGCACTTTCTGCTGTGGCCTGGCACTCGCTTATCTGATCCTGCGGCAGATGATTGACAACGTCGATCTTCGCGAAATCTCAGGCCAGAACTGATCAGAGATAATACGGAGCTCCGCCGTCAGGCTGGCATGATCGGCTGATGAAGCCCGGGATCAGTCGGAAGCGATTCGTCATCGTCGCGAAGACTCGCAGGCTGTGACCTGGAGCATCACTTTCTTCCAGCAGAGGACGAGCAACATACGCGGCCGGATTCTTTCGAAGTCTAACGAGCAGATCTGCGAACTCCACGGCAGTTCCGGTACGCCCAAAGAAAGGCCGTGCCGGATGCAGTGGGTCGTTTGTGCGAATCGCAAAATTCTTCACGTTGGCCATCACATGCTTCAGGACAGCCGAATCTTCACATTCAAACACGGAGGCACAATCCAGAATCGGGGCTTCAGCAAGGAACTCAAGGATCATGTCCGGAACGTATTTTCCAAACGTGCGGCAACTGGCCAGGCTGACTCCCGGAGGACTCAAGACATCCACTCCGCCATTCTTCCATGCCTTCACCAGCCCCGGAACACCTACCAATGAATCCGGGCGGAAGCAATTTGGATCCAGCAGATCATCATCAATACGACGCACAATGGTTGAGACCGGCAACTCCTTGCCACTGATCCGAAGGAACACAGAATTGCCACGGACGCAAAGATCTGCGTTGCGTGCGGTCACGATATTCAAACTGTTCGCGATGAATTCATTCCCCGGCCCGGTTGAGCAGAATGCACCTGGAGTCAGCAGCACTGCAATCCCACGATTCGATGATTTGTCCGGCAAGGAAAGCAGCGATGAGCTTGGATCCGCTGTCGTGCAACGGGCGCTGTTCGAAGTCAACGTCTGCAGGCCCGTAGGAAGTGAAAAATTCTGATCGAAAACGGTCAGCTCGCCGTTGGCTTTGAGATGAATGTCGGTCGAGCCAAACCATGTCCAGGCCACTTCAGATCTGAGTGAATCAGACAGGGGCCCCAGGCTTGCACGAATGTGAGAAGTCAGGAAGCCGCATTCACGCAAATATGCAGGAACGCGACGGCCACGAACGATTTCATCAAGGCATGCATTGACAGCCTCAAACCGCTGCCGAAGTCCCTGCTCAAGCAGGCTCCACTGGGACGAGCTGAGGCTGACGCCGGGAACCGTAGAACTCTGGAGTCCCTGATCGCTGACGCGGCTTGAAAAATTCACTGAATTTACAGGTGAACAAAATGCCTGAACTACGTCTGCCGCGTTAATGGTTTGCTGAATGCCTGATCCTTGCACCGCCGATGCCTCGAAATGTGGCACATGGCTGCGAAGGTTGGGCGGAGGATTTCCTGGCAGCCCGCTTTTTGGGCTGATGGCCATCATTGAATTGTCGGCTTCACGCAACATTGGAAGCATTTCCCGGTCAGTTTCAGCGTTTCTCAGCAGAACATGGAAACGCTGAGACGCAAAGCCTATGCCAGATTTCTACGACTGCTGGCAGGATCGGAAAATAGTCTGCTGAAGGCGGGTTACTTCTCCAGGGAGTCAGGCAGGGTCAAAATCCGAGCCTGTCTGATCTCCAGCGAAGTCATGCTGGCTTGCTGCAACGGTATCAGCAACCCGGTTCGACCGGGCTTCAAGACCGGGATCGCGGATGACATTGCCGACGCCCCGTTCAATCGTACGCTGACCTGTGGGCCGTCCACGAGAATTTCCAACTCGTTGGAGCCGGTTGCTGGCACGTTGATTCCGCTGACCGGCTGACTCAGCACCTGACCTGCGGGAACGGAAAGAACTCGACCAAAGTCCTGCTTGTCTAAAGACAGCAAGTTCGCGTTGAGACTCTGCTCTTTCCCGGCCCCAATGATCATCATCAAAGGAGTCGACTTCGCCGCCACTTTCATGCGCACAAGATAGCGGCCCGCATCGTGACTCGGATCAATGATTCCCACACTGACGTTAGAGTCCTGCTGGGGAGCTTCCAGGCGAAGTCGCTGCGGCTCAATCTTCCAGAGCCCTCGACCATCATTCGCTATACTGGATCCACCCGATGCGACATACTGCAATGAGTTGACGTCCTGAAACAGGTCGCCAAACTGCCACTGCTCGAGGCGTCGCAGCAGCTCCGACGTCTTCAGGTCCGAAGCCACCGCGTTCTCGGCGGACAATTCCTCCGCGATCTCTCGACAATTCTGAATATCGTCAGCCAGTTGCTTTACCAGAGAAGCCTTATCCGCTTTCTTCAACAACTGATCTGGCGGCGCGAGCAGCTTTGCGACTTCGGAGTATTTCTTTTGTGTTGCCGCCGCTAGTGCGAGTCGCAGACTTTGCTCAATCACGGCATCGGCCTGATTCGCGTTAAGCGATGAGCTGCGGAAGGCCGCCGCCAGCTCCATAGCCGTTGTTAACTCATCGGTCCCATATCGAAGAGATC
>JBILXT010000645.1:0-3089 GCA_044378235.1 Planctomycetaceae bacterium
GAAGCAGGGAGGACCGGACGCGGACACGTTCCGGCTGATTAAAGACACAGGCTGCGACAGGAAGAGATCATCAGGAGTTTTGAGCCGACAATACTGTCTCGCTGGCTGCCGCCCGAAACGTCGCGGGGCCTGACGCGATGTCCTGCAACTGCGATGTCCTGCAACCGTCAGCAATTCTCAAATGCTTCGCCTTGAACCGGACTTCGAAAGTGTTTTTCGCGCCCAGCTAAGGTTCAGAGAATGTCCGGTCATCAGGAACAAACTGCCCATAGGTGAAAGTGCGGCGGTCAGAAGGGTTCCTTCCGGAAGATCATTCAAAGAAACGTGCCCCTGGATCCAGGCAATGAGGCCACTGCAGCATGTTGACCCGATGATACAGGCGATTGCAAGCAATGTGGACCCGCCAATGTTGCAAAGCAGGACTGAGCGGAGTCGGTTGAAACCATAGCCGACCAGCAGAACACAGAAAGAAAAACAGGCTGAGCAAACGCTCCCAATCCGATGCAGACCATCCACTCTGGTGAGTTCTTCGAACGATGCCGGAACCAGCAGGGCAATCAATGGCGGCGCAATGCTGAACAGGAAACAGACCAGTGCGAAAGCGAATCCTGCTTCATCTGCGCCAGGTTTATAGGTCGCGGAAGTTTTCCGTGGCATAGAGCCGTCTCTCTGGAACAGAACCAGCGGCCAGCCAAACCTGGCCCGTGTAACCGGGAGCGGCTCTACACTTCACCCGACCAGAGAGAATTCCTGTGTCGCCAACGAACCGGAATCATAAATGCCTCAGCGATGCATTTGCAATCATGAGTTCTGTCCGGAAAACAATTCAGGAAGCCGATCCCGGAAACAGACTCCGTTCGCTCCAGTGGCCGTTTCTGCCGAAGTCCGCTGTTATGCGCTTCCCGTCAGAGTTTCGCTAACCTGCCTGATCGCTACAACCGATACCAGCTAAGTCCTGGTCGGACCATGTGCCTCCATTGAGTGCTCCTTCGGAGCCCGGATTGGTGCCTGGCCCAATGTGCGCGCAGATCTCCACCATCAATTCATCGATTCGATACGGACCTGTTTGGGTTCTATTGGCTGCGGTTATTTTCGTGACGGCCCCGGATGTGGCCGCTCAGTCTTCGCCGTCACGTGAGTGGAAGGTGAAGAGCAAGCCGCCCGAGCCGCTCTTACTGAACGACTCGCCTGTCGGTGTCGTGATGCCTGCCAACCTTGTGACGGCTCAGAGGCCAGTACCGGAATTTTCCCCGATAACGCCGGTGGAGTTTGTTGTCCCGCAAACCGCCGATGACGCAAACTCCCATCAGGCTTTTGATTCGAACGACTCGTCCGTGGTTCCTCCAGCCGTGGTTCCGGAGAGTGCGCACCGTCGAGATGCCTCCAGCGCAGCAGTCCCCGGAGCGCCTCGCAGGCGATCACGCGGCTCCGCAGAGTCCGAACGGCGCGAATCCTCCGGGGCGTCCACTAACTATGTGATCAACGAGACATCCAGCGAGAATGTTCTAACTCTCTTTGAGAATCGACCTCGCATCCTGAAGTTCCGGACAGCTCCTGTGCGTACTTACATTCCGGAAGCAGGTGGAGACATCATTGCGATTCGTTTCGTCGATCCGGATTCCGCCACACAGGTTGCCATTGAACCGCTCGCGGTCGGCTCGACAGTACTGACATTGTGGTTCCCAAATCCGCAAGCCGAGGACGGAGAAGAATCAATTTCCTGGCTGGTGAACGTCACCGAAGACCCACAGGCGGGCCGCCGCTACGAAGAGTTGCTGAGTGATCTGGAACGCGATGTTAATCGAGCGTTTCCCAACAGTGCGGTGACGTTGACTTATGTGGGCAGTCAGGTTGTCGTGCGCGGTCAGGCAAAAGATGTCGAAGAGGCAACTCAGATATTGCGAATCGTGTCAGCGAGTCTGCCGAATGAAGATATCGTTGAGAAACTGCCCGTCAATCTGAACGAAGTTGGCTTTTTTACAGTGCCCACGCAGCGAGTTGAAGACGCAGGTTCACTGACCGGAGCCTTCAACGGCGACACCGCCAGTGGCGTCAATCAGGGGCGAATCAACAATCGCATCGTGAACCTGCTTGAGATCGCTGGTGTGCATCAAATCATGCTGAAGGTTACCGTCGCCGAAGTGAATCGAAGTGCTTCGCGTGCGATCGGGGCGAATCTGGAGTTCGGAAGCGCGGGCGATGCAGCTCGTTTTTTCACGTCTTTGGGTGCTCCTGCTGGTGGAGCTTCGTTCGTCGTGAATCGAGGCGACTTTGATCTGGCCATTCGGGCTCTGAAGGAAATGAACTTGGCGCGATCATTGGCAGAGCCGACGCTGACGACCTTAAATGGTCAACCCGCGAACTTTAATGTCGGCGGAAGTTTTCCAGTGCCCGTTGTGACCGGTCAAACGGCGGCTGGTCTTCAGGGCGTCGAGTTTCAGCAGTACGGGGTCCAGTTGAACTTCGTGCCCATCGTGACGGACCATGATCGTATTCGACTCACTCTGCAGGCCAATGTCAGCACTCGCGATGAGAGTGCCGGGACGCAGTTTGGAGAGTCAGACGTCCCAGGCCTGAATTCTCGCACATTCCAGAACACTGTGGAGCTGCGTGAAGGCGAGACCATCGCGGTGGCCGGATTGATTCAGACAAATGTGGGCAGTCGCTCGCGTCGAATGCCTTTTCTGGGAGACCTTCCGTTCGTCAGAAGATTGTTCTCCAACGATGGGACCTCCTACGACGAGCAGGAACTCATCGTGCTCGTCACGCCGTATCTGGTGAATCCTGTGGACACCAAAGCAACGCCGATTGCGCTGCCTGGTTCGGACTATTATGAGCCGGATGATGTCGAGTTCTTTCTCAAAGGCAGTCTGACAGGGCATCTGGACGAGGATTATCGAAGTCCTGTTCGGACTGACATCCATAAAATGAAAGCGTTCCGTCGCTGCGAACAGAAGATGATTATCGGGCAGCCCGGACATTCCAATGGACTCTTGTGCCCACCGGGACTCTCAGCCGCAGAGACATCACTGCCCGCGTATTCAGGAGTCCAGCCATGAGACAACAACACACGGAGCCTCTCGAAGTTG
>JBILXT010000018.1:0-39110 GCA_044378235.1 Planctomycetaceae bacterium
AAATCCGACATGCTTATGAAGCCACGACATGAGGCCAAGCGTGAATTGCTCAAACGACGAAGCGAAAACTAAATGCCATTCGTCAAATCGGCTGAAGGCAATCCGGCGTGTCGGACCGGAGCGGTGAAATCGGCTTCCGCAGAACGTCTTCAGTCCGGGCAACCTAGTTTGCGTGTCGGCAAAAATTGGTGGCCGTTGTCACTCCTGACGCTTACGAGGTCGGCACTTGATCGAAGGCTTGAAGAACCCCACGGTGGTTCGTGACAAAAGGGCTCCGACAGGCTTCCCGATTCGCCCGGTGGGAGTGAACGAGGCCATTCAAAAAGGCAATCACCAATACGACCGAGTGATCAGGTCGTTTGTCTCAGCAGTCACAAACGGGGCAGCTTCGCCGACGCCTTGATGAAGCCGAAGTGCCACAGCAAAAACATGGGTTATCTCCGCTCGATCTCGTTTTTTCTGGTAAGGCACAAGGTCTCGAATCTAACGACTTTACCGCCGCACGATCGACTTGACCCTTGAAGTACCGTTGCTTAACCGGAAAGCCGCCAGATCTGCCCGAGATTCCTTCCATTGCAAGCGTGTTGCTGAGCTTGAGAGCAGAAATGCAGTTCTCAGCCGTTTGGATTCAATTGCACCCATTCTCTGCAAATCCAGTAGCCGCAAGAAGCCACGGTGTAATAACGAACTGGCTAGCCAATGATGTGCGACTGATTCAACCCAGTGTTTGAAAGGAAGTTTTCTATGTCTCCGATTCTTGCTCAACTGTCGATGGACTTCGCAGCAAATTCTGTCGTGCAGTCCATTACTCTTTACCTTTTCTTCGCCGGCATTGTGGGAATGGGTGCCGGAGCCGTGTATCTGTTTCTCGAACGCAGTAGCGTTCCGCCTCAGTATCGAAGTGCGGTGACTGCCTCCGGTTTGGTTTGTGCGATCGCGTGTTTCCACTACTACAAGATGACCACACAGTATATGACCGGAGAGTCCTTTCCGACTGCTCTGCGTTACATTGACTGGTTGTTCACAACTCCGCTGCTGCTCATCAAGTTTCCGATGCTGCTCCGCCTGGGGAGCAAGGGGAAGAGTCTCTTCCGAAATCTTGTACTGCTTGACATCGGGATGATTGTCACGGCATTCATCGCCGAAACCTCCCCAGTGGGCGGTGGTTCATGGTGGGGATTCTTCATCGTTGCCTGTATATTCGAGTTGGGCATCGTGGGCCTGCTCTATGGTTCTATGAGCGAGGCAATCAATCGCCAGCCGGCACCGATTGCCAGTGCGATTCGTTTGATGCGTCTGTTTATTCTCGTCGGTTGGGCGGTGTATCCGATCGGGTTCCTTATGGCTCTTGCGGGGGCCGGTGAATACCGCGAGATCGTGTACAACATTGCAGACGTGATCAACAAGGTGGGATTCGGACTTGTCGCACTGCATGGGATTCAGTCTTTGGTGCAGACTGAAGCAGCCCGCACTCGGCATCCCGAATTGTACGTGGACGCACCTGCTCCAGCAGAGACTGTGGTCGGGTAGTGAAGCGTCACTATCTTTTAAGCGACCCGATCGACTATACGGCTGGTGTGCTCACTACGCCTTCTTCCGCCCGTCCCACAGTTCAAGAGTCATCACATGACAGATTATTGGGGCAAACTGCTCTTCATCTTCGTGCCTCCGGCGACGTTGATTCTTCTGTCAGTGACCACTCTGGCTGTTGGCGGGCTTCCGGAGTTCATGGCTCCGTGGCCATTTCTGATCGCTATCTTCGCCGTGGGTCTTCCCCATGGAGCAACTGACTTCATGATATCCCGGCGGCTCGATAGTACTTCCGTCTCCGTGACGTTTTTCCGCTTCAGCTGGTATATCGCGGTGATGGCCTGCGTGCTTGCCTGCCTCGCTATTGCTCCGCTGCTCGTGATCGGTGCTTTCGGCATGCTCAGTGCGTGGCACTTTGGACGAGCAGACGCGGAAGATCTTGATGACGTTTCTCCCCTGCTAACAAACCGATCGATCCCGAAAGTCGTTTGGGCATTATCGCGGGGTTTCCTTGTTGTCCTGCTGCCGTTCGTCTTCTTTTTTGAAATCTCTGTCACGATCCTGAACAGGCTGCTCGCGTTGTGTGGAGACGCGGCATTGAACGCCTCCGATGAATGGAGGTTGAACATTGCCGCCTTTCTCGCAGGGTGTTTGGTTGTCGCAATGGCGAGCGTCCTGCAAAGCCTTGCCGAAGGAAATACTCGCCGAGCTGGCATCGAGATGTTGGAGCTCATCGCCATCGCGGGCTGCTTTGGCACTCTCCATCCGTTGTTCGCTTCCGGAGTTTACTTTCTCGCCTGGCACAGTTGGCGACATTTTCGACGTCTGAACCGTATGATCAATCACCAGTCATTGTGGAGTATCGACCTGAGGAGCATCATCTCACTTCACCGCGATTCTCTGATCCTGCTGATTCCAGCAACTTTCGCAGTTCCCGTGATTGCACTTCGACTGGGCGGTGACTTGAAGTCCCTGAGTCTGTGCCTGGCCAGTCTGCTGGTCTATGTCGTTGTCACACTTCCTCACGAACTGCTCTGTCAACGCCTGTTTACTTCGCTCTCGCGAAGAGCTTCTGCCTATCGAAACTCGGGACTGGCATCGGGCACTCTGACAGGATCTCTCATCAACGTCTCCATGCGGGCGGACTTCCGAAACATTCCGAAATCAACACCGAGGTGAATGAACTATGTCAGATACGATTACGATTATCGGAGCTGGGCCGGGAGGGCTCGCTGCGGCCATGTTATTGGCATCTCAGGGCAGGAAAGTTCGAATTTTAGAACGTCTGCCGCGTGTGGGAGGAAGGTGCTCGGCCATCGAAGAGAATGGTTTTCGATTTGATCTTGGTCCAACGTTCTTCCTGTATCCGCGAGTGTTGAAGGAGATTTTCGCTTCGGCTGGCTATGACCTGTTCGCCGAGGTTCCGATGACAAAACTGGATCCTCAGTACCGGCTCGATTTCGGTCAGGGCGGTCAACTGAATGCAACTCCGGACGTCCAGAAGATGGAAGCCGAGATTGCTCGCCTGTCACCGCAAGATGCGGGCGCGTTCACACGATTTATGAATGACAATCGGGAGAAACTGCGTCGATTTCGCCCGATCCTCGAATCACCATTCAGCAGCGTTTTCGATTTGCTGCGACCATCTACTTTAAAGGCTGTGCCATGGCTGCGTCCGTGGCATTCCGTCGGCAGTGAGCTGCAAAGTTACTTCACTGACCCGCGGCTTGTGCTTGCCTTTTCTTTTCAATCAAAGTACCTCGGCATGTCGCCGTTTCAGTGCCCGAGCCTGTTCACGATTCTTGCGTTTCTCGAGTACGAATACGGCGTTTACCATCCTACTGGAGGCTGTAGTGCCGTCAGTAAACGAATGGCAGAAATTGTTCAGGAAATGGGTGTCGAACTGCATCTCAATGAGCCGGTTGAACAGCTCGAGTTTGTCGATCGTCAGATTGTTGGAGTCACCACGAACAGGAGGCACTATCCAACCAACTCTCTCGTGATCAATTCAGACTTTGCCAGAACGATGCAGCGGCTTGTGCCCGATCATCTTCGAAGAAAATGGTCTGATCGGAAGCTCGCAGCGACGAAGTTCTCATGCTCAACATTCATGATGTACCTTGGTGTAGAGGGTCTACACGATTTACCACATCATACGATTCATATCGCCAGCGACTATCAGAAGAACCTTGACGAAATCGAAAACCAGCATGTGCTGTCTGCTGATCCGTCGTTCTATATTCAAAACGCATGTGTGACGGACTCGAGTCTTGCGCCCCAAGGTCAGAGTACTTTGTATGTGCTTGTGCCTGTCACGCATCAGCACCCAAATGTGGACTGGTCGAAAGAGGCTCCGGGCTTCCGCGAGAACGTGCTTGACCATGTTGAAAAACTGGGACTCCATGATCTGAGGAGGCGAATCCGGTTCGAGAAGATTGTGACGCCCGATGACTGGGACTCCAGTTACGAGGTACACAATGGAGCGACGTTCAATATGGCCCATAATTTTCATCAAATGCTTCACAAACGACCGAACAATCGCTTTGAGGATTTAGACGGTGTTTATCTGGTTGGTGGAGGAACACACCCCGGCAGCGGGCTGCCCGTGATCTACGAGTCGGCGCGAATTACCAGTCGGCTGATTGCGGAGGATCTTGGTCCAGTTTCCGCGAAGGCGTCCAGACGTTCGCACTCGTCTGCAACTCGATGAGGGTACCAAATGGAACGCTCTCCGCCGCCATTGCCTTCGGCATTTCAAATAGCAAGACCGGCAACGGCCGCGAGTGAAGAGAGCACCACCGCGATCGCTCTTGAGGCCGCATTTTTCGGCGTGAGCTGATAGACGCCGATGGCACAAGCGAGAATGAAAGCAGCAACGATCAACTCGATGATCACAACTCGATTGGTGGCTCCTTGCAGAAATCTGATTGCAATGAAAACTGCCACGACGATCATTCCCTGAATGTACCCTCGCCATTTGTTGTAGTCTGATCCGAAGAGCACTACGCAGGCAGCTAAGTGCATTGTGTAGGGAAAGAACAGCTGACGGACGAACATCCAGCGAAAGATCGCCAGCCAAATCAGGCTGCATGCCATGAGTAGCAAACGTTCGTCTCGAAACTCTGGCCGGCTTTGTAAGACAATCGCCGTCAAAAAGATCTGAGCCCACGCAACGCCACCAAAAAAGAGCGCCGTCGCGAGAATACAGAGAACGAAAACAGATTGGGTTGCAGTCGAGAAACGTGGAGCTTGGGTCATTTCAGGCGAACCAAAGTCTAGTCTGTTTTAAGGCGTCGAACTGTTCAGACACTGGCCGGTTTAGAAATCATCGGAAGTTCGGCGAATTCCAGTCAGTCTGTCAGTGGCGATCACCGACGCAATATCCACAAAAGGCAGGGAGTTTATCGCCCGAGGTGTTACCTGTCGCGATCGTACGCGGTAAAGACCTCACAAGTACCGAATCGGCGACAAGCACTCACGTTTGCTCAGGCTGCGAGCTCGACAGCACGTTTCGCCTTGGACAAAGTGATCAGACGTATCGCGATCGACCATCAAGCCGAGGAAATGAGATGAATCCAGGAAAGGCACGCCTGTGGACAGGGATTAGCTGTGTCGGAACATTGGTAACGCTAGCCGCCGCCATGCTTATTTCTGATTTCCCTAACAGACTGTTTGCAGAAACGCTCAGCGGTGGCCTCGAGATCTTTATCGCTTTCTTGATGTTTTTCGCCTCGGCTGCACTTTTGCTTTTGCCGTTCGATCTCATCGGAGGCATCTGGATTCCTGTTGCGCTGGAAAATCAAACTCTGAAGCCGAGCGTCTGGCTGAGACGCTGGGCTCGGTCTGTTGGAATTCAGATCATTTTTTACTCTGCCACGTTCTCTATTTACCTGCAGATTGGGCGCGTAGTCGGAGCTCCGTGGCTGATTGTCATCTTCGCGATGATTCAGATTGCTCTGCTTGCAGGTCAGGAGTTGATCTGGCGCAGTTTGGCGGGTCACACCGTCGGGGTTGCAGGCCACGGGGCAATACAGTTCGTGCCACATTTTGATCCAAGGTTCGCTGGAGGGATCACTGGAATGCCGGGGTTCGAGAGCATCGTAATTCCCGCAAACTGGAAGACGCTTTTGAACCCGTCAAATCTGGATTTGTTGATAGTGCGTCGAATTGCTGCTCGAGATTCCGGTGGGCGGTCTCGCGGTATTCTTGGGGCCATGCTGTGGAACATCATCAGCTTCACGGTGGCGATTCTGCTAACAGGCGGTGCAATAGTTTCGGTCGCCGATCTCGTCACCACTTTTTTATGGTTCCTGTTACTCTCGTTCGTGGGCTTGCTGCTACTGCCCGCGCTCAACCGGCAGAGCGTTTTCGCATTGGATCACTACGTTGCGGCTCACGTCAGCACGATCGAACTGCAAAAGGCCATTCGTGAAATCGACGAGCTTACGGAACAGGATCCGACGCGGTCGGCATCGGCGGAATCCATTTTCCAGCCAATCCCCTGTCCCGAACGCAGGCTGTTGTCCCTTAAGCAGGAAGGTCCGCAGCGGGTGATTGCGTGGAATGTCGCGAGGATGACGCTCTACCTGAGTTGGGCGTTCGGTGGTCCACTTGCAAGGGCCGTTCACTGTAATGTCGGCCGGCCGGAATTGTGGGCCATGTTTCCTTCCGACTGATGTTTCAAGGATGGGCTGGATATTGAGAAAGTTTCCACGCGACGGGGTGAGGCGTCAGGTCTATGATCTGTGAGGCGCCGTGCCTCGATCCGAAGTTCGCATGCTACGCAAGCACAAGTTCATGTTGCAGCAGTTCCTGTTTTTTGTCATCACCGCGTTCCTGATTCCTTTGAGCATGGCTCAGGGCCTTGCGTCAGATTTGGCGGCTCCGGCGAATCCAGCGGCTGAACGTGGGTACCGGTTTTTGACTGACACGGCGCTGATCCCTGCGGACTTCCATGAGTCAACGTTTGACGAGGTTTGGAAAGCCTGGCCGGAGCCTCTGAGGTCGAAGGCAGCCGTCGTTTCCTCTGCCGAGCGAAGGAGCATGGCTTTCGATCGCTATGGGCTCACCCCCCGACCGGGTGATGATTCCGGAAAACCGCTGCAGTATGTGGTGACCGCCGATCGTGGCTGGTCGATGAATTGCTTTGCGTGTCACGGCGGCACCGTTTATGGAACGCCGATGCCCGGCGCGCCCAACAACCGCTTCGCCCTGCAATCTCTCACGGAAGAGACTTTTCAGACCAAATTGCGACAGGGGAAGCGCCCCAGTCGCATGGATCTGGGCGCGATCGCTATCCCGCTGGGCACAACCAATGGGACCACCAACGCGGTTGTGTTTGGCATGGGGCTGATGAACGCGCGGGACCCACAGTTGAATCTGCTTATCACTGCGCCCAAATTCTTTGTGAATCATGACATGGACGCGCCGCCGTGGTGGTACTTCTTTAAACGGCCGGCCATGTACATCGACGGGTTTGCAGAAAAGGGGCATCGTGGGCTGATGCAGTTCACACTGGTGCCGGAAAATGGCCCGGACTTCTACAGGAAACACGAAGATAATTTTCGAGACGTTCTGACCTACATCACTTCGCTTCGGCCTCCAAAGTATACCGGCCCCATTGATCAGACACTCGCCAGTCGCGGAAAATCACTGTTTGTCCGGAACTGTTCGCAGTGTCATGGAACATACGGCGACGATTGGACCTATCCAAACGTGCGAGTCCCGCTGGACGAAATTGGCACCGATCCCGTGCGACTGACAGCTCTCACAGAGGAAGGCCGAAAGAAATACGCCGACAGTTGGTTTGCGCACGCGGGTGAGGCAGACGTTCAGCAGACACTCACTGATCCCGATGGATACATTGCTCCCCCGCTCGACGGGATCTGGGCCAGTGCACCGTATCTGCACAACGGCAGTGTCCCCACGCTTTGGCACCTGATGCATCCTGACGATCGACCAGCAGTCTGGCGGCCAGTTTCCGCCCAGATGGACGAAGAAAAAGTGGGGCTCACGATTGAGCAAGCGTCGGAGATGCCTGACAGTAGTGACGACATGGTGTTCCGCCGCAGCTATTTTGACACACGTCAGTTCGGCAAGAGCGGCGATGGTCACAATTTCCCGAATGCGTTGTCGGAATCAGCAAAACAGGCAGTGCTGGAATACCTGAAGACACTGTGACAAAACGCATCTTTAATCTGACGTATGTCCAGTTCGTTAATGTTTGGCGGAAAATTTCCCGTCGGACAGGTGCGTTTGCGTTACCGCGAACCGTCT
This sequence comes from Planctomycetaceae bacterium, assembly GCA_044378235.1. GTDB lineage: Bacteria > Planctomycetota > Planctomycetia > Planctomycetales > Planctomycetaceae > SXXK01. The sequence goes on from JBILXT010000018.1 coordinate 7,807, forward strand.
GCGTTTGTTAGCAGCGTACAGCCCTGCCGTTTCCGACGTTATCCGAATGCTGTCCGGCCTTGTGATAAAACATCCGGATGCTCTTCCATCCATCTCTGCATGGACATTGCATTCGCCAGACAGCTATGTGTTGGCATAGAGGGAACTGCACTAGAGAGAGGGATCAATTGCACTGGCGCAAAGCCCGCTTTTCCATCGAACTCAATACGATGCAAAATCACTTCGAATGTCCCATTCGAATTTTCGATCAACAAGGACACGAGGGACGAGGCGTCGTTTAAGAATGGCTGGGCCATGTGAATCTCCATTCTTGTCTTAGAGCTCCTGACATACTGCAGAACTTCATGACAGGTTTTATCAGTTGAAAATCGCCATGCATCGATTGGTTTTGAAGCCATTACAGACACGCGACGGTAGGAACAGGTCTTCACCGCAAACGAATGTTTCGTCGGGGGTAGGTCACTGTGTCGGGCCTTTTCAGTTGTTCTCACACACGCTGCCAAAGTTCGATTCTGACGCAAACGGAATCAACCAGAGCTACCGGCGTTAAGTTTCCGCGGATTTGCCAATTCGACAGGCACTGATTCAATCGTTCCGCAAGTGTGGTACCCTTGTTAACACAGTCCACCGCGATCTCGCGAGACAACTCAGGAAAGTTAGAAGACGTTTTTTATGAATCCGAGCCAGCCCGTCAGTGATAGAATGCAGTGCATGGAAGTCTGGGGCGGCAATAGAGCGACGTGGTCTCAGTTTTCTCTACCGGGACTGGATCTCTGGGTTCACAGCGAGCCCTTTCGCAGCAGTGTTGGAGGCGGCGATGTATATTATCTCTCTTCCTGTGCATCGGGAAGAATCACGAGAATGCTCCTGGCTGACGTGAGTGGCCATGGAGCGTCTGTGGCACCGGTGGCAGTGGCTTTGCGCGACTTGATGAGGGAAAACATCAATTTCATCAAGCAGACTCAACTGATTGCGTCTTTGAATTCTCAGTTTGAGAGCATTTCGGCGACTGGATGTTTCGCAACAGCACTTGTGAGCACCTTCTTTTCGCCAACCCGAACTCTCGCCGTCTGCAATGCGGGGCATCCACTGCCGCTGTTCCGGGACGCACGCACAGGTCGATGGAGCTCCAGTGATGTGGGGACGGATGAAAAACCCTCGAATAATATGCCAATTGGGGTCGTCGATGATGGCGGATATCGTTCGACTCAACTTCGATTGAACGTTAACGATATGGTACTGACCTACACGGATTCACTTTCCGAAGCAAAGAATCGGGACGGAAGAATGCTGGGAACTCAGGGAGTGTGTGACATGGTCAACGCGTTCAGTTCTCTACCGCCTGAGTCACTGATACCCCGCCTGCTGGAGGCGATTCGCGAGTTAAGCCCAGGTAACCTGATGTCAGACGACACCACAGTCATGTTGCTGCGAGCGAATGGTTCCGGAGTCCGTTTTATTGAAAACCTGAAAGCACCCTTTCGCATTTTGAAGGGCCTCTGGCAAGCACGCTTTCCTTCCAAATCGGCAGCAGCGATCACCGAAGTGCAAGGCGCCCCATTACAGCGATACTGAAAGATCGGCCATCACCGCGTGAGCGGTACTTTCAGCAGCGACAGTCATCTGCGGCCAACGAATCCCGACGCACCTGTCAACCCAGACGTCCGAGGAGCCAGTCGACCTGGCATTTGAAACCTGTTCATCTGCGTTGGAACAGGTGCCGAACAGACCAATTGGAAACTCGAAGCAGTTTGCGCCAGACCCGGAAAAGTTTGAGAATCCGCGAGGTTACTCGTCAGATTTATCACTGACAAGCAATGAGATGAATGTCGATGTCAGAGCGATCGCAAAGACCGCACAGCCCACACCAAAGATTACAAAATCGCTATTTGCCATGATGAGAGCTCCCAAGCACGAGGGTACCGAAACTGAGTATCGATGGCACCCACAACCCCACGTAAAGCCCCTCCTGTTTGCTGCCGGTAAACCAAAGCGAGATTGAAAAAAGGAACGATGCGCCAGCGGCAGCAACATACCCCAGTTTCGCCAATTTTCTCTTATTCATCTTCAGACCCCAAATTGAGATAATTGTCCTTCACTCACCGTTGAGCCGTTCAGGACCATGCGGTCGCGGTATCCCGGGACGGCGCTCAATTCTTAACCGAGTTTCCCCACTACTACCGATGCTTTGCAGTCATCGCGTCCAGTGACCGCGAATGCGCATGTGCGGATCGCATCAATCATCCGAGAGAAAAAACGCTTCGTGTCAGTTCGACTTTGAAATATTTTGAATTGTGAACGATTCTGACTGCCGTCCATTCCCTCCCCAAGCGGTCTTTAGCAGGGTGATGGGGAGGCAAGGAACAAGATGGAGGAATTCAACTGAGCGACTCCTCCTCCCCAAATTGCTTGGTCTCTGCCCACTGACGTAGATTCCTCGTGCAATTTCAGATGAACGAAGCGGGTTTCAGTGATATTCAATTTTTTACGAATAACCCGTGTTACTCATGAACGTTTTGTCCGGTAGTGCCGTCACGAATGAACGTTGTGAACGTTTAGAAAAGCAAAAAATCGACAAAGTGAGATCACAGATGAAGAAAATGATGACCGTGTTGGCGGCAGGGTTGCTGGCTCTTTCTGCAACGGCAGAAGCTGGATCTAAGTGTAAGGGGACAACAACGACGAACCGGTCAGCACGCGGAGCACATGTGTTGACAACATTCGTGGCACATCCTGCTGAAAAGGACATTGTGGACACGGCCGTTGGAGCTGGTTCATTCAAGACCCTGGTTGCGGCTGTGAAGGCTGCAGGCCTTGTGGAAACTCTGAAAGGTGAAGGACCATTTACAGTTTTCGCTCCGACCGATGAGGCATTCGCCAAGCTGCCAAAGGGAACTGTTGAGTCACTGCTGAAGCCAGAAAATAAAGCAAAGCTTCAGGCGATCCTGACGTACCATGTCGTAGCAGGCAAGGTGATGGCGGCTGATGTTGTGAAGATCAAAGCTGCTGTGTCAGTTCAGGGCCAGCAGATTGACGTGGTCGTGAAGGACGGCAAAGTGAAGGTTGATGGAGCAAACGTCGTGAAGACGGACATCGCGTGCTCCAACGGTGTGATCCATGTGATTGACAGCGTGATCCTGCCAGCGGACAAAGACATCGTGGATACCGCTGTGGCTGCCGGTTCCTTCAAGACACTCGCCGCAGCTTTGACAGCGGCTGACCTCGTGGAAACATTGAAGGGTGAAGGCCCATTCACAGTCTTCGCACCGAGTGATGAAGCGTTTGCCAAGTTGCCAGCAGGAACTGTCGAAAGCCTGTTGCTGCCAGAGAACAAAGAAAAGTTGATTGCCGTGCTCACCTACCACGTCGTCGCAGGCAAGGTGCTCGCCAGTGATGTCGTGAAGCTCAAGTCAGCAAAGACGGTCAACGGCAAAGAAGCCGTGATCAAGGTGAGTGACAAAGGAGTGATGGTCGACGCCGCCAGGGTCGTTGCCACCGACATCGAAGCATCGAACGGTGTAATCCACGTCATTGACAGTGTGATCCTGCCGTAGTTAATTGAAGGATGAAGCTGAGTTGGGGGCGGTAGACATTCAGTCAGCCGCCCTTTTTTTGTCTCTTAGACTCTGAAAATGAAAGTTCGTTCACCCATGTCAATCGCATTCAATGAGACCCTCACCGATGAATCAGCCGCGGACGATTGCTGCGTGCGATCGAATGAGTCCCGGCATGTCAGACGCGCAATGATGACCGAGTCGGCGGTCGATCTGTCAGCCATCAAGGGTGCCGTCCGCACAATTCTGAAAGCAGTTGGTGAAGACCCGGACCGCGACGGATTACTCGAAACACCTCGGCGTGTCGCCAAAATGTACGCCGAAATGTTTTCAGGTCTGCAGCAGGATCCGGGACGTCATCTGGAAGTGACATTCGAAGAAAGTTACGACGAAATTGTGCTGGTGCGTGACATTCCCTTCACCAGCATGTGCGAGCATCATTTGCTTCCGTTCCGCGGTGTTGCCCATGTCGCGTACATTCCAAATGGACGGGTCACGGGGTTGAGCAAACTGGCTAGAGTGGTTGAAGAGGTGTCGCGTCGCCCGCAGGTGCAGGAGCGGATGACGCAGACAGTCGCTGACCTGATCGAAGATCGTCTGGGCAGTCGTGCGGTCGGTGTGATCATCAAGGCCGAACACTCCTGCATGTCGATCCGCGGGATTCGGAAGACGGGCAGCCTGACTGTGACCAGCACGATGCGCGGCGCGTTTCGCAGCGATCCGGCGAGTCGCGCGGAGTTGATGTCGCTGATCAACATGCCGAACTGATGAGCCATTCCGAGCCCGAAAAGACTGACGTTAGGAGGTTTGCATGATCATTCAGAAATAGTACAAGTTTTACGCCGCACACCGAAATGAGACGCTGCAGGATAAATGCAGCAATCTTCACGGTCATCGCTACGGAGTGCGATGCCACTTCGAGGTGCAGCGTGATGGCGATATCAGCACGCTTTTTGGCGACTTCGACTCGCAGATCGAGCCGTGGCTCAAGGAAAATTACGATCACGGCATGTTGATCAACTTTCATGATCCGCTCTGTGAAACTCTGCAACAACACATGGCACGAACCGGTGAGACACTCCGGCTAAGAGTCATGGACGGGCCGACAAGTGTGGAGAACCTCTGCCACCTGCTGTTCAGTGAGATCACCCAGATGGGATTCCGTCTTGCTCTGCTGGAAGTTCAGGAAACCGACACCTCGGTCATCAGCTACACTCGCGAAGACTGGATTGCTGATAATCGGCACTTCGCTCATCGCAGGTCTTATTCCGATGCGGAGCCGTCTCGATGTCCTGAAAGGAATTGAACTGGACCGCCTACCAGTCGAAACAGGCAACGCCTGAACGGAAATTTGAGCAGCATCAACAGCACAATGCGACACGATAACAAGGACGATGAATTACGCCAATGAAACTGATTCTGCTCACGCAGGTGTTCGCCACGCTGTTCATGGTCGGTCTGATCTGGTTCGTCCAGATCGTGCACTACCCGCTGTACGCACATGTGGGCCGTGAGCAGTTTCCTGAATACGAAGCACTGCACAATCGGATGACGACGAGGGTGGTAGGGCCAGCGATGCTGGTTGAATTAGTGACCGCTGTCCTGCTCCAGAAGTATTCTCCCCATGCATCTGCACCGCCCGCATGGATGGGGCTGGGGCTTCTCATCGTGATCTGGATTTCAACAGCCGCTTTGTCTGTCCCCGCGCATGACGTTTTGACTGCGGGATTCTCAGACGAAGCGTATCGTAAACTGGTGAACACAAACTGGATCCGTACAGTTGCGTGGACAGCCCGAGGAGTGATTGTCATGGTCATCACATACCGTTATCTCAGAACAGATTGAACCACAACCTTCGTAACCTGTTTCTGATTCTGCGCGATCAGCTTGATGATGCTTCGGCCGCTTTCGACGTTTTCGATTCTAAAAGCGACGTTGTGTGGATGCAGAGGTTGACTCCATAACGACACCTCAAAAAAACGACTTGCGATAGAAACGCTTCTGGCTCTTCGAAATGTTTCGCAATAATGCGACAGAAGTTTTTGGCCTCTCGCAAAAGAAGATCGTGGTAATGAAACTCGAATTGACGGGAAAAAAAATGGTATACCTAACCATCGCGATCGCACTCGCAGTGATCATCGGCGTCGGCTGGAAGTTGACCGCTCGCACTTCCTACGAGTCAGCAGCTTACCGCGTCCTTGAGTCGGACGGCTCATTTGAGATCCGTGAGTACCCTGATTTAGTGTTGGTCACAACCCCAATGAAGTCGCAGGGCAGCGACGGCAGTTTCGGAAGGCTATTTGGATACATCAGTGGCAGGAACGAAAATGATCTCAAAGTCGCGATGACGACTCCGGTGTTTATGGAACCCGAGGGGCGGGATTCTGTTGGACAGATGGGTTTTGTCGTTCCAGAGAACGTTTCTTCGCAACCTATTCCCAACCCGACCGACAAAGCCGTGCAAATCAAAAACCGTAACGGTGGTCGGTTTGCCGTCATCCGTTTCTCGGGACGGATGGATGAAGAATCAATAGCGGAGAACGAAGGAAAATTGCGGAAGTGGATTGTTGCGAGGGGATTATCTGACAGTGATGGCTTCGAATTCGCAGGTTATGATCCTCCGTGGACGCCGAATCCGTTCCGCCGTAATGAGATTCTGATTCGGTTGAAGTGAAGGTTCTTCCCAACCCCCTGGCGACAACGGCTTCGGCAAAGCCATCGTGCGGCGGCCGCGATGGGTGCGTCTGACATGATTGCCTGAACCATGATCGTGTATCATCCTCCATGCTATGAATTCGACTCATGCCACAATCACTGCCCTTCACACATACCCCGTGAAGTCTTGTCGCGGCCTGTCCCTTGCGGATGTGAAGTTGACCAGACGCGGGCTTGCCTATGATCGCGAGTGGATGGTGGTCGATACAGCCGGCCAATTCCTCACGCAACGTGACCTTCCGCGCATGGCGTTGATCGAGACGGCCCTCACATTGAACACGCTGCGATTGACTCTGCCCGGGCAATCGGAATCCGTGGAACTGTCGCTCTATGGTACGAGTCTGCCCCGCTGCCGGGTGCGAGTTTGGCGGGATGATTGTGATGCTTTCGATGAAGGCTCTGCCGCAGCCGGGCAGCTCAGTGAATTTCTGGGAAGGGCCGTGCGTCTCGTGCGTTTCGACTCCGTGCACAGGCGACACAGTAACCCTCAATGGACGCAGGGTATGGTGGCCGAGAACCGCTTCAGCGACGGTTTTCCTGTGTTGGTCCTTAGTGACGAATCCCTTGAAGCACTCAACCATCGTCTCGACCTGCCATTGCCCATGAATCGGTTCCGACCCAATATTGTCATTCGTGGACTCGGGCCGCATGGTGAAGATGACGTGGGCGTACTGAGTGGAGACGGCTTCCAGATTCACCTCGTGAAACCCTGCGTGCGTTGCAGTGTCACCGCCATCGATCAGCTGACGACAGCAGCCAGCAAAGAACCGCTGCGGACTTTGGCCGTGTATCGCCGCGACGAAGCGATCAATGGAATCACGTTTGGCATGAACGGCATCGTAATCGCCGACGCTCACTCATTGCTGACTGTGGGTGCGTGTCTGGATGTGAGTCCGAACGGTTGAAATCGGACGGTGAGAACGTGCAACGGATATTCTGACTTGATTGAAATGAGGGTTCCAGGGTCTTGACTTGTCCAATGCCATGTCGGACGTCCCCAAACTTTGGGTGATGATACCAATCGATTGATCAAGCGTCTGCCCGTCGCTTAGACTTCGTTTCTTCTCAGAGTGTCAGTGATTGATTCGGCACAAGGCGATCACCATTGCTCTGTGAGAGTGATGAATTCAGGAGTGCTCAGCGGGAGAGAATCCCGCTGTCCGGAAGTGAACAGGTCTCATCTGCCGTTCTTCGACTTCTCAATCAAAGAATCACAAACCACCAGTCGCGTACAACCAATTCACGAAGCCCGAAATTTGACACACGACCCTCTCGTCAGTGAATCGTCGGCAGTTAATGAGTCAGCAGCAAAGGAAAGCTAATGGAGTCCATCCGCAGCATCGCCCAATTGATCATCGCGTTCGGTATTTTGAACGTTTGGCTATTGCGTTTCAACAAGGCGACGATTTATCGGGGCGGCGCAGCGAAGAACATGAAAGAGGAGTTTGCCACTTACGGACTGCCGGTGTGGTTTATGTGGGTTGTTGGCGGCTTGAAAGTGATGCTCGCATTATCCTTGCTCGTGAGTTTTTGGAGGCCTGAATTGATGCGTCCCGCTGCAATTGGAATGGCTGTACTGATGCTGGGTGCCGTCGGGATGCACATCAGGATTGGGGACGCATTCAAAAAGACCATCCCGGCCTTGAGCGTCCTGATTCTCTCATTGCTCGTGGCGGTCAACTAACTCCCGATCGAAGCATTGATACGGCAGAGTCTCGATTCATCAAGTACGAACATTTGCGTCAGGCATTCAGCTTTTATCCGCTGTTGCCTGGAAAAGACGCGATTGCGATTTATTCTTCCGGGAGCTCGTCGAACAAACTCCGCGTCTGCGTTTTCTTTGGCGGAACGTTCTTCGGCGGCCGCTTGCGGCGTGGAACTCGTTCCTTTCTGCGTGATCCATGTTTGAGGTAAATGGCCGTCGTAGCGGCCTTGGCTTCCGCTGAATTGCGTTTGGAGTACAGCAGGTTCGTCATCCACTTAGCACGCTCGGTGAAAGGCACGACCGGGGCGGGATAACCGGGAATTGATTCGCCTTTGATGATGTGTTCTGTCGGTATATCCCGCAACTCCAGCACCCATCGTTTCACGAAGCGGCATTCAGAGTCCCAGTCGATGAGTTGCTTCGTCGGGTTGTAGACGCGAATAGCGTTCCATCCGACAACGCCCGCTTGCATCTGAAGCTGATTTAAATGAATGCCGGGATCGTAGTCTCTAAACACTTGAGCAAGATGCGGGTGGATGAGTCGCCAGTCGAGATGGAGCACGTGGCATGCGAAACTCACCACCATCGCCCGCATGCGAAAGTTGACGAAGCCAGTGGCCGCCAGACAACGCATGACAGCGTCAACCAACGGATAACCCGTGCAGCCGTCGCGCCATGCCATATGCAGCTGCTCGTTGTTCTCGAACTGCAAGTCGCGGTAGCATGGATGAAGAGTTTGGAACTCGAGTGCTGGTTCGGATTCCAGTCGCTGTGTGAAGTGATCTCTCCAATGCAACCGACTCAGGAACGCCTGTAGACTCTGCTTCCACCGCGAAGACTGCGGGTCGTCAGGGTCGAGTGCCGCAAGCCGTTCGTTGACCGCGTGCCAAACTTGCCGGGTCGTGAGTGTTCCCCAGGCAAGATGGACACTCAGTCGCGAGCCCGCGGTGAAGGCCGTGTTCGGCGAGCTGATGCCGCCACGATAGCACCGCCCGCGATGAGTGAGGAACGCACTCAGCGTTGCGAGGCCGTCCGCCTCACTGACGGACTGCCATTGGCTGTTGATCGAAAAGGCTTTAAGCTTTGGGAATGTTGTTGTGGCTGCCAGTTGGCGGATTGCGTCGGACTGATGAATTGCAGGCACTGGAAGCGGGCGTGCATCAACAATTCGGGACCGCCACATTTCCTGCAGACGGTCGCGGTTCACTCCACCCCGACGTACGCTCGACTGTGGAAACTCGTGGTATGCAACGCCCCGCTCTTGACACCACGCCGCCACGGCCCGGTCGCGACGAAACGTGATCTCGTTGCCGACTTCTTCATGGGAGAGAAGATGAGTGAACGGCACCAGGGCATGTAACTTGGCCAACTTCTCCAATGCCTCGCCATGCGCGATGACGACATCTGCGTTGTCTTTGCGGAGCGTCGTTCGCAATCCAGACAATGCCTGCCATTGAGCGTTGGTGTGCATATCGGATGTGTCGTCTGCTGCGAGCAAAGACAACTCGAAACAGAAGAAGGGCAACACCTCAAGACCGAGTCTCTCCGCCTCGGCAAGGCATACGTTGTCGGTCAGTCGGGCATCGCGCTTGACCCACCAGACGGCGACGGATCGAGTCAACGGTATCCCCTTTGACCAGCTAAGCTCTTTCGGTAGGTTAACATCTTATCGACCATGAGAAGCCTGCGCGCGGATTCGCGCAGGTCGATTGTGGCAATGTCGGAGCAGACGCCAGACCTTCGAATGCCTGCACGTTTCTGAGTGTGAGCTCGAGAGATTGATTCTTCGCTCTTCATCACAGCGATCGTAGACCTTTTTCGGATGTTTCAAGCATGTGATTACGACCTCGGCTCGCCCAACTTGAAGCCCTTCGAGTCGCAAATCGCGTCAGCAGCTCCGACAACTGAAAGGAATGCAACGTCAACCCGCCCGCCGGCGAGCCAGTCTCCGCACACCGCCAGTCCGACCTCGGGATCGAACAGCATCCTTCGGTCGTCAGCGTCTGAACTGTGGCTATAGCGCCAGCGGTGGGCGGTGAGGTTACAGCAGGAACTCAGCCGACTGCGGCGTTGGAAGTGTTACGACGAGTGCATCGAACAGGCCGACATTCGCGTGAGTATTGGTTTTGATCGTCCAGCCCGATGGAAAATGGGACATGGCAACGATTTGCGTCCTCGTCTGGACGCGGATCGCGGAGGCGAGGTCTGCCGCCATCGCCGCCATCGCCACCATCGCCACCATCGCCGGCACACCAATATAACGAGGCTGAGGGGAGGTGTCTCTTGTAGCCGAGTTCGTGAGAACTCGGAACTCTCACCGTGGGCAAGTTACATTCAGCGACGGCGGAGCGTGACGGAGGCTGCTTCCCAAAATGGAAAGAATCCCCTGGTCGCCATCGGGAAGAACGTGATATCGTGGCCTCGATCAGCGTAGTGGAGCTTAATACCAGTGGTTGCCAGTCCAGTTGCGAGGACGACCAAAGCGTCGCCGACAAATCCTGTGAGTGGCCGAAATGCCCACACCTCAACCACCCCGTTTACCCGACACCAGTCGGTGACTTCTTCCGCGCTTCGAGCGAGCGTCACGGTCCCCACGCGGGCTTCGGCATCAGCGCATGCGCCGGCGATCCACTTGTCCACTAACTTGCCCGGACAATGCTGCAGCCTGTCAGTGACGACGAATCGAACGGCCGGGACCGCAGCCCAGCTATCTGGCAACGGCCCGCAGTCTTCATCATGCAGGAGCACCGCCCGCGGTTGTACCTGGCCCGCATCAGGTCCGAGAGCCGGCTTTACTGCGGGGATTCGCGCGAGTCCGTCGTCCCGAATCGGATTAGCCGACTCATTAAGTTCGCCCGGCTTCGGTACCCATCCACCGTTTGTATACTTCGCGATGTTATCCGCCCGCGCGAGGTAGTGTTTTCCCGGCGTTTGAAGCCCGGCCACCCATCGCCATGAGAGCGTGTTGGAAGCTGGATCGCCGTCAAGAAGGTGGTCCAGAAAGAATCGAGCTCCCATCTCCCATGGAAGCCGGAGAGTGAATATCCAAATGCTAGCAAACCACATTCGGACGTGGTTGTGAAGATAGCCTGTGGACGTGAGTTCGTCGCACCATGCATTGAAGTACGGCAAATCCGTCGTCCCGGCGATCGCACACTCGACATGATCCTGGTCCGACTTGGGAAGCGTCTCGTCGAGCGTTCGAAGTCGTGTGAGATAGGCTGCCCAAACGCTCGGCCGGGCTGCGAGCCAACCCTTCCAGTACGTTCGCCAGACGACTTCCTGTGCAAACTTCTCAATCCGAGCGTATCTTCCGACCGTGAGAGCGAACGCGAAAACTTCTTCCTCCAGAATCAGCCGCCGCCGGATGTATGGGGAAAGACGACTCGTCGTCAGCCCATCAGCGTAGTTACGTGCGGACGCATAGCTCCCAATGACTTCGGCCAGATCGTTAAGTTGCGTTAAGCCCTGCGTTCGAGTGGGAACCAACGCCGTCACACTACGTCCGCTCTCAGCCATGTCTTCCTCCGCTTTGGGGATTTCGTCCGTTGAAAAACCAGTAACTCGCAAGTGGCGCTGGGCTCAGTAACACTCTCGCGTTTATGCCCGCCCCTCGCAATCGTAACAAAACGGCTATGGACGTTTTCTCTGTCGATTCATTGACAGCCGTTTCACCGAGATGATCTGGATAAAGTCCACGTCCCCGGCAGGTTTCGATAAGGGTGTCGTCAGTCGCTCCCTATCAATGTTTGTGCGGTTGGCGATGAATTTGGCGCGGCTTTAAAACCGGGATGAAACGTCTATAACAAGCCGAAGGGGTGTTTCCTTTCATTTGACCACTCGTGACCTTCGTTGAGAGCGTCCGTGCAGGAAAGACAGTTAGTCCATGCGCAGCGATAATGCAGACATCATTCTGATCGGTAGTGGCATCATGTCGGCCAATCTGGGCGCGATCTTGAAATGCCTGCGGCCTGAACTGAAGATTCAGGTCTACGAGGCGTCTGACGAACTTGCACAGGAGAGCTCGAACGCATGGAACAACGCCGGGACTGGCCATGCTGGCATTTGCGAACTTAGCTACACACCGAATCGAGACGAGAACGGCCATGTCGACGTATCTAACGCGATCGCCATTTATGACCAGTTTGAGAAGTCACGACAATTCTGGGCTTTCGCTGTTTCGGAAGGAATGATCGATTCGCCGCGGGATTTCATCCATCCTGTTCCGCACGTGAGTTTCGTCCGAGGACAATCACAGGTCGAATTTCTGCGAGACCGACACGCCGCCATGTCGGCTCATCACTTCTTTGACAGGATGCAATTCTCGACAGATCGGGCGGAAGTGCAAAAGTGGGCGCCTCTGCTGATCAATGGTCGAGACGATGAACCGATCGCCGCAACGCGCATGGACGACGGCACGGATGTGAACTTTGGAGCTTTGTCGCGAAAATTCATCAACTGGCTGGCCTGTCAGCACGATTGTGCAGTCGCCACAAGTCATCGCGTCATCGGAATCCAAAAGGAAGCAAATGGTTGGAACGTCCAAGTGAAGGACATTCGTCGGAATGAAGTTCGAGAGAGCTCGGCAGCATTCGTTTTTATCGGGGCCGGTGGCGGAAGTCTGCCGCTGTTGCAGAAATCGGGGATTCCTGAAAGCAAAGGTTTCGGCGGATTTCCGATCGGTGGCCAGTGGCTGGTGTGCGACGATCCGAAAATTGTGGCTCAGCATCAGGCCAAGGTCTACGGTCAGGCACAGGGCGAGGCGCCGACGATGGCTGTACCGCATCTGGATACGCGGGTGATCGACGGCAGGAAGGCTCTGTTGTTCGGCCCATTCGCTGCCTGGACGACTCGCTTCCTGAAAGAAACAGGACGCCTGACCGATCTGCCGTTTTCAGTCCGTCCTGACAACATTGCTTCACTGTTGAAGGTCGGAGCTTACAACCTGCCGCTGGTGAAATACCTGATTCAGCAGGGGCTTCAGAGCATGGAAAGTCGGATGCAATTGCTCCGCACATTCTATCCCGAAGCCGACCGGAAAGACTGGCGATTGATGGAGGCAGGAATTCGCGTTCAGGCAATCAAGCGGACGGACGGTGAGGCCGGGATCGTTCATTACGGTACGGAGATTGTCACGAACAAAGAAAAGACCATTGCCGCACTTCTCGGCGCTTCTCCCGGAGCCTCCGTGTCTGTCGCATTGATGCTTCAAGTCATTCAGAAGTGTCTTCCCGACGTTCTTGAGCACCCGGAATCCGCCACAACGCTTGGCAGCATGTTTCCGACTTACAAGTTGGACCTGTTGTCTCCTACCTCAATCCACGAGTTCCGAGACAACCACGCGCGATGTGACCGAATACTTCAATTGAAACCTTGTGACTGATGAAGACCATCCAGACAGACCATCTACGCCTTAAATCGTCGCATTTGCGCTCATCACGGCCCGACGTTGACCGATCCTGCGTAGTAGCGGCGACACAATCTGTGTCTGGTGTGCGCCGCGTGCTGTATCTGTTGTCAGCCGGTGGATTCTTTGTATTGGCTATCGCTGGTGTAATCGTGCCGGGGCTGCCGACAACACCATTCCTGTTGCTGACGAGCTACTTTCTCATGCGGTCTTATCCACGACTCAACGAACGCTTGCTGCAATCGAAACTTTTCGGCCCGATACTTTTCGACTGGCAGGTCAAAGGCGGAGTTCGCCACGATGTTAAGGCTAAGGCAATTTCCGTTGTCTTAATCGCGATTGGCTGTTCTCTGTACTTCACGCAATTTTCACTCGTCCCGGCGCTCATTGTCTCTGTTTTTGCAGGCATTGGCATCTTTGTCATCCTGAAGTTGCCAGAGCCACGTGATTGACGTCACGCTGTTCGCTTCGGTCAGCCAGCCAATCTTTCCAACTCTCGCCAACAAACGATTTGCGGCGGAAATACCACTCTTTCACGCGGCTTCGACGTGATTGCCGAGGCACTGGTCGCCGCAAAGACCGACGTTCAGCGTGTCATCAAACAAGCATTCTTTATCAACGTATCGGCTTCGCCGCAGACCTGAAGTGAAAAAGGCTGTCGATCACCAATCGCCAACCTTCATCGCAGCGTATTCTTTCACAATCAGGTAACAACCGAACCAAATCTGAATGCGAGCACAGTAAAGCGCAGAAGCCTGCTCCGGTGAGACCGTCGTGAGACCGTCCGCAGTAAGCTCCGTGGCAGTTCGAAACTGCTCCGGTCACATCGACCGACGCATGCTATTGCAGTTCGCGTCACTGCCCTCGTCAGGCGACGACAGGGATTAGTCGTCTATTTTTTTAAGCGATGGAGCCTGAGGTGTTGAAGCCATCGGAAAGTGTCGTTTTGGACGCGATGAAGTGCTGCGTTTTTCACATCTTTCGGCGAGCTCTGCGATCAAACGTTTGTACCTCGCATTTCAATTGTTGCAGCAATCGCCGATTGAGGCTGCGACGGACGAGGTATGACTCGGAACACCCTGGCCCGTCCGCTATTTCTCAATGGCAGGGATGAGTTTTAATTCGGCCAGCCATTCCAGTGATTGCTTCTGCCATGCGTCCCACATCGGGCCTTTGTAACCGTTGAGCCCGTGGCCGCCCGAGGGAAGTTCGAGATACCTTGACGCAATGCCAGCTTTCTGAAGAGCCTCATAGAGTGCTTTGCTGTTCTCACAGGGCACGGGAGCATCATCAATCGCATGAGTCAGAAAAACGGGCGGAGTCTGTTCGGTCACCTGCTTCTCATTGGAAAACAGTTCAATCATTTCCGGCGTTGGATTTGGCCCGAGCAGATTTGTTCGTGAGCCACCATGAGTTTTTTCGCCCATCGTAACCACGGGATAGACGAGCACAGCAAAATCCGGGCGACAACTAAGCTGCTCCAGTGGATCCGCTGAGGTCGAGTCACCATCCTGGAAATGAGTGGCCGCGGTCGAAGCCAGATGTCCACCGGCGGAGAATCCCATGATGCCGATGCGGTTGGCCTCAATCTTCCAATCCTTCGATCTGGCTCGAACGATTCGAATGGCTCGCTGAGCATCCAGCAGGGGAACAAATGAGCGACCAGCAGGAAGGCGATACTCAAGGACAACACCCGTGATGCCATGTGAATTCAACCACTTTGCAATTCCATGACCCTCCGCGCCGGTGACAAGGCCACCGTAACCGCCGCCAGGACAAATCACAATCGCAGCGCCGTTAGGCTCCTTCGCCAGATGCACTGTGATCTTTGCGTCTGAAGCAGCAAACGTTCCGTCGCCGTTTGGGGCCTTGTCGGGCGGCCAGAGATTTACGGTCAGAGGCTGCTCTACGGCTTCGGCCGGCTTTGTTTCATCGAACGCAATGACCGTGTTTGCCGTTGAGTATGCGACAATCATGGCCAGAGACCAGATTAAAACAGCGAAGCCCGCAGAAGTAGATTTCACCTTCGATTACCCCATGTCGTGAAAATGACGATACCAAATGGTCAACTTATCGACCTCAGCGTTTACCGCCCAGCCGGAGGCGCCGGCTGGTGCGTGAGCCGGCGACTTCGGCTGAGCGGTAAACAAACTCAGGTGCCCAATCACGCAGCTCCCAGTCCCATCATTCTGCGCCACGCGCTGATCTGGCCGAGATGCATCATCAGGTGACCGCCGCAGTAAAACGTGTGCAAAGAACCCAGCGTGGGAAATAAAGTTGCCATACGGCCTTCCATCGGATTTGGCACCTCAAAAGCAGAATCCGGAGCTGATCGCAAAGCAGCGGCAGCGGCCTTGTAACCTTCGAAGAAGGCTTTTGTCACGACTTCCATCGCAGGATAGACAGAGCCCGCAGGATCATCGACGCACTTGGCATCTTTCGAAAACACCGCTTCAAAATTGGCAGGCGCTGTCGGGCCGGACTGACCCAGTTGAGTCAGAATACGAGGTCCGTAAAGTGCCAGATGGCCGTAAACAAATGCCGGATGATTGGATTCGATCAGAGTTCCGCCGGGGGTTGCATACCGTGCAAAGTTCTGAGATGTGACATCCTTCAGCAGTCGTTCACCGTAACCGACGGACAGTTCCAGTGAATCCGCAATAACATTTCCCAGTGATCGGTTCATCGTTTTCACTCCAAAGTGGTGGTTGAATTCTGGTTGTGTTTTCATCTGTGCAGCATGCTGCGGTGCCACAGTATATTCATCGCACAGGCTGTTGAAACGCATTGCGGCTTGATGTTTTCATATTCCGCGTTAGAACAAACCTGCTGCAGTGTGCTTGTTTTCAGGTCAACCTGACTTAGAGGCACTAACAAAACCGGGACAGGCACCCTTCACCGTCACAGTATTCAGTAATCTGCGAATCTCGACGGGAGCCAGTCCCGGTTTTGTCAGGCGTTCTAATTGTGCCGCAAACCCCTGACGATTCTTTGAAGATCATGGGTGATGGCTATGCAGAAGCTTCACGAGTTCCCGTTGTCTGACACACTGTCGGCTCCACCTTTTCCTGACCAGAAGGTAATCCGATGTTGAACCGAATGCGAATGACGTCTGTGTTGTTTCGACTGGCTGTCGGTGTGCTGGTGATTTCTGCCGGAATGAACATCGGTATGGCCGATGAGCCGATTGTGCCTCCGGATGCGGTCCTGGAAAAACTCTTTGAAGGCAAGGTTCTGACTGAAGGAGTGTCGGTTGCTCCGGACGGCATGGTGTATTTCAGCGAGATTACGTTTTCCCATAAATCTCGCGACGCCAAAGGAGCCATTGATGCGGGCTTCATCTGGAAGTTTGATCCGGCCTCAAAAACGACGTCGATCTTCCGATCACCAAGCGGAATGTCCAACGGCATTAAGTTTGACGCGGCTGGCAATATGATTGTGGCCGAAGGAGCAGACTACGGTGGTCGCCGTGTAACTCGGACCGACATGAAGACAGGAAAAGCACAGATCATTGCGGCGTTGTTCGATGGGCGTCAGTTGAATTCACCCAATGACATCACGATCGACGAAAAAGGACGCATCTATTTCAGCGATCCACGTTATCTGGGCCATGAAGCGATCGATCAGCCGGTGGTTGGCGTCTATCGGATTGATCCGGACGGTTCTTTGCATCGCATCATTTCCGATGCCGGCAAAGCCAATGGTGTCTGCGTTTCACCCGATCAGAAAACGCTCTATGTCGTCAGCAATGAAAATGGTGGCACGGCCATCGAACGGCTCGCAACCGGCGAGGAGCAGGCGGACAAAGTCAGTGCTCCATTGCGAAAGGGGCTGATGGCTTTGCTGGCTTATGATCTTGCCGAAGATGGAACGGCGAAGTTCCGCAAGACATTGGTCGACTATGCTCCTTACGATGGGCCGGATGGACTTGTCGTTGACAAGGACGGAAATCTGTATGTCGCCGTACGAGCCGAGAACCGACCGGGGATCTGCGTGTATTCGCCAGAAGGCAAAGAACTGGCTTACATCAAAACGGAAATCCCCACGAACGTAGGGTTTGGGAGAGGCAAAGATGCGAATCTGCTCTACATCACAGCAGGTTCCAGCCTTTATCGGATTCGCGTAAATCGAGAAGGCTATCAGCTGCCTTCGCTGAAATAGCACGTTGGTGAACGACAGGCCGACTGTCATCACGATTGTCGGCCTGTGTTCAATATTTGCCTGTTGCATCCGTCTGATGCAATCATCGACCAACGGATTCTTGCATCAGCTTTAGGTCACAACCGTCGCCTAGCTGTCCGTCAGGAAGTCCACGATGTCGACGGAAGTTGTCACTCCGCTCAGTTTGTCTGCTCGCCATGCACAGTGGAACATTGGCAGATTCGGAAGCCAATGCTGCAGCTGATCCGCGTTCGAGGGAATCGATGCGTCTGCCATGTCGCCAGCTTCAGGAGCGATTTCGTTCAGCACAATAGCTCGCACGTTCAGTCCGCGAGAAATCAGAGCGTCCACCGTCAAACGAGTGTGATTGATGACGCCCAGTCGGTTGGCTGCCACAACGATGACCGGAGTCCTCAATGTTGTGGCCAGGTCCATTACTGTCATGTGATCGGACAGAGGACAAAAAACGCCGCCGGCGCCTTCAATCAGCAGCCAGTCGACATAAGATTTCCAGCGGTCTGCGCCACTAACCAGCAGCTGGTCGTCCACAGAACGATTTTCCAGTCCTGCAGCGACATTGGGGGCAACCGCGGCCTGAAAACGTTGAGGGCAGACCAGATCCTCATCGGGATGATTTCCACACGCGGCACGTAATGCTTCAACGTCAGACCAGAAACTTTCGCCAGCTGAGTTCGTCTCCGCGCCGCTGCAGGCGGGTTTGTATGCTCCTGTGCTTAAGCCTCGTTGACGGAACTGGCGAATCAAGAGTGACGTGACCCACGTTTTTCCAACGCCAGTGTCTGTTCCTGTCACTAACAACGTCTTCATAGTGTCGATGGCCATTGATTCTGGATTTGTAAGGAGAGCATTCGCATCTGCGAGCAATCTCCTGATACGAGTGGCCGGAAGTCAGCCACTGAAGTTAAGATGGAGTTCGGAGATGACAGCTGGGGATCGCCGAGAACCCGGAAATGGCGATCTCCGCCTCGGGGAAATTCGACGATCACAAGTAGTTGCTCCGCAACCGGATATTCATCCTGATTGCCTCATTGACTCAACTCATGCGGCGCAGAAACGCAGACGAGGAAAAAAGTGAGTCCGCCGCACAGTTTAGTACTCGGGAACCATCTGGCAATCAACTCGGAATCGCGTGCGGTCGTGGCTGTAAAATGCCTTGCGGCGTTTGAAATCATCCTGATTCTGTTTACGTATCCATTATGGTTGGGAGCGTCTGCTTTTCCGTCGGTCCCGCTGTTGATGGAAGTCCCTGTGATCGCTTCTCGCGTCGCGTCCATCGGCTTACTAATGTCCTGCACCGTCGTAGTTGTCGTGCCGGTTCAAAGTCGAACACGGCTGCTGACATATTCAGCCTTCGTGGCATTAGTCTGCGGTGGACTTCTTGTGTTTGCCAATCAGCATCGCCTTCAGTCCTGGCACTGTCTGACGATGCTGAGCTTTGCGTGGCTCCTGATGGTGCCGCGAAATATGCTGCCGGGAGTGATGAGACAGACCGTGGCTGCGGTTTATGTCTGTTCGGCGTTATCGAGAATCTCGATGACACCGGATGAAGGCATCTCCGGAATCATCGTAAGGCAACTCCTTGTCTTCGTCGGGCAGCCTGGCTGGCAGATGACCCCCGAAGTCATCTCAAGGTTTTCGACTCTGATGACATTGGGAGAATTTCTCGTAGGACTTCTGCTGGTGTTTCCCGCCACCTCTCGCTGGGGAGCAATTGGAAGCCTGGTGCTGCATTGCTCTCTGCTGTTAGCTCTTGGTCCTTTTGGTTTAAACCATCACGCGGGAGTTCTACTGTGGAATATGTGCTTCTTATGTCTGATACCAATCCTGTTTCTTTGGCCTCCGCAAGGGCAGAATGAGGAAGCTCGGTCGTCAGTTTTCGTGAGAACACTGGTTGCAATGATCTGGCTGTTTCCTCTGTCAGGTTTGTTGGGCTTTGCAGATAACTGGCCTTCCTGGCAATTGTATTCTCCGCGTCCGGAGAACTGGATTCTGCAGGTTCATGTAACAGATCGAGGATTAATGCCGACAGAGGTTCAATCAGTCATCGCCGAGCCAACGCCTTTGAGTGAATGGTGTACGATCAAGCTGGATCGCTGGTCTCTGGAACAAACAAGATCGCCGATGTATCCCGAAGACCGGTTTCAACGCGAAGTGATTCGGATCCTTCTTGCGAAATGTCCTGATGACTTAAAGTTCCGCATTGAGATTTCGGAGCCGGAGTTTCCGTTCTGGTGGAACCGCCGCAATCGTGAGATCACAAGTCGCGAGGAGCTGAATTGACGCTCCGGAGTGGAGAAATAACGTCAACCTGAATTGCGCAGAGGGGTTGATAAGTCAGGACATGTCACTAGTGCTCGGTCAAGATAAACAACGTGGGTGGAGGTAGTGGATCTTGCTAAAGATCCCCCGGCTGCAGCACCTTTATCTGGCTCCCGCGGCCGCAGGACCTTTAGCAAGGTCCACTACCCCAGAATTGAAGCGTGACAAAGCACTAGCCGCCGCGAAGAAACGCGATGAGATCAGCGAAGTCCTGCGGGGATAACTTCTTCTCAAATCCTTCCGGCATCAAACTTAATCCGGTTGCCTTGATCTCAGCAATCTGTTCTCGCTGGAGCGTCTGTTGCTTATTCTCGGCCTGTTTCAATGTGAGGCTCACAGGTGATTCTTCGGCAATCATTCCAGCCAGCACCTGACCGTCATGCAAGGCCACGGCAAACTGCATATAGTTGGGACCAACTTCGCGATTTGGATCAAGAATCTGAGTCAGGAGTTCGGACGCCGTGCGGTGACGAACCGTAATCAGACTCGGGCCAACCTCAATTCCAGTCTCGCCGATCCGATGACAGGCCGAGCACTCCCGTACAAACAGCGCTTTACCTTTGAGCAGATCGCCCGGCAGTTTTGTGGCGTCAACATTGGCGTTGATGATGTCCTGTCGAGGTGTCTGACGATCCAGTGCCAGCAATGACTTTGCTCGTTCACGCAGTTTTTCGTCGGCATGATTCAGTAACAGAGTGCGACGAAGCGGCGTCATCTGTGCTGCGGAGATGCGACCATCCGCAATTGCATCGAACAGTATTGGTAATCGCTGATTATGGCCGGCCAGCGCTTCGATGATCTCGTACTGAACGGCTGGAGTAGTCCCGGAAAATGCTGCCAGCAGAGTTGACGCGGTCGATTCGTCCTGATCCGCGGACAATGCCTTCACCACCGCCGTCTGAATCTCGACAGGCTGCGAAGTCGTCAACAGGTCTGCAGTCGCCTGTCTGATGGTTGATGCGTCACCGAGCGAAACAACTTTTAATGCGGCGAGCCTTTCATTCACTGGCTTGGCGGGATCTTTGACAGAGCCACTGGCCTGCTGGATTCGCTCGGTCAGCAGCGCTTCGGCCGGAGTCTGTGACCATATGGCTGATAATCGACTGCCGCCGCGACGAAGGCCATCTTCCAGGGCCAGCAGGAGTTCTTCGATCACTGCCGCTGAACGTATCTCTCCGGGCAGATTCTGCAGCCGCTCGCCGATGAGTTTAAGCTGCTCAGGATTCTTCTGCACTCCGGTGACGCTGGCCATTTGCTTCAGCAACGGCAGGTTCTGAGCATTCGACAGAAAATCGGGCTCCTGCAAGACCTGATCAAGCAGGCGAGTTGCCAGTTCACTCGAAGAACTCAACGCTGCAATCACCATCCATGGATCCGCCGCATCTCGCCGGGCAATCGACATCAGCGCCGCCACGCTCGCAGCATCGGAATGATCACCCAGCGCGAGTGCGACCTGATAGCGAACTCGAGGAGATTCGTCGGCCGCCAGCTGAAGCAGGTTCGTGTAAACAGCATCTGTATGAATCGCGCCGTTTGGAGTTTCTGGTGTCGTACTTTTGCGAGCCGCCAGAATTACGGCCTGTTCGCGAATTTCGGCGGCAGGATCATGAAGTGCTGCAATCAACAGCGACTCGTCCAGCTGTGACATTCCCTGCAGACTCCACAAGGCGTGAACCTTACCAAGCGGAGTTGTTTTCTCATTGAACATTGCCTTTAACAACGGCACTGCGGCTGCGTCCTGCCGTTCGAACAGCAATCGATGAGCCGTCTCGCGATGCCAAGCGTTGGGGTGCTGCAGCAAGGCCACGAGTTCGGCCGTCGAGGCGGAGGAGAGTTTAGGACTCCCCCGTCGTTCAAATGACGGAGGCGTCAGACGATAAATGCGGCCACGATCGCGACCGTTCTCCAGATCCAGCAGAGCCTTGAGATCGTCCGGCATGGACCAGGGATGCTCAATTGTTTCGCGGTACATATCCAGAACGTACAAAGTCCCGTCGGGCGCATGCAGGAAATTGACTGGTCGAAACCAATTGTCCGTTGATGTCATGAACTCGGACTTATCATCAATTCGCTGCGAGGTGAACGTAACACCGGTTGCAGACATGTGCTGTCGATGAATCAGGTTACCAGCGACCTCAGCCAGAAAAACCTGCTGCCGAAATTCCGGCGGATACGCGTCGCCTCGGTAGATGGTGACTCCGCAGGCTGACGTCATAAATCCCTGGGCATTCTTTTCGCTGCGCGGCATGCGAGGATCGCCCTGGTTGGACAAGCGTGCTGCATTGACGACTCGCCAGGGTTCCGGCGGACTGCTGCGGAACACGGGAATCTGATCACCCGCCACCGCTACATCGTTCATCGGGCTGCCCACATTCAGAGCCGAATTGCGAACAACAGCCTGCTGAGGCAACACAATGTGCTGAATGGGATTGCGAATATTGCAGATGAAGCGGTTGCCCCAGTCATCGAATGTGTTGCCAAAGCGAGCGCCTCCCGAGAGCAGTTCGAAGGCGGGATTTATCGGATCGAAACAGAAATCGTTACGAGAAATCGTAACAGCCGGCACAGACTCATTGATGCCGTTGATGATTTTCCCGCCGTTGGTGCCGCCAGCTCCGTAGACTTTGTGATCAAGCCCCCAGATAAGATTATTGGCGACGGCCTGTACATTAAGCTTTCGAAAGCCGGAGAAGATCTTCGTGCGCGTGTCAGCCTGCCCATCGCCATCTTCATCCTTCAGGTACCAGACATCCGGAGTTGCGGCGACAAAGATACCGCCGCGATAAACCGCAATGCCCGTGGGCCAGGAAAAGTCGCGAGCAAAGATCAGGCTCTTATCGAAGACTCCGTCGTTGTCGGTATCTTCAAGAAGTCGTACCTTGCCGATCGGCAGGTCACCCGTGCGTTCGACGTTGGGCTTGTCGGTCGATTTGTCGGTGTACGGGTAATCGTTCATTTCGACGACATAGAGCCGTCCGTCTTCATCGAATGCTCCGGCAACCGGATCCGTGACCAGCGGCTCCGCCGCCACCAGCTGCATCGTAAAGCCATCCTTTAGTGCAAACGTGGAGGTAGCCTTCGCGGGTTCAACGGGTTGGCTGCGAGGAAGTGCAGGTCGCTCGTCAGCTGTTGCCAGCTTTGAGCACAGAATGCCAATAGCCATGAACTGAATAACCCGGAATAACCGCATGCAGAATGGCATCGCGCTTTGTTGGAGACTCGTCGCACGTTCCGACCGGTTCAGCATCAGCATCGCAGGGGCTCCGTTCACAAACAGGCATTGAGCCTGCATGTTGTCTATTTCGGGCGACGTGACAAGCGATGGACCTGTGGAGACTTCCGGATCTAACCCTGAGACTGCTGTCAGCCATTGGTGTGGGCGATTGCGCACGTTACTGAACGGATATGCTACTCAGCAGTCGGTCGTTTAGCCGTCGGTGCGGATTGCTGCAATTGGCGACACTCGGTGGTTAACTCACGAGTGATATGGAGAATACTCAGGAGATCAGCATCGGACATGACCGCGGATCGAAGTCGATCAGCCTGGGCGGTGACGTTTTTAGCTCCAAGTCTGTTGGCCGCTGAACGCAGATGATCAGTGATCGTGGCAATGCGTTCGAAGTTCTGGGCTTCCAGAGATGTGGTAATCTCGGCCAGATCTTCATTAATGGATCTGGCATCGGCTGACATTTCGGTCGCGGGTTGTGAGGCTGATGTTTCGCGAAGGATTCTCAGGAAGTGTTCAACACATTCCGTATCAAACTGGCTTCCCGCACAACGTTTGAGTTCGACGGCGGCTGATTCAAACGTTCGACCAGGACGCCACGGGCGACTGGTGGTCATCGAATCCCAGGCATCCGCGATGGCCAGAATTCTAGCTTCCATCGGAATGGCATTGCCCGCAGGTAACGCCGGGTTGCGAGAACAGCCGTTGAACCAGGCTCGGTAGTTCTGAATGATCTCCGCGAGTTGTTGCGAAGCGAAGGCCTTGCGAACAATTTCCACGCCCATTTGCTCATGCTGATCCATCAGCTGCCATTCATCCGCGTTGAGTTCTCCGGACTTTCGCAGAATTGCGTCCGGCACGCCGACCTTTCCGATGTCATGCAACAATGCGGCGACTTCCAGACGATAACACTCCGCTTTCGACAGCAGCTTTTCACCGACCTTCACGCACAGATCCGCCACTCGATGGCTGTGCTCCGCCGTCGCAACATCTCGAAACGACAACGCGGACAACAATGCTGAAACTGCTTCGAACGGAATCACGTCCAGTTTGTCGACAGTATTCTTCCCTTCCGGGGTAAACGTCTTGCGTCGATCGGACCTGGCTCGCTCGGTAATCTCCGTTGGCATTCGATCAAAGCAGACCACTTGATTGCGACCGTTTCGCTTGGCGGCATAAAGACTGGCATCTGCCTGATCCAGCATCAATTGTGGCGCAGCGGCTTTCTGGGAGGTACACGACACTCCAAAGCTCGCAGTAATCGACAGCTTTTCAAACGGCATGCGTTCGATCGTCACGCGTAATTGTTCCGCGCGTCGAGCAGCCTCGGTGATGTCTGCGCCGGGTAACAGGACGCAGAATTCTTCTCCACCGTAACGACAGGCCGCTTCAATTTCACTCACGGACGTCGACAGCAATTGTCCGATCGATCGCAGGACTTCGTCGCCCGTACTGTGACCATGATTGTCATTAATCTGCTTGAAATGATCGATGTCAACAAGAATACAGGCCAGAGGACGCTGATGCTTTTCGGCCAGCTTCCATTGGGCTTCAAATCTCATAAAGAACGCGCGACGATTCAAACATCCGGTCAGCGGATCTGTTGTCGCGAGTCGTTCCAGTTGTCGATTTTGCTGCTGAATCTCGTCGCGGGATTCTCGCAGCTGTTCCAGCATTCCGACGAGTTCGGCTTTGTTCCGTTCCAGTTCGGTAACATCTTCAAAGCTGACCATGGTGCCGCGCGTCGTCCCGTGTTCATCCAGAATCGGCACCGCGCTCACGGAGAACGTGCGATCCGCGGTTTCCGAGCATCGCATCAGAACGCCGGTCACCGTTTCTCCCTGCAGTAACGCTCGATCCCACGGAACGACCGTTCCCGCTTTCAGAGTCCATGAGAAAATATTGATCGTTTGGCCAATCAGTGCCTGACCAGTTCGACCAATCGCCGTTGTAAACGCCGAGTTTGTCAGCACGATTCTTTGCTGTTCGTCAAGAATCAGCAAGCCTTCCGCGAGAGCATCCAGAGCTTCGTGAACTCGACGAGGGACCGCCTGAGTCGGGTTGAGCTGCTTTAGAACTTTGCGAAGGAACTGATGGAACAACAGCGTGCAGACGATGCCAACAAACACAATCGCCTGAGTTTTTCTGCTGGGACCATAACCGGCAAACCAGGGCCGATTGATCGGCACGAAGCGAGCCTCAATCGTTCCCCAAAGCTGTGGGCCGGTATACAGCGGGAACTGAATCTGAGTATTCAAATTGTCTTCCGGAACTCCTTCGGCCCAATAGCCTGCATGTTCCCCGGCTTCGACGAGATATTTGCCATCGGGCTGACGGATCCCGACAGACTGCAGATCGGGGTTACGAGTAATCAAATCTGCGAGCACCTGTCCGGTCGTGTTTGCATCGACTTTGCCGGATGTGGCGGAGAAATGGACGGCAATGCTTTCCGTCAGCCGCATGCGAGCCATCAACGTTTCACTGCGATGATCCGGGATGACTCCGATGACCATCGCCGTAAACAATGTGGACACCGTCAGCGAAGCGAGGCCAATGGCGATCTGAGTTGTCGAGGTTTTGAGAGTCATCGTGGCCCGATCAAAGTCCGCTCTCCCGCGCGCAACGACAGCGCGGGTGTTCTTTGAATCGAACGGTGATGCGTACCAGAGCAGCGAAAGGTCACGTCCCGTACGGGATAGCCATGACGAGCGGCGGATTATGCCGATTCTGGCAGCAAGGGCGACGAGTGACTTCGTCATTGTTTCATTGCAGCCATCAATGTTTGGCTATTCACTCTGCATCAAGCAGCCGCGTCGTCCAGTCATTGCGGAAGTTCCCGCCGGGATCATGCTCGTTGCTGACTTGGCGGAAAGCGTTGAAACGAGGGTAAAGCTTGCGCAGCTCAGGTGGCTGGAGATAGCACAACTTCCCCCAGTGTGGGCGAGCAGAAAAAAGGGCCGCCATGCTGCGACTAAGGAAACGCCCCACGGCTTCAAATGCATCGCGTTCCCGACCTCGTGAATAGCAAGTGAACGTAATTGCATACCATGGCGAATCACCAGACGTGCCGCTC
This sequence comes from Planctomycetaceae bacterium, assembly GCA_044378235.1. Lineage (GTDB taxonomy): Bacteria > Planctomycetota > Planctomycetia > Planctomycetales > Planctomycetaceae > SXXK01. Next base: position 33,988 of record JBILXT010000018.1, read on the forward strand.
GATTCGTAGCCTGGGCAAGACATCGAGATCAATGCATCATCCGGCAGAACTTTTCTGATGCAGATCGGAAAATGATGGCAGTAAGTTCCCCTGAGGGAAGTCAAGTCGTCCTGCAGTCCAACCAGAGAAAGTTGCATACGCAATGCGTCGTCTGTTGTCTTCGATGAGCCTCCGGCAACACACAAGACCTGCTCAGCGAAGAACATCGCCGAGGCCAGTTTTTCACGACTGACGAAGAGTTCCAATTCGATATGGCGAAACAGCTCATGCTCCATGACCAGTTGTGGCGTCGACTGATCAACGACGAACCAATCACGAACGACAAACGCCGGGATGATCCGTCGGAGCGTCAGACGAATCAGCGTCTTCGCGCGAAGCACGCGGACCAGCAGCAGAATCAACAGGTGCATCGCCACATCGATCGTCAGGAAACGATACCAACGATAAAGCCACGCAGATTTGGAACAAACGTTCGCCGTTTCCCTTCGATGTTGCGCCATGTAACTCCAGCGCCAGGGAACCAGGAAGAACTGCTGCAGAGGAAATCGTTCCTCGGCAGCAAAGACATCCGCCAGACCTTGATACTCATGAAAGCTTTCTTCGACATGATAAGCCGGTCGACACTGCATCTGCACGCTGAGAATAATGCCGAGACTTCCCAGGGAGCATCTTGCAGCCCGAAGTGCGTCGCCGTCAGTGATGTCCGTAATCGTCGCGCGACTGGTTATGGCGTCATAGTGAGCAACCCTGACACTGATGACATAGTGACACAAAGAATTCCGACCTGAACCGTGAGTGGCGGTTGAAACAGCTCCGGCGACGGACTGTTCGGTGATTAGTCCCAGCGACGGAAGAGTCCAGGTTTTCTGGCGTTCAAGTTCTGCCAGAAGACGTTTAATTTGGCATCCGGCTCCAACATTCACCGAAAACTGATCGGCTGCTTCGGGCGTGATCACATGATTTAGTTTCCGCAGATCCAGCAGGACATCATTCGCCTCAATCGCTCTGCTCCACGAATGAAGACGCCCTACGCTGCGAATTCGCTGACCTCGATGTTTATCGAGTATCTCCAGGACTTCCTGTTCCGTTTCCGGGACGTAGGCAGCACTCGGATTCAGCTCTATATTCCCGCCAAAATTTACGATTCGCATAAACTTTGCTCGCCTGATTGTAATCGAATTCGCTGGTTCTATGTTACAAGGCGAAAACGGCACCACCAATGTGCGCGGACTTACCGGAATTTTTCCATTTTCCGCGCACTGCGGCGTTGGGGATGTCGCCTTTCTCTCTGAGGGCCACATGTGACGGACTCTGCATCCCATCTTGCAGCCACTTTCAATCGGCTTCGGCCCATGCTGTTGACGCTGGCTGAAGCGATGATTTCGCCCTCTCTGCGTAGAGACCTCGAGGCATCAGATTTGGTCCAGCAAACACTTCTGGAGGCACATTGCCATGCGGAACAGCTCGTCCAGATGAACGCCGCAGTCATCTTTTCGTGGCTGCGAAGTGCTTTGCAGCACAATATGCAGGATGCGATCAGGCACCTTCACGCGCAGAAAAACGACATTCGCCGACGCCTGCCATTGTCGGAGCTTGAGAATTCATGGTGTCGTCTGGATAGAGTCTTTGTCGATGAGAACACGTCGCCCAGTGAAGTCCTGCAGAGAAATGAGCAACTGTGTCTCCTGCTGAGTGCTCTGCAAACCTTACCGGAGAATCAGCGCGCTGCTCTGATCCTGAAACACCTGAAAGGGCATTCCCTGAAGGAGGTGGCGGAATCGCTGCAGCTTTCGGAGTCTGCCACAGCCGGATTACTGCATCGCGGGCGTCAACGACTGGCGCAATGTCTGGAGGATGAAAGTCATGCCTGAGTCTGCCCGCATCGGCTCCATCCCTGACGATGACAACGAATCTCGCGCTCACCTGGAACGCATCGCTGAGAGCGGCTTGCAGTCTGCTCCTGCGGCATCGTCCGGTTCCGAAAGCAGAGTTCTCGAAGCGGTGGCGGAGCATTGTCGCCTGTATAACCTGATCGACCATCTCGCTGCGCCGGTACGACTGGCATTGGTAACAGATGAGTTTCCACCGCAATTGCCGGATTACGAGAGTCTGGAAGAAATTGGGCGCGGCGGCATGGGAGTTGTCTACCGAGGTCTGCATCGAAAACTCCGCCGAATGGATGCGATCAAGGTGATTCGTCCCGATCGTCTTTGGAGCGATAGTCCGGAATCCATTCTGCAGATGCAGTCTCGCTTTGAGCGAGAACTTCGCCTGGCCGCGTACATCGCGCATGAGAATATCGTGCCTGTGTATCAGGTTGGCGAGGCAAACGGACGACTGTGGTTTTCGATGCAACTTGTCGAAGGAATCTCACTGCAGGAACTACGTGGACATGCCGCAACGGCCACCGAACAGATCGTGAGCGTTCTCGAAAAAATCGCGAGAGCTGTCGACAGGCTGCATCAACATGGCGTGATCCACGGAGACATTAAGCCTCATAACATTCTGATCGAGCAGCATTCGGGGCGGCCGCTGATCACAGACTTCGGACTGGCGGAGTTCAACCAGTATTTTGACCTGCAAGGTGCAGAAACCGCGGACGATGCGGCAATCGACGGCGTCGCCGGGACTCCGGCTTATATGGCTCCGGAACTTCTTCACGCCGCGATGTCTCACGCGAGACCACAGGATGCGACACTCGTCAGATCCGTTTCCTCCGATATCTATTCGCTGGGGGCAACGCTCTGGGCCACGTTGACGGGCCGATCACCGCTTGAACTGAAGGAAACTCAAAAGGGACTTCATTTCGTTTCGATTCCACTTCCACCGGAGTTATGGGAAATCTGCCAGAAGTCCATGTCGCTCAAGCCTGCGTCCCGACACCAGTCTGCTCGCGAATTTGCGGACGATCTGGCACAGTGGTTAAACCGTCCGCGATGGAATAAGCACTTCCCCGGGCTCAGACATCTGCTCTGGATGATTGTGGCGCCATGGATGATCGTCAGCAATGTCATCGTATGGTTCATGGTACGTGAGAATGCTGGCGAGACGTGGATCTGGAGCGTGGTCCTTTCGAACTACGCGCCGCTGTTTGTCGCATTTTTTATCGGCCAAAAAAGAAACCTCGAATCACACTCGGCACGACGAGAACTCTGGTCGATCTGGATCGGACACGCGTTTGGTTCTGTGGCTGGCCTGATCGGTCTCCGAATTCATCTGGGAGCAAATCCAGGCCAAACACTATCGGCGTTTTATTGTTTATGGGCGGCGATTTCTGCGGTCGCCTTGTTTGCAAAGAGTGGTAACTTCTGGGCAGCTTATCGCTGGATAGGAGTCTGCTGGTGTGTCATTGCTATCGCGATTGTGTCGATGCCAGGCAGCAGTTCCATTCTCTTCGGCTGCTCTGCGGCCCTGACGTGTCTTGTGATTGCTCGAGGCGACAAGGCGTTTGCAGAGGCTGACTAGTGGACCGGACATTTCCCAGCTTATGTCGACCGGTCTTCCTGAGGCACACGATGTTTCCAGACCAGTTCACAGCGATGAGGACAGCGGCATCGCCAGAGGCCGGCTTTGGGGCGGCGTTGACGGCGATGGGTCGAGCCACATCCTGCGCACAAGGCTTCCCATCTGGCCGTCTGCTCTGCCGATGGAGGATCCGGCGGCTTTCTTGAGGGATCACCGGCAAACTGAAATTTCAGAACCTTGCGTGCGACACATCGACAGCGATACCCATCCAGTTGCGCAGGACGACGATACTTGTGAAATGTCCGACCGCAGGCTTCGCACGTGGCCTGCCAGTCGCCCGGCATCACGGCCGTCTCCGGACAGGTATCGTAGGCCCGCGGGATGGCTCCGAGTTTTTTCGCGATCGCTTTCCAGACCGGGCCGTGACCGGCTTTCGGACCGGCCAGCGCGTGGGCAATTTCATGCATCAGCGTATCGAGCACTTTTTCGCGTGAATTGTGCCGCGCGTAGTATTCGGCGATCTCGATTCGTCTTGAGCGATACTTGCAGACTCCCTGACGACGTTTCGTCTTCGCCCAGCCAAACGACCATGAGGTCAGGCCATGCTTCAGAAGCTCCTGCCTTGCGATCGCTTCTACCTCCTGCAGTTCCATGCATCCATTCCGCTCAATTCATCAAATTGCTCTGCGTGACCTGATCATCAAGTTCAAACACAAAACGAATCAGTCATGGTCCTGCTCGGGTTCCGCCCAAACCAAAGCATTCCCCTCGTCATCAATCTGTACGTGAATCGTATTGGCTCGGCAACATACCGGACAGTCCTCGCCATAAGTTTGACTTGTTCCCTCAGAAAGGTCGAGCGGGATTACGATTTCCTCACCGCACGCGTCACAGACATAGCTGGCTTCTTCCTGAGAGACACCAGTTCCAAAGTGAGATGGAGCCGGATACGAACGCCATTCCTCGTTCTGCCACGGCAACTGTTCGCCCGATGCCAGCACTTCACAGGCCCACAGCATTACAGACAGAGATTCATCATCAGCCAGGCGATGGTCACGACCAATCTCGATCAATGTTTCGGCCGCAAGACCGCTGTTGCTGATCAACTCCTCAGAGTCTTCAAAAGGAATGATCTCATCACTACGGCTGTGGAGAACAATTGTGTTCGGCTTGATTGTTGTTGCCGTTCCCCAGTTCTTCCATGCCGGACACAGCAGTACCAGTGGAGTACTCCTGGTATCCAGATTGATCGCAATCGCTCCACCACGCGATGAGCCCACAACAAGATCGGGCAGCGTCTGATCATAAATGTTCTGAGCTGCTAGAACCGCAGCGGCAAAGTCATCATCGTCCAGGTGCAGATTGATCACCACATGTCCGTGATTCTTCAGATACGTCGGCTTAACACCACCAGGGACTGAGTGCCAGCCGTGGAGAAACAGGATCTTCATGGGTTCGCAGTAACTTCAGATCAGGAGCATGGTGAACGATCAATGCCGAACTCCGGACTTCGCAGAAGAAGCCCCGCAGCGATCGCAGAGGAACCGCCATATAATCGGGACCCTGCGTCGATCAGTCAATCGCATCCATCGAAAGCTCGAGAGCCTGCTGTTCGAGTTAAGCCCCGGGGTTTCGAATGAGCCACATCAGCAGTTCGT